>JBAQBC010000324.1:0-59802 GCA_049286035.1 Xanthobacteraceae bacterium
CTTTTAATACCGCGAACGGCCCAATTTGCAGAGCCTCGAATCGGCCCGAACCTTGGCAACCCTCTTCGGGCCAAATGCAGACTCATGCACCGCCGATAAGCGTGATGAACTCGCGGCGCTGCATGTCCGACCCCAAGCTCAGGGGGCGGCATCTTAGCGGCTCAAACGAGTGCTTTGATAGGGGCTGGAATCGGCATCAAAACCATTGCCGCAATGCACAGCCAATGTCGCAGTTGGTTCAAAAGCGGACGTGAGGCTCTTAAATTTCGATGTCCGCTTTACCCCCGAAAGCGGACATGAGAGCATCCTTGGATCGAGGATCACGAAGGACTCCTATCAGTCGCCTAGATCACCACGCAGCGGTTTGCCCTCGCGCCGCTGGACGGGCACACAAGCCCCTGGATGTGGGTTGCGTCGGCCCGCTGTCGCTTTTTCTCGGCGGGTCGAATAAATAGCCTTGGGCTGGTCCGATATGAGGCCTGGCATGCCTCTGGATGCTTGATCCCAAACTTGGATTGGCTTCTCCGGTTGGGCCGGCCGAGCCGGCCGCGGTCACTGGGGCGCGTCGCCCGCCGAGTGATCACTGCGCGCGGGGCCGTTACGGCTAGCCGGTGCCACCGGCCAATCTGAGGTGATGATTGCAGCAGAAGGGCAGGCGCTATTTCGAGCAAAATTCCCTGTGTCCGAAAATGATTTCCCTGTTTCCCCTCTAGCAATTCCCTGTTCGATTTAATCGGCGACTCGGACGAAAGTCCCCAAAACATCGGATAATTTGAGCGCTCCGGCCCCGATAACGAGCCAGCTTTTGTAAATTTCCCTGTATTTTTCCCTGTTAGCGGGGAATTCGTGGTGGAGACTGGTTCGATCCAGACTGCGTGGCCAGCCAAGTCCATTTACGGCGGTCAATCCCGGTGCAATCCGCGAACGACGCTCAGCGCGGGCCCTACGCCAGTCCCTGCATAAAGCTTCGCAGCGCATCGGCATCAAATGGCTTGCGCAAGATCGGCAGGCTGGGAGGCGCCGCTTGCGCGGCATCGCTATAACCGGTCGTGAGGATCACCGGTAAATGCGGGTACCGCGCCTGGACTTCGCCGGCGAGACCGACGCCATCGATGGTGCCCGGCATGACGATGTCGCTGAAAACAAGATCAATCTTGGTGCCGTCTGCCAGCAGGCGCAATGCCGCTTCGGCCGAATCGCAATACGCCGTGTCATAGCCGAGATGCTCGAACAGCGAGGACGTTACTTCGCCGACCTCCGCACTGTCGTCAACAATAAGAACCATCGGCCGCGGGGCACGCGCGGTCTCGGAGATCTTCGGCGCATCGATTGCGACGCCCGCATATGACGGCAGATAGATTGTAATCGCAGTTCCGAGCCCCACCTTGCTTTCCGCCCGCACGGTTCCTCCCGACTGATGCGCAAAGCCGTAAACCTGCGATAGGCCGAGGCCGCTCCCCTTGCCGACCTCCTTTGTAGTGAAAAACGGGTCGAAGATCTTGGAGAGAAGATCCGGCGGAATCCCTGTCCCGGAGTCGCCAAACTCGATTGCGACGAAATCGCCGTTCTGCCCATCCTGACCGGAGCTGTTATTCACGGTTACATTCTCCGCGGTCAGCGCGAAGACGCCGCCGTTCGGCATTGCATCTCGGGCATTTACCGCGATGTTGACGATTGCCAATTCCAGCTCGGCCAGATCGACCTTAACCGGCCAGAGATTCGGGTTGATCGTTTCCTTGTAGACGATGTTGCCGCGCAATGAGCTTTCAATCATCGGGCGCAGATTTCTGATGCTTGCATTCAAGTCGACGACGGTCGGGCTGAGATGCTGGCGCCGCGAAAATGTGAGCAGTTGGCGCGTCAGCGTTTCACCCCGCTTGGCAGCACTCTGCAATGCTTCGATCGCACGGGGCAGTTTCGGATCAAGCAGGCGCTTAAACAATTGCGCGCTGCCGCCGATTATCATCAAGAGATTGTTGAAATCGTGCGCGATGCCGCCCGTCAATTTACCGATCGCCTCCATTTTTTGCGCCATGGCAAGCTGCTCACGCGCTTCAACCAGCTTCTCCTGTGTGTCGCGTCGCTCGGTTGCGTCGCGGATGACGCTGGCAAAGCCGAGAAGATTGGAATTGTCGTCGCGGATCGCGGTGAGGACCCCAGTCACGAAGAAGGGCGTGCCATTTTTCCTGATCCGCCAGCCTTCCACTTCGTGTCTGTCTTTTTGAAGGGCCAACTCCAATGCACGATTCGGCACGCCGGCGCGCCGCTCGTCAGGCCGGTAAAAGATGCTGAAATGTTTGCCGACGATTTCTTGCGTCGCATAACCGATTATTTGCTGGGCGGTACTGTTCCAACTGGCCACGTGACCGGACGAATCAAGGACAAAAATTGCGTAATCAGAAACGCTCTCGAGAAAGATTTGAAATCGGCGTTTAGTGCTTTTGAGTACCGTTTGCGTTTGTTCAAAATCGAGCTTGGCGCGGCTCAGCTCGGACAATAGATAGTTCTGTCTATCATTGTACACTGCGACGACGGTGCTTAAAAACAGAGGCGCGATTGATATGCTGATTGCGAGTGCTAACAGCAGCAAAAGCGAAATCGAGCTAGACACCGCGCCGTTGGCGTCGACAAAGCCCCATGCAGCGGTTCCGCAGAAAATCAATGCGGCGGTCGCGGCAGCCCGCTGATTGCCGCGCAGGCAAGCCCACATCAACGGCAGCAAAATAAGAAAGCCGCAAACGCTTTGGTAGGGCAGTAGAACCTTTAGAGACCCGACCGTCACAGGAAGAAAGGCAATGGCACCCACGGTGGCTGCAGCGAGAATAATGCCGGCTGTCTCCGCCAGATCCAATTTGGCGCTTGCCCGCAACGGCGTTGTCGCCCAGAGCACAATCACCGGAGCAATAATCACGCTTCCCACCGCATCCGTCAGCCACCAGATCGCGGTGGTGACCGCCAGAGCATTGAAATCGAGCTCGGTGTTGAAAAGTTGCCCTGATATGGCGCCGGCGGTACTGAGCATCGCCGTTGGTACAAAGGCAATGAGCACAAAGCGCGCGATGCCCAGCGGCGTGAAAAAAGTCTTGGTCCCGTAGGACCAATAATTGATGACCCTTGCTCCAGCCACTGCCGCAAGCGTGGTGCCGATCGCGATCGACGGGCCCTGCGCGGTCAGCACCCCAGTTGTTATCGCGATCGCGGAAAATGATCCGATGAGGACCGCTGGCCAAATGCGATAGCCGCGCAGAAGGATGATGGCGAGCGCCATTCCGGTTGGTGGCCATAGCGGCGTTTGGACCGCGGCTGGAACTAATAGCGAGGTCCTGGCGACGCCAATGTAGACTATGGCGACGATCGCAATTTCCAGGCCATAAATAATCGCGCGCAAATATACCTGAGGAGCGGCCGATTTGGGTCCGCTGTTTCCTGCTGTGGGCATGGAACCTCGCGCAGAGGAAATCGATGAACACTCCAGATTGGAGGAGGGATCCTATCGAGTTTCAACCGAATCAATGGAGGAATCGATAGCCGAATTATGGCAGGAAGACATCATATCCACCTTTTATTCGCCACTTCGCGGTATGGCGAACCTCGATTTAGGGGAATCGCAGCAGCAATGCAGGCCAATAAGATCTTCAGCGGATTGCTGCCGGCTCTTTGTGGACGGCGTGAGCGTATTGATCATGAGTGACTCAAAATCTGAGATTCGCGACAAGATGCAGATCGAGTGGGATGTCGCGATCGCGATGGACGATGGCATTGTTCTGCGTGCCGACGTGTTCCGACCAGTTGGGCAGGGGAAGCATCCGGTCATCCTTAGTTACGGTCCGTATGCCAAGGGGCTGTCGTTTCAAGAAGGCTACAAAGGCAATTGGGCTCGCTTGGTCGAAGCGGCGCCGGAAGTTCTCGTCGGCTCGACCAACAAATATCAGAACTGGGAATTGGTCGACCCTGAGAGATGGGTGCCGGACGGCTATGCCTGTATACGCGTCGACTCGCGTGGTGCGGGACGCTCGCCCGGCGTGCTCGACGTGTGGTCCCCGCGCGAGTCGTTAGACCTGTACCAGTGTGTCGAATGGGCCGGCACGCAATCCTGGAGCAATGGAAAGGTCGGGATCAACGGCATTTCCTATTACGCGATGAATCAATGGACGGTGGGGGCGCTGTACCCGCCACACCTTGCCGCATTGTGCATCTGGGAGGGCTCATCCGATTATTACCGCGAGCTGTGCCGACACGGCGGCATCCTCAGTGATTTCTTCCGCAGCTGGTTCCCGCGCCAGGTGGTCAGTATGCAACACGGCATAGGTGGCCGCGGTCCCAAAAGCGCGGTGACGGGAGAACTAGTCGCCGGGCCGGATACGCTTGCTGATTCAGAGCTCGTGGTAAATCGGGCCGACTCGCCTGACGAAGCCAAACGGCGCAAGCTTTACGACGAATATTACGCGGCGCGCACCGCCGATTTTTCCAAGATTACGGCACCACTGCTGTCGGCCGCCAATTGGGGCGGCATGGGATTGCACACGCGCGGCAATTTCGAAGGATACTTGGCTGCCGGCTCCGAGCAAAAGTGGCTCGAGGTGCACGGCGATACTCACTTCACGCATTTCTACAGCAAATATGGCGAAGCTTTGCAGAGGCGGTTTTTCGGCTACTTCCTCAAAGGTGAAGACACCGGTTGGGACAAACAGCCGCGCGTCGCGCTGAATATTCGCCTTCCAAACGAGAAATTCGTGCTGCGCGGCGAAAATGAATGGCCGATCGCCCGGACGCAATGGACGAAATACTTCTTGCACCCGGACGGCTTGCTTCTCACGCCAGAGGCGTCGCCAAAATCCATGACATTGGCCTATGAGGCCGCCGGTGAGGGCTTGATTTTTCGCACCCCGCCGATGGCAAGGAGCGTCGAAATCACCGGCCCGGTTGCCGCGAAACTGTGGCTGTCCTCGCAGACCGCAGACGCCGACGTATTCCTGGCTTTGCGTTTGTTTGATCCGGACGGGAAAGAAATTACCTTCATTGGCTCCAATGATCCGCGCGTGCCGATCGGGCTCGGTTGGCTCCGCGCCTCGCATCGCAAACTCGATGCTGAGAAATCGCTGCCGTATCGGCCTTGGCACACGCACGACGAGGAATGGCCACTGCAACCGGGGCAGGCCGTGGAACTTGATGTTGAAATCTGGCCAACCTCAATCGTTATCCCGCCGGGCTACCAGCTCGCGCTTAGCATCAGGGGCAGAGACTATGAGGTCGACGGCAAGGACATTGCGTTGCCCAATGCGCCCTATCCGATGAAAGGTGTTGGGCCGTTTCTCCACATTGATCCGAACGATCGGTCGCCAGGTCGTTTCGCGACCCAAAATACGCTGCACTTTTCAAAGGATCGGCGGCCGTATCTGTTATTGCCAATCATTCCGGAGCGGAAAAATTCAACTGCGATGAGCGATACCGGGGAGGAGTGAGTGAAAACGGGGGTCATGGTCTCGGCAGTGGCAGCGCTGGGTTTAGCGTCGATGCTCGCTACAGCTGCCGCAAAACAATACCCGAGCCGCAACGTCACTATCATCGTGCCTTATCCGGCGGGCGGCCCGACCGACGAGACCGCTCGCATGGTTGCGCAATCGCTTTCGACCCAGCTTAAGCAAAGCTTCGTCGTCGAGGACATCGGCGGCGGTGGCACAATTATCGGTTCAGAAAAAGTGGCGCGCGCGACGCCCGATGGCTACACGCTGCTGATACATAATTTACAGATCACCGCGAATGTTTCGCTCTACGAAAATCTTCCATTTGATACTGTTAAAACCTTCGTGCCGGTAATGCTCATCAACCGTAACCCCTTGGTGCTGGTCGGCCGCAAGACGCTTGAACCGAGCACGCTTCGCGATCTGGTCGCCCTGATGAAACAACAGATGTTGAAAGTGGCGATTGCCAGATACGGCACGACCGGACATCTTGCCACCAGCCTGTTTGCGCAAGAAGCCGGCGTTTCGCTCGATCAAATTCCATATCGTGGCGCAGCTCTGGCCGTGACGGACCTGTTAGGCGGGCAGGTGGACTTGTTCTTTGCCACTCCACAGTCGGCCGTGCAGCAAGTCGCCACCGGGGCATTAAAAGCTTATGGCGTTACTTCGAAAGAAAAGCTGCCGGAATTTCCAACTGCCGACTGTATTCCGCTCATATTCGGACCGAAGCTCGATGTGGTGTATTGGCAAGCCATGTTCGTCCCCGCGGGAACGCCGGAGTCAGTTATCGGCACGCTCAATAAAGCGTTGCAAAATGCAGTGTCCGATCCAGCGCTTGTCAACGTCTGGGCGTCGCAGGACGTGTCGGTCTTCCCGTCAGACCAGCGTTCTCCCGCGGCGGCAAGTGCGTTGTTGAACAGCGAGATCGCGCGCTGGGCGCAGGTCATCCGCGACAACAATATCCACATTCAACAATAAAATGACGGCAAGGTCCGGATTAGCGATCGTGAACGCGCGGCCGGCCAAAGGGGCAGCTCGCATGATCCGTTTTGTTGCCTTTCTCGTCGCCATTCTTGCCGCCGTTTCGGCGCAGGCCGATGAACGTTTCATCACGCTCAGTTCAACCACCTCGACTCAGGATTCAGGATTGTTCGACCACATCTTGCCGATCTTCACCGCGGCGACCGGCACCACTGTGCACGTCGTCGCGGTCGGAACCGGGCAGGCGCTCGCCATTGGCGCTCGTGGCGACGCCGACGCGCTATTGGTTCACGATCGCGTCGGAGAAGACAAGTTCGTGGCCGACGGCTTCGGCGTCGACCGTCGCGATGTCATGTACAACGACTTCGTGATCGTTGGACCGCGCAGCGACCCGGCGCACATCCGCGGCTTAAAGGACGCCGGGGCGGCATTGAAACAAATCGCCCTGGCCGCGGCGTCGTTTGCGAGCCGCGGCGATGACAGCGGCACCAACCGAATGGAGCTTCGGCTGTGGAAATCAGCCGGTGTCCAACCCGATCCGCGCGGCGGGTGGTATCGCGATCTCGGCCAAGGCATGGGCGCGACGCTAAACATCGCAGCCGCGATGAATGCTTATACGCTGACCGATCGCGCCACATGGGCCAATTTCAAGAACCGGCAAGGCTTGGAGATACTGACCGAGGGCGATCCGGCGCTGTTCAATCCCTATGGCAGCATCCTGGTCAATCCGGCGAAGTGGCCTAAAGTCAAATACAGCGAGGCCAAGATTTGGCACGAATGGCTGACTTCGAAAGCCGGCGGCGACGCTATCACGTCTTATCGGATCAACGGCGCGCAATTGTTTTTCCCGCCGCGCAAGGCGGCGACTAATTAGCGTTGCGCCAAAGCGCGGCCGAAAAATAGACTCACGGCGCTGACTGTCATCGACAGCAGGATGAGAATGATGCCAAGCGCCAGCGCGAGGCTGAGATCGCCTTTGCTGGTCTCGAGCGCGATCGCGGTGGTCATCGTGCGGGTGTAGCCCCGGATATTGCCGCCGACAATAATGATTGCGCCGACTTCGGCGATGGCGCGACCGAAGGCGGCAAGAAAGGCGGTCAGCAATCCATCGCGACCGATATTCATCAACGGCCAAATTGTCCGCAGACGCGAGGCCCCGTCGACCAGAAGCGCCTCGCCATAGGCGTGCCAATGTCCCACCGCGGGCCGATGAACGAGCGCAATGACGATCGGCAGGCCAAGGATGCATTGGGCAAGGATCATCGCCGAAGGTGTAAACAGAATGCCGAATGAGCCGAGCGGCCCCGACCGCGACAACAACAAATAAACCGCGAGACCCACGACTACAGGAGGCAGGCCGAGGAGTGCGTTGACTATAACGATCAGGGTGCCGCGTCCGGGAAAGCGGTAAACCGCCAGCGCGGTGCCGAGCGGGGCGCCGATAGCAAAGGCGCAGGCGCTCGCGGTCAGACTGACCGCCAGCGACAATAAAACAATGCCGCGCAATTCGGCGTCGAAGCTGCCGATCAATGTAAAGGCGGTGTGGAATGCTGTTATGAAATCGTTCATGCCGGGCGTTTATTAGCACCGGATAGTGAGCGACTCCATGAAGCGCGGCGCTCGCGCCTTTCCTCTCAATGTGACTATTTGCTATATAGCCGGAAGCTATATCGGAGAGGGAGCACGCCATGAAGGCTTTTCTTACTGCTTGCGTTGCTGCCGTCGTCCTTGCCGCAATCGGGTTGATTGTTCTCAATCGTGTGCAAGAACCTGTCGACGAGGCGTTCGCGACCCCCTACGCGCGCGTCTGACAGGTTATAGAGCAAGATGAGATTTGATCGCCTGTGACGCCCGTTCATGGCGGGCATTACGGTTTCAGGTCAGAGCTGAAAATAAAAACGTGGATGGCCGGCCCTTTGCCCGCCGAAGGAACGATGCGTTATGCGCGAAGCAGCACGAGCTTCGGGCCGCAGGCGGGAGCAAGTCCGGCCATCATGGACTATTCAGCCGGTACGGCGCGAGCGGGCTTGTTTTCGCGCTCCATCTCCTTCGACAGCCACAGACTGTGGTGCTCTTTGGCCCAATTGACGTCTACGGTACCTTCGCCCATCGCCTCGAATGCGCCTTCCATGCCGATTGTGCCGATATAGATGTGGCCCAGCATGAAGGCGATGAACAAGGCGGCCACCACGGCATGGATCATTTCCGCCCGCTGCATTGTGTCGATCGTGGTGCCGTAGAACGGGAACATCAGCATGTAGCCCGTGATCGCCACGAGCACACCGCCGAGGACGACCACCCAATAGACCACCTTTTGGCCCGCATTGAAGCGGTCGGCCGCGGGATGCTTGTCGCCAACGATGCCGCCGCCTTCCTTGAGCCATTCGATATCGGTTTGGTTTGGGATATTGCCGGCGAGCCACATCAAGGCAATCAGCACGACGCCGATGGTGAACGGGAAGCTCAAAAAGTTGTGTGCGTATTTTGCCCATTCAGACCACGCCGTGAAATTGTCGGCACCAACGAGCGGAAGTAGCAGCGGCCGTCCGAAGGTAATGTTGAGACCACTAAGCCCCAGGATGATGAAGCAGACCGCAGTCATCCAGTGCACAAAGCGCTCGAACCAATTGAAGCGCACGATTTTTCGCCCGGAAAAACCGCTCTCGAGCTTCACCGATCCGCGCACGAGATAGAAGATGACGAGCGCACCGAAAAGACCCAGGATGGCGATGGCAGCGATCCAGCGCAGCGTCACGTTGTGAAAATATTGCCAATCGCGTCCCGCCGGATGCTCAAGGACGTAGGACTTGGTATCGGGGATCGTCCCCAGCCCCTGAATGCTCTTGAGCTGATTAAGGAGTTGCTGCTCCTGGACAGCGCTTGCATTCGGATTGACCTGCGCCGACGCCGGCGAACTTGCCGGTCCAACGATCATAAGCAGGAGCCCGAACGCTGCGGCGATCGTGCGGATCCGCGCGAAAAGCCTCGCCATGCCTATCTCCTTAAAACGTGCCGTTTCCATTTTTGGCTAGCGCGCAGGCGCGCTGCCATGTCACTCACGTCGTAATGGTTTCGCCGTAGGCGGTCTGCCAGCCCCAGGCACCCGAGCCATAGCCGCGCCGCGATACGCGCTCCTTGTAGATTTGCGCAATCACCTCGCCGTCGCCGGCAAGCAGCGATTTGGTTGAGCACATCTCGGCGCACAGCGGCAGTTTGCCTTCGGCCAGGCGATCGGCGCCGTATTTCTCGTATTGCGCTTTGCTTCCATCAGGCTCCGGCCCGCCGGCGCAGTAGGTGCACTTATCCATTTTGCCGCGCGAGCCGAAATTCCCGACCTTCGGATATTGCGGCGCGCCGAATGGACATGCGTAGAAGCAATAGCCGCAGCCGATACACAGGTCCTTGCTGTGTAGCACGACCGCATCGGCCGTGGTGTAGAAGCAGTTGACCGGGCAAACCGCCGCGCAGGGCGCATCGGTGCAATGCATGCAGGCCATCGATATCGAACGTTCGCCGGGTTTGCCGTCGTTGAGCGTAACGACGCGGCGGCGATTGATGCCCCAGGGCACTTCGTTCTCGTTCTTGCAGGCGGTGACGCAGGCATTGCACTCGATGCAACGGTCGGCGTCGCAAAGAAATTTCATTCGAGCCATGACCCGCTCTCCTTAAGCCGCCGTGATCTGGCACAGAGTGACCTTGGGCTCCTGCATCCCGGTTGCGGGATCGTAGCCATAGGTCGTGATGGTGTTGGCGCTCTCGCCAAGCACGATTGGATCGGTGCCCGCCGGGTAGTTGGCGCGCAGATCCTGGCCGCCGAACCAGCCGCCGAAGTGGAACGGCATCCAGGCGACGCCTTTGCCGACGCGTTCGGTGACAAGCGCGGCGACTTTTGCCTTTGATCCGTTCTCGGCGCCGGTCACCCACACGAGCGCCCCGTCCTTGATGCCGCGTTCGGCCGCATCAGCGGGGTTGATCTCGATGAACATCGTCTGCTGCAGTTCGGCGAGCCATTTGTTGGACCTGGTTTCCTCGCCACCGCCCTCGTACTCGACCAAGCGACCCGACGACAGGATGAGCGGGAATTGCTTGGCAAGACCTTTGTCGACGGCTGCCTTCTGTACGGTGAAGCCGATGTTTGGCAGCCGGAACTGCTTGGCGTCGGGCAAGGTCGGGTACTTGGAGACGAGCTCGACACGCGGCGTGTAGATCGGTTCGCGGTGAACCGGGATCGGATCCGGCAGGCCGAAAGCATTCATCCTCGCCTTGGCGTTGCCATAGGGGACGCAGCCGTGCATCAGCGCGACGCGTTGGATGCCGCCTGATAAGTCCGTCGACCATGAGACCGCGTCCGGAGTTGCCGGATTGATTTTGTTGATCACGGCCATCTCGGCGTCGGTCAGGTCTTTGTCCCAACCGAGTTTCTTGAGGACGGCGAGTGTGAACTCCGGATAGCCGTCCTTGATCTCCGAATCCTTGGAGTAGGAGCCTTCGGCGAGCAGGTTCACTTTGATGACAGTGCCGTCCGGCCGCTTTTCCTCGCGCTCGACCCCGAAGCGGGCGCGGAAACAGCCGCCGCCGTCCATCACCGCAAGATTGGTGTTGTAGAGGAGGGGAGTGCCCGGATGCTTGACCTCCGGCGTGCCCCAGCACGGCCAGGGCAAGCCGTAGTAATCGCCCTTGTTCGGACCGGTGGTGGCCCGCTGCGTCAGCATGTCGAAATCGGCCTGGTGCGCCATGTGCGATTTCAGCCGTTCCGGGGATTGACCGCAGTAGCCGGTCGAGAAGCTGCCGCGATTCATCTCGCGCAGAATGTCCTCGGCGACCGGTAGATTGTTCTCAACCTTGATGTTCTTGAACATCTGATCGGCGAAGCCGAGCTTCTTGGCCATCAAGTACGCGACCTCGAGATCGTCTTTTGATTCAAAGATCGGCTTGACGATCTGTTCGCCCCATTGCAGCGCGCGGTTAGAGGCAACGCGCGAGCCGCGGCCTTCGAACTGGGTCGCCACCGGCAGCAGATACATATTGTCCTTGCGGCCGGCTTGCACGGCGAGCGAAGCCCAGGTTGTGGGATGCGGGTCGCCGACGACCAGAAGCTCAAGCGCTTTGAGGCCCTTTAATGATTCCGGAATGCGCGTGATGCTGTTGCTGGCGTGCCCCTGGATGAACATCGCCTTCACATTGTCTTTCTGAGCGACTTGATCCTTCGGTAGCAGCGTGGCGTCGAACCAGCGCGTCAGCGGAATCCCCGGCGTCTCCATCATTTTTTTATCGTCGAAGCGGCCGACCAGATAGTTGTAATCGACTTCCCAGACCCGCGACCAATGTTTCCACGCCCCTTCGACCAGCCCGTAATAGAAGGGCAGCGTCACGACATCGAGGCCGACATCGGTTGCGCCCTGCACGTTGTCGTGGCCGCGGAAGATATTGGCGCCCATGCCCGGCCCGCCGACATTGCCGGTAAGCAAGAGCAGCATGCAGCTTGCCCGCACATTCGCGGTGCCGACGGTGTGCTGAGTCTGCCCCATGCACCAGATCAGAGTGGACGGCTTGTTTTTGGCAAACATCTCGGCAACGCGTTTGAGCTGCTCGCCGGGAACGCCGGAGACGCGCTCGACTTCGTCCGGTGTCCATTTTTCCATTTCCTTGCGTGCGTCTGCGTAGCCGTAGACCCGCTGTTGGATGAACTCCTTGTCTTCCCAGCCGTTCTGGATGATGTGCCACATGATCCCGTAGAGCACCGGAATGTCGGTGCCGGGGCGCAGGCGGACATAATCGGTCGCATGCGCGGCGGTGCGGGTCAGGCGCGGATCGATCACGATCACGTTCGCCTTCTGCATCTCGGCGCCTTCGATCAGGTGCTGCAACGAGACCGGATGGGCTTCGGCTGGATTGCCGCCCATGATGATTTGCGTCTTGGCGTTGCGAATGTCGGTATAGCTGTTGGTCATCGCGCCGTAGCCCCAGGTATTGGCTACACCGGTGACGGTCGTTGAGTGGCAGATGCGCGCCTGATGGTCGGTGTTATTTGTTCCCCAGAATGCGCCCAGCTTGCGGAACAAATAGGCGCCTTCATTGGTCATTTTGGCTGAACCGAGCCAATAGACTGAATCCGCGCCGGACTTGCCGCGGATTTCCATCAGCTTATCGCCGATCTCGTTGACGGCCTGGTCCCAATTGATGCGGGTCCACTGGCCGTCGACCAGCTTCATCGGATATTTCAGCCGGCGCTCGCCGCTGACGAGTTCGCGCACCGAAGCGCCCTTGGCGCAATGCGAGCCACGATTGATCGGCGAGTCCCAACTCGGCTCCTGACCGATCCACACGCCGTTTAGAACTTCTGCGGTGACCGTGCAGCCGACCGAGCAATGGGTGCAAACACTTTTACGAATCGCCGCACCCGCGCTGAGCGGGCCGGCGGCGGCCGCATCCGCTTTGCGAACAGTCGCGAGAGGCATTGTGCCGAGAGTGGCGAGGCCGGCGGCGCCTATTCCCGAGCGTCGCAGAAATGCGCGGCGATCGAGTGCGGCGCTGTGGGCGGCGAGGCTTGCGAGAGAGCCGCGGCGCGCTTGACTGTCTGATTTCTTGACGAGCACGTGTGCCTCCCTCACTTCGGGTAATGATTGACGCGATAGAACGCCTTCACGTCTTCGGAGTTGGCGTCGTAGCGGGCCTTGCGCTTTTCATCGTTGGTTCCAGAATCGGCCTGTGCTTCGGTGACGAGAGCAACAGGACTTGCCGCTGCGCCGGCACCGACTCCGAGCGCGCGCAGAAGGTCGCGGCGGTCAATTTTAGCTTTGTTGCCCTGTTTCATCGCCAGTCCTCCCTAAGGACGCGCTCATAGCGGCAGCGCAAATGCGTCCGCTTCGATTTCAACGAAAATGCGGCCCACCGTACCAACGCGCTTGTAGAATTTTGCAGCCTCCACACGTTCGAGATCAGCAAAGAAGCGCGCCATCCATGGCGCGATGTGGCTCTCGAATATCGTGCGGTCCGCCTCTTCGGGCGCCGGCAGTTGACCGCTGGCGAGACCGGCCATGACCTCGCACAAGATGCCGGCATGATCCTCAGGCTCGGCGACGCCTTCGGAGCGCGCGATGTCGAAGCGGCTCAAATCCTGACGCAAGCGCGCCAGCGGCCGTTCGTGCAGGAAGCCGGTGACATAATAAGACGCGTAAGGCAGGAGCTCGCCGCGACCGACGCCAATGAAGAGATCGAAGAATTCGCGCTCCACGTCGGCCGCGCTTGTGCGTTTGGCAGCTTCGGCCAATTCACGATGCGCGGCTCCGAGCGCCGTTTCATCGCTCTGCAACTGTCCGATCTGCTTTAAGAACGCTGCATCAGGTGGATCCCTGAGCAGTCGTGCCAACAACGCGTATTCCTGCGCGCGGCCGCGAGAGACGTCGTCCACGTTCAGTTCAACATAAAGATCCGGCCGCAAGATCGTGCGGGCGATGCCGCTCGCGTTCTCGACCTGAAGAACGCGTTCGGCGGGCACCTTGGTCCAGTTCGAAACTGACGGCTGAGAAATTCCAATCCGGCGCGCGAGCTCGGTGACGCCACCGACGGCGCGAATAGCCTCCTGGAGTCCCCGGTCAGCCATGGTTCACATTGTTTTTGCTGATCCCGGCTCGCGCCGCGGGCCAGCGACGTGAACAGGATTTTGGCCGGGTAAAGGCTATCGCTGCGCTAAAGCCGCGGTCAATAGCTTGAGGCTATGGCTGCGCCAGAGACCCCACGGGATTCGGCCCTGCGCGTCACCAAAACGTGATCGGAAAGTCGGTCGCGGTGCGGAAAGGCGGAAGCAAGAAGGCGACCCGATCTACTTCTCGGGCTCAGCCTTTGTTGCCTGTCTTGTTTTGCTGCGCTGCGTCATTGCCGGTGCCGTACCCAGCCTCTTCAGTATTCGGCGCGGCCTCAAGCGGTCCCGTGGGTAGCGCATTGGTCTTCGCAAGCTGAGATTTTTTTTCGCTCGTCGCCACTTCCTTTGTTTGGTCCTCCGGCGCGGGCAACACCTCGATGACTTTGCCGGCAAGGCGCGCGACTTCTTCGGCACTGATAGGGCCAAAGCCAGACATTGCGGATGGGTCATTGAAGTCCCATCCGTTCTCCACCAGCCCGACGAAATTCTTGATTGCTGGATCGGAGGTCCAGGCGCGTCGAAGTGCCGCACGGGTCAACTCAGGCGGGACGTCGCGGCGCAAGAAGGCGGCGATGTTGGTGTCGGCGCCGATCGAGTCGAGCGGTGGCAGCTGCGCAGGATCGAATGGCTGATTGTCCTGCGCGTCGCCGTCTTTCTCCGTCTCAGCAAGTGCACGGTTCTCGACCGCGCGGCTCTCATCGCTAGACTGGTGCTCGGCAGGCGCATCTTGCCGCGCCGACTGCGTACGGTTTGCAAGCTTGCGCGATGACCAGCGCGTCAAAAAATTTTCGAGTTCGCTATTTTCGGATTTGCTCATGGCTTCCGATTATGGCCTTCCGGCAAGCGCCGCGCCATGCCCTCCGGATCCGCGCGGTCGCGTTTGCGCTTGGGAAACGCTTGCTCGACATAGTGTTCGGAAACGAATTCGGCGACGACGGCTTCAACCGCTCGAGGCATGGATACGGAATCGACCAGATCGGTACCGAGCGCGACCCAGGACTCACCTTCCGCCGGATCTGCGGTCGCGCCGGCCAGCACATAGGGTGGATCGCCTGCGGTCGAACGCAGCGCGACCCACAGCAGCGGCCGCTCGACCAGCAAATTTTCCCGGTAGTTGCCGGCTTCCGAACGGTAAAGCTCGATATCGGTCGTTCCGACAAAGAACGTCGCGCGCTGACCGTCGTCGGAAAGCTTGGTCCAAGCCGGCGCGCCGGGAGTTCCGCTGAACGCGCTCACGGGACGCCACAGATAATCGGTCCATGGACCGGCGCCCTTGCTGCGTTCGGCGACAATGCCGACGGTGATCGTTTTGGCCGGCGCTATAATGCTCAACTCACCGCCTCAAGATGTTTTACCGGCAAGCCGGTCACGAGATTTTGCGGCTTCATCCGGATCAGATGTTCGCGGGACATCGCGAGCACAAGATAAATTGGCTCGCCCCTGACCTTATCAAGCATAAGCTGAGGGTCGCAGAAGTTCAGACGAAACAGGCCGACCACGTGCGCCATCGCGTTCTCGTCCGGCTCGTCGCCCTGCCACAACGCATTGCCGATTTGGGTGGCGTCGGCATCAAGTCCGACATACCAACTCAGCGGCGCGTTGCGCAGCTCCGTTAGCGGCTCTATCGTCACCGCGAAGCCTAAAAGGTGGCCCACCCATCGCTCCATGGCTTTGGCGAGGGCTGAAAGACCGTCATGGCCGCCGCTTAGATTGAGCGCCATGTCGAAACGATCACTGCGTTCCCAGTAGCCGCGGGCATTGTTGTCATTGAGCACCTCGATCGCGGCATCTGGTGGTAATCCCAACATCGAGACCAGCGGCGAGACCTGCACTTCACCACCGCCCGCGATCGTTTCCTCATCAGCGGCGATGAGGGAGCCGTCGTGCAGCGTGACCCGCTGGGTGCGGAAGAACAGTTCGGCTGCGCGCAATATATGCGGATCGGCGACGTCATCGAGCGCATTGCGTAGGATGACGTGGACGAGCTGATTGATGAACAGCGGCGGTGTTCTGCCTACTCCGCGCCGCATGAGATCAATATATGCGGCTTCCAGTGTTTTGTGGCGGAGCAGGTGATCGCGGAAGGCGATCAATATTTCCCAATTCTCGCGCGCATCTTTGTCAGCGATTTCCATAATGTCGGAAGGTGCGACGCGGCGGCGAGGATCTGCAATCAGCGCCGCGTGCAAATTGCGCTCGGCGGAACAGGCATCCGGCGGCGGGATCAATTCGGGCCGGGCCAGATATACTTTGAGAAAATCGTCGGTGACGACATAACCGCCGCTCTCGTCGCGGTCGAGAAAGTGATGGCCGCAACTGTGCCAGAAGTCGGTCATTTGTGCTCACGCTCGGCCAGCGCCGCAATATCGATCTGTTCGCTTGGCTCGTCTTCGCCTTCTACCTCCAAGAAAGAGAAAACGCGCGCCGGTTTGGCACCATCGCGCGGTCGCAGCGTGCGGAAACTCTCGCGCACCCCGCCGTCTTCGTATCTGCGATGTACCGCGATAATGCTGTCCTGCGGTACACTGCACAGCGATTCCGCAAAAGCGACTTCCTCTTCAGCCGCGGCTTTTGCTGCGGCTAGGGTCGGCGCACCGAAGTGGCTTACGAGCTGTTCGGCCAAGAGCGCAACGAGCCTCGTCCGCTCGGTCTCGGTTGTCTGGACGATCTGCACCAAAGTCGACCAGCCCAGTGAGCTCACGCCGAGAAAACCGCTGCGAAAGGCCGCGCGCGTTTTGCCGTCGAGCGTTGCGGGATCTTTGTCCCAAAACACGAAAGCGCCCGAAACGGCCCACTCGCCGGGCTCCGCCGCCGCACCGAATACGAACGTGTCCGATACGTCCAGACGAATGGTGCGCAAGAGCTTCACGACGGTTCTTTATATGCCAGATCGAGCCAGGCAGGGGCTGTGAGCTTTGGCAGCAGGGCTTGGCGCTCAGTCGTGCCGCCGCTTTCGGACCGCAGCATGAGATCGCCGTTCTCCTCGATCTCGCAGCTTTGGCGGGTCTCACGCGCAAGCCGATCGAGATAGGGTCTTACGGCGCTTGAGAAACCGCTTTCCTGCCAGACATCGAACGCGTGCATGAAATTGCGCGCAAAGCTCTCAACGATTTGTTTGGAGGTGACTTCGGCGAAGCCTTCCTCGTCCAGCGCGGTCAACTCGGGACTAAGGCCCGGATCAATGCGCTTGGACCATGCTGTGCGGATCGTCGCGCCGAACACCAGCCATGTCGGAACGTTTGCTTCGCCGGTGCTTTCCGGCCACGCCAGCCGCCCACCCCCAACGAAACCCCAATTCACGTACAGCGCGTCCGGCCATTTGATGCGAATGGCCGTTTCCGGCGGCGCCGCCGCAGCGATCGCGTCGGCGAGCGCACCCATTCCGGCATAGAACACGCGGCGGGCGCGAACGAGCGGGTCGGTGGGCTCGAGCACAACCGCAAATTCGGCAACGTCAAAGCGGCCGACATAGACGAGCGTTCCGGCGCCGTGCTGCGGCGCCAGCATGGCGGCATGAGCAAAAGCGTCGCCGAATTCGCGCAGCCGCACCGCCCGGTATGGCGGTGGCAGCGCCAATTCCGGCACCAAACCTGCCTGCGTCACCGGCGGCATCCATCCTCGCTGTTAATGTCTGATCTTTTTACATATAACCACGTGGCCCATAAAGGCCTCGCGGCCGAGTGTTTGTCGCGCCAGCCTGAACCGGTGGCGGTCGCGATTCACCAGGGTGCAAGCAACGAAACAACACGGAGTTGGATGACGAAAATGGCCGAGCGGCCGCGCAAAGTCCTGATCTGCTCCTGCGAGGACACCATCCCGCTCGACGGCGCCCGCGTGGAGCGCGCTTGCCGCGGCGCCGACGTGGTTCGCGGGCGGCAACTGTGTCGGGCCGAACTCGATCGCGTGCGCGACGCGGCGGCGGGTGGGCAAGCCATCACGGTCGCATGCACGCAGGAGGCACCCCTCTTTGGCGAGATCGGTGGCGGGAACGCGATGACGTTTGTCAATATTCGTGAAACCGCGGGTTGGTCCAAGGACGCGAAGGCGGCGGGACCAAAGATCGCGGCATTGATCGCCGCGGCAGGCGAAGCCATGCCCGATGTTCCTGTCGTGAGTTTGACCAGCGAAGGCTCGACTGTACTTTACGGCAAGGATGAGCGGGTGGTGGAAGCCGCCCGTTTGCTCAAAGGTCATCTCGATGTCACGGTCCTCCTCAGCAAAGATGACGCGATACTGCCGCTGAGCACCACGGAATTTCCGCTGCACAAAGGCACGATCAGAACCGCCAGCGGTCATCTTGGCGCGTTCAGGCTGCGTGTTGATGACTATGCGGCGCCAGCGCCTTCGTCGCGCGATCGGTTGAATTTCGCTGTTCCGCGCGATGATGTCGAATTGCAGTCCGATGTGCTGATCGATCTTTCTGGTGGCGCACCGCTGGTTTCCTCGCCGGAGTTGCGCGACGGCTACTTGCGGGCCGATCCTGGGGACGCGGCCGCGGTACTGCGGACGGTGCTGAAAGCGCGCGAGCTTTCGGGGAGTTTCGAAAAACCGCGCTATATCGCATTCACCGAACATCTATGCGCGCATTCACGATCGAACATTGTCGGTTGCCATCGCTGTCTTGATCTGTGCCCCACCGGCGCCATCGCGCCGAACGGCGATCACGTCGCAATCGACGCCCAGATTTGCGCCGGCTGCGGCCAATGCGCGGCGGCCTGTCCGACCGGCGCCGCGGGCTACGCACTGCCCCCTGCGGACGCGCATTTACGAAAATTGCGCGTATTGCTCGCAACTTTTCTCGAGGCGGGGGGCGTGCAGCCGGTGCTGTTGTTTCACGATGCAGACCATGGGCGGCCGCTGATTGAGGCGCTGGCCCGATATGGCGATGGATTGCCCGCGAATGTCCTGCCGGTGGAAGTCAATGAGATTACACAGCTCGGGCTTGAGACGCTTGCTGGCGCATTTGCTTACGGCGCCACGGCCGCGCGATTTCTGCTGCGGGCTAAACCGCGTCACGACATAAGCGGATTGAACAAAACGATTGCGTTTGGGCAGACGATCGTCGCCGGCCTTGGTTTCGATGGGCGGCGCATCGCCAGCATTGAAACAGACGATCCGGACGTGCTCGGGCAGACACTACGCGCTATCGAAGCTGCCGGGGCGGTAGGCAGGTCCGCTACTTTCGTCGCCGTCGGCAAAAAGCGCGAAGTGCTGCAGCTGAGTTTGCGCGAATTGCATGCCGCCGCTCCGGCGCCGGTCGACGTCATTGCGCTGCCCGAGGGGGCGCCTTTCGGCAAAGTGGAGGTCAATGTCGGTGGCTGCACCCTTTGCCTGTCCTGTGTTTCGGCTTGCCCGACGGGGGCGCTGTCTGACGATCCGGATCGGCCGACGCTGCGCTTCACCGAAGCTGCCTGTGTGCAATGCGGGTTATGCCGGGCGACGTGCCCGGAGAAGGTGATCACGCTTGTGCCGCAGATCGATTTTCGCGCCGCGACGGCATCGAGCCATGTTGTCAAAGAGGAAGAGCCGTTCCTCTGCATCCGCTGCGGCACTCCGTTCGGAGTTAAGAGCTCGGTCGAGCGGGTCGCGGCCAAGCTTGAGGGCAAGCATTGGATGTACAAAGATTCCAAACGCCGGCTCGACTTGGTGAAGATGTGCGCGGATTGTCGCGTTCAAGTGACGGCCGAGGAGAACTTCGATCCGTTTGGCGCTCCGCAGCGGCCCCGGTTGCGCACCACCGAAGATTATTTGCGGGCGCGCCAGGACGAGAGCGACAGCTAAATCCTAATTCGCGGTCGCGCGCGCGAGAAACTCCACAAGCGCCTTGCGATCGTCCTCCGCACCGATGGTCTGTTCGGGCATCTTGGTGCCAGGCGTGTAATGGGCCGGTCCGACCTCAAACAGCCTCGCGACGGTTTCCTTTGACCAGACGATGTCGAGTTTCTTCAAAGCCGGAGAGAAATTATATCCCGGCAGCGTCGCGATACGACGACCGAAAATGCGCCAAAGCGTCGGGCCCGCCTTCTGATCCTCGTCAGGTCTGAGAGTGTGGCACGCGACGCAAGCGCGGAATACTTCAGCCCCGTGATCTCCGGCATATTGCTTGAGCGGATCCTCAGGCGCGCCAACCAGCAGCGAATCGAGCGGCTCGCCGGTGACGACATTCCAGCGTCGAATGAACGCATCGGTACCGCCGGTCAACAGAGTTGCATTGTCGGGCAGGAAGGCGACTGACCACACCGGTAGTCCCGGACCGACCAGCGTGTGCATCAGCCGGCGCTCCCTGCGATCGATCACCGCCACCGACCCACGGGTGGTGGCAGCGGCAACATGTCTGGCGTCATTTGAAATCGCAAGCTGAACGATCGGTGAGGTTCCGGCTTCAACCTCGGCCAAGAGTTCACCTGCCGCGGATAAGAAGTAGACTTTACCGCTCGCTCCGGCAGTAATGATGTCACCGTTCGGAGCGATAACGACACTATTCAATGGACTGGGAACGGTGTGTACGGACGCGCCGTCGCCGGCCGTTTGCCAGACGCGGATCGTCCCATCATAGCCTGCGCTGATGACGGCAGCCCCGTCCGGCGAAAACGCCACGCCATTGACGTTCTGGCCATTGCCCTCGAGCACACGCGATGGCCCGCCGGCGAGCGGCCACAATCGAACGGTGCGATCCCATGACGCTGACGCCAGCGTCTTTCCATCAGGGGAAACCGCAAGCGCGGCGACCGGTCCAGCGTGACCATCGAGCACCCGATCGGGTGACTGCTTGCCTGCCGTCCAGATTGCGATGTGCGCATCGCCGCCGGCTGTGACGATGCGGCCGTCCTTGAGCAAGGCGACCGCATTCACCGGGCCGTCATGGAAGCGCATCACTTGCTCGGCAACGTTGCGCGACAGTGACCAGCGAATCACCGAGGTATCAAAGCTGGCCGAAATCACGTGCAGGCCGTCGGCGGAAATTGCCAACGCTCGCACCGCTCCACCGTGGCCGCGCAATTGTGCGCGAGTAGGCTCAAAGCCGGCGGCTGAGGCCGCGGCGATCAATGCCCACAAAACCAAGGTGCGGCTCGATCTGAGCCGAAGAGTGATCATTCGCTATGCATAATAACGCATAAAGCGAGGCTGGATCACGGCATCCAGAACGGTTTCACCGTATCGAAGTCACGCCGGCACGGTTCCAGGCCAATATCTTGCAAAGCCCGGTCGCTCAGATTTTCCAACTTTGCGCCGGCAAAATGGTGTTTCCAGCGGACGAAGCAGACCGTGATCAAGTCTGAAAAACGCGAAAGGCCGAGCGGGAAGATGGTCATGGCACATCTCCATCTTTCTCATTGTCTCGACGATAGGGACGAACGGCGCCAAGTGCTGTGACCGAAGGCACAGTGAAGTTTTGCGCGAATCAAGCGCAAAACTCGCGGCAAGTCAGGAGATCGGATTTGACCTGTTCGGAAACAGCCGCTCAGTCGATTTCGGCGCCCGACGCCTTAATAATAGGCGCCCATTTCGCAAGCTCGGCCCTGACAAATTCGCCCGTGGTCTCAGGCGTGCTGCCCGGTGTCGGGTCGATACCCGCTTTTTCCAGCGCCGAGGAAACCGCGGGATCAGCCAACGATTTGTTGATCGCCGCGTTAAGCTTGTCGATGATTGGCTTTGGCGTGCCGGTAGGGGCGAGAAACACGTTCCAAGTATAGCACTCGAAGCCAGGCAACCCTTGCTCCTGCAAAGTCGGCAGATCCGGCATCGCCGCGACGCGCTTGGCCATTCCGGCGCCAAGCGCGCGCAGCTTGCCGGATTTTGCCAGCGGCATTGCAGTCGGCGTGGCATCAAAGGCCATCGCGATCTGACCGCCCATCAAATCGGTGTCCATCGGCGCCGAGCCCTTGTAAGGCACATGTGTGATGTCCAGGCCTCCCGCCAGCGATTTGAATTCCTCGCCGCACAGGTGGAGAATCGAACCAAGTCCCGACGAGCCGTAGTTGTATTTGCCGGGATTGGCCTTAATCAGGGTAACGAGGCTTTTAACATCAGTTGCTGGAATCGACGGATGGACAAGAAGCAATGTCGGCGTGACACCGACACGGCCTAACGGTGCAAAATCATGCACTGCATCGTAAGGGATGTGTTTGTAGAGACCCGGATTGATGGCATTGGTGGAAACTGTCGCCATCAAGATCGTGTAGCCGTCAGGCGCGGCTTTCGCGACTGCTTCAGCCCCGATATTGCCGCCGGCACCGGTTTTGTTTTCCACGACGAACTGCTGGCGCAGCAGCTCTCCCATTTTCGCGCCCATAACGCGCCCAACGATGTCGGTTGGTCCGCCTGCAGAGAACGGAATGATCATCTGCACCGGGCGTGACGGATAATCGTCTCGCGCGCGGGCGGCCGTACTCGCAAGCGCCGCTATCAGGACGGCACCGGCAAATGCGTAAAGCGTGCTGCGCTTGACTGCTCCGGCGAAAGCCCCACGGCGCGATCGACGGTCTTTGGCCATGAACATCTCCTCCCGCTTGCGATGAAGGCTACCATTTGTTGCAAGCGGAAGAAGAGATGGCGTGTGGTCGCGCGTGCTCCGATCTCAAATTCGAGCCCCGGCGCACCGTCGAAAATCGCCCCGGTGCTGACGCAATCGGGCACTGCCTTTCCTATTCAAGCTAGTAGTCCGCATTTCGATCCGCAATGTTGGCGGCATATTCAAAGGCAAGACGTAAGCCAGATGACACAAGGACAAAAACGCGACCCCACGAAATGGAAAGGCAAAACAAAGCGCAAAACCAGTATTACCGGCGGCCGGAACCTTGGTATAATTTCACGACAGCGCGTAGCAGGCGTTATGAAGTTTCGACGGCGAACGCTTCTACATTGGCTGGCCGCGACCACCGCGGCTTCGCTCACTTCGCGTTTCGCGCGGGCACAATTGTTTCCCGCACGGCCGATTACTATCGTGGTGCCTTTTCCGGCCGGCGGGCCGACCGACACCCTTGGCCGCGTGCTCGCCGACCGGATGAAGAACTCCCTTGGTCAGTCCGTCATCATTGAAAACTTGACGGGGGCCGCGGGAACGATCGGCAGCACCCACGTCGCCCGTTCTCCTCCGGATGGCTACACGCTCATTCTCGGCCATTGGCAGACCCATGTCGTCAACGGCGCCACCTACACGCTGCCGTTCGATGTCGTGAACGATTTTGCGCCGATTTCACTTATTGCAGATTGTCCGATGTGGTTGGTCGGACGATCGGGCCTCGCGGCGCAAAACCTGCGGGAGCTCATCGCCTGGATGAAGGAAAGCCCGGGCAAGGCCACCGTTGGTATCGGCGGCGCCGGCGGCGGCGCCGACGTCGTTGGAACCTATTTTCAGAAAAATACCGGTACACGATTCCAATTCGTGCCGTATCGCGGGGCGGCGCCGATCATGCAGGATTTGCTGGCCGGCCATATCGACCTGACCTTCACGCAGGTGGCAAGCGCGCTCGCGCAGGTACGCTCAGGCCAAGTCAAAGCCTACGCCGTGATGGCCAGGGCGCGATGGGCGGAGGCGCCCGATACGCCGACAAGCGACGAAGGCGGCGTGCCAGGTCTCTACGCGTCCTTTTGGCATGGGCTATGGGCACCAAAAGCAACGCCGCCAAACGTCATCGTCCAACTCGATCGTGCCGTGGTTGAAAGCTTGGCTGATCCAGCCGTGCATCAAAGGTTCATCGAGCTCGGACAGGAGCCCTGGCCGCGCGACAAACAGACGCCGGACGGGCTCGCAGCGCAACAGAAAGCTGAGATCGAAAAATGGTGGCCCATCATCAAAGCGGCCGGGATCAGGGCGGAATAATAGAACACGCGATGCGGAACTGACGCGCGGTTGTCACGCGATCGAGGTTGACAGCTTCGAAACAAAAGAGGCCGCGAAACCTGACGCGGCCTCTTCATTCATTCTGGCAGCGATCGCGACCAGATTACTGCGGCCACCCGCAATTGTACCAAACGTGGGTGCAATATATCCACGTAATCGCCCGGCCATCGACATTGCCCGCGGCGCGCTCCAGCGTGTCGTCTGGAACATCGACATTGAGAATTGTCTCATCACCTTCGACGCAATCAGCCACGTTATGGTTCATGGAACCATCCCCTAAGTCTATGGCGCCCCTGCGATAGTACCGCGAAACGGCAGGCCTGACGAGTCGAAATGGCAGGGGATGCATCTGATACCAAATAACGGACGACATAAGTTCGCGGGTGGCTACGATTGGCGGAATGCGGATGCCAAAACGGTTTGTTACGATCGGGCATGGCACCAGACCGCTTGCCGCATTTACAGAGTTATTGAACGCAGCGGAAGTCCAACTCGTGGTCGACGTGCGAACCGCGCCGCGCTCAAGAACCAATCCCCAATTCAATCGCGAGGCGCTTGCCGATTCACTAGGCGCGTTTGCTATCGAATACCGGCATATCGCTGAGCTGGGAGGTCTGCGGCCCAGGCAGAAACAGATTCCGTCGAGCACCAATGCATTCTGGCAAAACCAGAGCTTCCACAATTATGCGGACTACGCCATGAGCCGCCAATTTCAGTCGGGCCTGGACGAGCTGCGCGAACTGGGCCATGCCAAGCGATGCGCCATCATGTGCGCCGAGACGCTATGGTGGCGCTGCCACCGGCGAATAATCTCCGATTATCTGCTCGCAGCAGGTGAGACGGTGTTTCATATTCTCGGTCCCGGCCACGTCGAACAGGCGCACGTAACGCCGGTGGCGAAACGCCGACCTGATGGTCTGTTAATCTATCCAGACAACGGTTGAACCTCGGGTTCAAACAACAAAGTTTGTTGTGTTGTTATGACGGGCGATTCGATAAACTACAGCGGCAACCCCTGCCGGATCCCCCGCACTCGGAGGCCTCAATGGTCGATGTGAAATGGAGCATCAAAGCGAGGGAGTTTGTTAACTGCAATTGTTCTTACGGTTGTCCGTGCCAGTTTAATGGGCGGCCAAGCTATGGCGACTGTGCAGCAGTCGCTGCGATGCAGATCGACGAGGGAATTCACGGCAACACGCGCCTCGACGGCCTGCGGTTCGTCGGGATCTTTCGCTGGCCGGGAGCGATCCACGAAGGCAAAGGGGAAGCCGCGGTTGTGATTGACGAACGGGCGAGCGAGCCACAGCGCAACGCATTGCTGCGCATTTTGACCGGACAGGACACCGAGCCCGGCGCCACGATTTTCCAGGTTTTCTCCACGACTTTCGAAAAATTGCACGAGCCGATCTTCGCAGCCATCGACTTTGAGGTTGACATAGATCGCCGCAAGGGCCGGGTGGTTGTGCGCGGGGTTACGGAAGGACGCGGCGAGCCGATCAAAAATCCGATCACTGGCGATGAATACCGCGTCCGCATCGACATCCCCGACGGCTTCGAATATTCGCTCGCCGAAATCGGACGTGGCTGGACGGAGGTCTCACGTCCTATGCAATTCACGCTTGCCGATTCCTACGGGCAGTTCGCTCATGTGAATCTGTGCCAGAGCGGAATCCTGCGCTAAACGAGAATGGATTCTACGCTTGAAGCCGTACTGCGGCGCGACCGCGGTGTCGTGATCGCCGCGCTTGCGGCGATCACCGCACTTGCCTGGGCCGATATCATCTGGCTCGCCAATGACGTGACGATGGACGGCATGGACATGACCGGATTTCGAATGATTCCGGCCGGCCAGGGACTCATGATGCCCGCAAGCGCGCCGTGGCAACCGCTCGAGTTCGCCTCTGTATTCGCAATGTGGGCCGTCATGATGATCGGGATGATGACGCCGTCGGTGGCGCCGATGATCCTCATCTACGCGCGCGTTGGCAGGCAAGCGGTCATTGGCGGACATCCATTTGCGGCGAGTGGATGGTTTGCCTCCGGTTACCTGATCGCTTGGTTGGGATTCTCGCTGGCAGCGACTTCTGCGCAATGGGTGCTGGAGCGCGCCGCACTGCTCACGCCGATGATGGAGACTGCCAGCGCAGTGTTCGGTGGAATAGTCCTGATTGCCGCCGGAGTTTATCAATGGACTCCGATCAAAGAGGCGTGCCTCTCCTACTGCCAAGCGCCGCTGACCTTTATCATGCGGCATGGCGGATTTCGTTCCGACGCGAGCGGCGCGCTTGCGCTTGGTCTTCGCCACGGTCTCTACTGCATTGGCTGTTGCTGGGCTCTGATGCTGCTGCTGTTTGTCGTCGGCGTCATGAATGTGTTGTGGATCGCTGCGCTGGCTGGGTTGGTTTTGTTGGAGAAGACGTTGCCGTTCGGCAAATTCGTCTCGCGTATCGCCGGCAGCGTTTTTGTCGCGGGTGGCGCTTGGTTGTTGCTCCATATGTGAATAATTTTACGGCTGCGGAATGTGGAGCGAGCGCTTGGCCGATTGGGGAGGGGCGAAATGGAATTGCTGGCGGGCGACACGGCGCTGGTAACCGGCGCGGCGTCAGGCATTGGACGCGGCATCGCGAAAGCCTTGACGGCGGAAGGCGCTCGACTCGTACTAAGCGACATCGCCGAGCAGGCCGGAACCGCGCTTGCACACGAGCTGGACGCAACCTTCATCGCCGCTGATCTGAACGAAGCGGCGGCGCCGCGCCGGTTGTTCGAGGCTGCGGTGCGAGCGCTCGGGTCCATTTCAATATTCGTACACAGCGCCTCGCCAAGACGTCTTGAGAACGAGACGGCTTTGGCTGTGACCGAAGCCGAATGGGACTCGATGACATCGGTTGGGCTGCGCGCTGGCTTCTTACTCGGCCAGGCTGCGGGCGCGCATATGAAGGCGCGCAACGTCAAAGGGAGAATACTTTTCATAACGTCTTTGCACGCCGATACGCCGCGAAACCTGCCGCATTACAGCGCAACCAAAGCGGGCCAAACCATGGTCGTGAAAGAACTTGCGCGGGCGCTCGGCGCCGATGGCATTCGCGTCAATGCCATCGCTCCAGGTGCAATTCCCGGCGGCGGATTTGACGCCGGCATCGCCTCGTTCGCCAAGATGATCCCGCTGGGCCGGGCCGGAACGCCGGAAGATATCGCGGATATGGCAATCGCTCTGTTGTGCGATCGCTTTTCGCGTTACGTCACCGGAGCAACGGTGGTAGTCGATGGCGGGCTTTCGCTCTACAACTGGATTCCAGTTCGTGTTGAGCCATGATCCCAGTTTGCAAAGATCTAGCGCACCGCCGCGAACAACAAATGATCTATTTCGCTGTGCGATAACGAAATTGTTCAGCAATTATGAACAGAAGCGGAATGACAAAGACGCCGAAAATCGCTGCTGCGATCATCCCGCCGAATACTGGCGTACCTACCGCATGACGAGTGGCCGCGCCCGCGCCGGTCGCTATCACAAGCGGGAACAGTCCAAAGATGAAGGCGAAGCTCGTCATCATGACCGGGCGAAAACGCAGCGCCGCGGCTTCGATCGCAGCCGTATGGATGTCTTTTCCGAGCCGTCGTTGCTCGACGGCGAAAGCAACAATCAAAATGCCGTTCTTAGCGGCGAGCGCGATCAGCGCCACCAGGCCGATTTGGGCATACACGTCGAAGCTCAACCCTGCGATCTTTATTGCTGCCAACGCGCCTAATACTGCAATGCTGACCGAGAGCAGCGCGGGAATCGGGATATTCCAGCTTTCGTAGAGGGCGACGAGAAATAAATAGGCGAAAAGCACCGCAAGGCCGAGTACGATTCCCGTACGCCCGCCAGCGGCTTTTTCCTGAAACGCGGTTCCGGTCCATTCAAAGCTGTAGCCCGGCGGTAGCGTCGCTGAAGAAATCCGCTCCATCGCTGCAAGGCCTTGGCCGGAACTATATCCAGGCTTGGACGCGCCGTTCACGACCGCGGCCCGATAGCCGTTGTAGCGGACCACCGTCTGTGGTCCCTGGACGAGCGCGGCTTTGGCCAGGGCGCGCATCGGAACCATGTCGCCACGTGCATTCCGCACGTAGATGCGATCAATGTCATCGAGGCGCTGGCGGAATGACGTTTCCGCTTGCAGATTGACCTGCCAGGTGCGGCCGAAAACATTGAAGTCGTTGATGTAAAAACTTCCCAGCGTGGACTGCAGCGCATTGAAGATGTCGCTGATCTTGACGCTGAGCACCTGCGCCTTGTCACGGTCGATATCGAGATAAATCTGCGGCGTGTCGGCCGCGTAAGTACTGAACACGCCGGCGAGTTCGGGTTGGCTGTTGGCTGTGACGAGCAAGCCGCGAAGGACGGCGGCCAAGTCGTTGGGTGTCTGGCCTTGCAGGGCCTCCAAAACATATTGGAAGCCGCCGGTACTGCCTAAGCCGAGTATCGGCGGCAGGTTGAACGGAAACGCTATGGCGCCTGGAATTGCCGCCAATTGCGGGCGCAAACGCGCGATGATTGCGTTCGCACTCTGCCCCGAATCTGTACGAACCTCATAAGGCTTAAGTCGGATGACGAAGAAGGCCTGATTTGAGGATGCAACGTAGTCGATGAAATTCAAGCCAACCACCGACAGTATGCCCTCCACCCCGGGAATGGGCCGGACGATGTCTTCCACCTGCCTGACGACGACTTCGGTGCGGTTGACCGATGCGCCTTCCGGCAACCGCAGCGCGGCAAAGATTGCGCCCTGGTCCTCGTCCGGCAGGAAGCTTTGCGGCGTTACATAGAAAATTAGCACCGATACGGCCAAGACTCCCACAACGACCGCAACCGCGACCATACTCACGCGCGCCAGTCTGCGGATCGCTGCCACATAAGCGCCGCGCGTTTTTTCGATGGCGCCGAGTACATAGGTTATGAGCCCTCGGCTCCTTTGCCCGCGCTTTAGCAGCACGCCGCATAGTGCCGGACTCAGGGTAAGCGCGTTAAGCGCCGAGATCAGCATCGATACGGAGACGGCGACGGCGAACTGACGAAACAGCTGGCCGCTGATTCCCGGTATGAACGCTACCGGAACGAACACCGACAACAGAACGAATGTAATCGCCAGAATAGGTCCGGTAATCTCCGCCATCGCCTTCTTGCAAGCGTCGGGCACCGAGAGGTCGGGTTCCTCCTCGATCACCCGCTCCACATTCTCGACCACCACAATGGCATCGTCGACGACAATGCCGATAGCGAGCACAAGCGCTAGCAGCGAGATGGTATTGGCCGAGTATCCGATGAGCAGGAGCACTGCGAATGTGCCGATGACGGATACCGGTACCGCCGCCAGCGGAATCAGCGTTGTTCTCAGCTTGCCAAGAAAAAGGTAAACCACGATGGCGACGAGGATGATCGCGATAACGAGCGTGCGAACGACTTCCGCGATCGTAGCGGTGACGAAGACCGTGCTGTCGAAGAAAACCGCATAGTTCAGATCGGCGGGAAAGCGCGACGCCAGACTGTTCATCGTGTCGCGCACTTGCTTCGCGACGTCGACGGCATTGGACCCTGGTGACTGATAGATCCCAAGCGCGGCTGCCGGAGCGCCGTTGAAACGGCTGTAGCGGTCCTGTGTTTTTGCGCCCATTTCGACACGGGCAACGTCGCTTATTTTGACGACTGATCCGTCAGGATTGGCGCGCAGGACAACGGCGGCGAATTCCTGTGGCTGGGTCAGGCGGCCTTTGGTCTTGATGTTGATCTGAAGTTGTTGATCTTTCGTGATCGGAGCGGCGCCAATCCGGCCGAGCGCCGCCTGAACATTTTGATTTTGAACAGCTTGGATAACGTCGTTCGGGGTAAGGTTGAGTTCCGTCAGCCGGTCAGGGTCGAGCCAAATGCGCAGCGAGTAATCAAGTGGACCAAACAAGGTAACCTGGCCCACGCCTTTGATCCGCGCCAGCGTGTCGATGATGTTTATGGTCGCATAATTGCTGAGATAGATGGCGTCATAGGTGTTCTTCGGCGAATAGATATTGATGACCTGAAGGAGCGCCGCCGATTTCTTGCGGACTGACAAACCCGACCGCGAGACTTCCGAGGGCAGTTGTGGGATTGCCAGGCTGGCCCGGTTCTGCACGTTAACGGTGTCGATATCGGGATCGGTACCTAGCGAAAATGTTACGTTGAGCGTGTAGCTGCCGTCCGAGCCGCTCGCCGACTGATAGTAGATGGCATTGTCGACCCCGTTGATTTGCTCCTCGATCGGTTGCGCGACCGTGGTTTCGACCACTTCGGCATCGGCGCCAGGATAGTTGGCGGTCAGCGTCACTTGCGGCGGCACGATGTCGGGGAATTGCGCAATCGGGATCGAGGTGATGGCAATGGCGCCGGCGAGCGTGATCAGGATCGCGATGACGATCGCGAACCGCGGGCGATCAATAAAGATTGCGGAAAACATCAGTCGTCAGTCTTGTGCTGCGAGGTTCGTTGCCACGACCTGGCCGGGATGAACCTTCTGTATCCCCTCGACGATGACGAGTTCTCCTTGCTTGATACCCTCAGCCACGACGATGTCGCGGCCTTGTTCAACGCCGGCCGTGATTCGCCGTTGCTCGACCTTTTTATCCGCGCCGACCACCATCACATAGCGGCCGGCCTGATCAAGTTGAACGGCCGACTGCGGCACGACAAGTAACGATTGTGGCGCACCACGCTCAACCATAACGCCGACGATCCCGCCGGGTATCAACATGCCTTCCGGATTTGGCATTTGCGCGCGAACCAATACCGTATCCGTATCGGGCTGAACCTGAACATCGAGAAGGTTGGTGCGTCCGGGGTGCGGATAGACGATGCCATCCGGTAGCTTGATGTGAATCGTAACATGTGGGTTTTTGTCAGGCGAGGCGGCAATCCGGTGCTTATACTCGATGACATCGGCCTCGCTGGCTTGGAACGTGACATAGATCGGATCTTGACTGACGATCGTTGCCAGTATCCCCGATGACGGATTGACAAGATTGCCTACAGTGAAATTAGCAAGGCCAATTCTGCCGTCGATCGGCGAACGGATCTCCGTGTAGCCGAGATTGATCTTTGCTTGTTCGAGCAAAGCCTGGGCCTGCAGCACATCGGCGTGTGCCGCTTGTGCATTGGCGGCGCGCTGGTCAACCTCAGATTGGGGAATGTTCTGGTTGCGCACGAGCTCTTGGCCGCGCTGCAGCTGCAGATTGGCGTTGACTTCCGTCGCCTTTGCCTTTGCGACGTTTGCGGTTTGCTGATCGACCGCTGCCTTGTAGGTGTCGGGTTCGATGCTAAACAGCAGGTCGCCAGTTTTGACTTGCTGGCCTTCGCTGAAATTGCGCTCGTTGATGAAACCTGAAACCCGAGCGACAACGTCGACCTTATCAATTGCCACCACACGGCCGATGAAGTCTCCGGTTGCCGTCACCTCGCGGCTCACGACTGGCGTGACGGTTACAGCAGGCGGCGGCCCGCCCTGGGCCGCCGCGGCCTCGTATCCGGTCAGGAAAATGCACGCGGCAAATAGAAATCGTCCGGCAAGCGGACAATTGTTGGTCATCATGTCACCCACGAACAAGCTTCACTCACAATACGACATGGTCAAAGGACAGATAGCCAGTCTATTTCGGCGGCTCCAGCTTGGCATCCAGGGTTATTTGGGCATTGAGCACCTTGGAGACTGGACATGACTTTTCGGCGATACCGGCTAATTCCCTGAACTTCGTCCCGTCGAGGTTGGGCGCGCTCGCACGAAGCGTGAGCGCCGAGCGGGTGATACGAAAACCCTGACCTTCCGGTTCCAGGCTGACTGCCGCTTCGGTGGTCAATTCGGTGGGCGTATAGCCTGCGCCCTGCAACTGAAAGGCAAGCGCCATGGTAAAGCATCCGGCATGCGCAGCGGCGATCAGTTCCTCCGGGTTTGTGCCCTTCTCGTTTTCGAAGCGCGTCTTGTAGGAATACGGCGTTTCGGCCAGCACGCCGGAATCGGTCGAAAGATGGCCATTGCCTGCACGGCCGGTGCCGCGCCAAACTGCCTTTGCCCTGCGGATCATTGGGGGTCTCCTTTGCTCTATGGGCTAGGTCGTTACTTTCCCCATCTATAGGTCATTCGTCCCGTGACCAATATGAGCCCCGCCGATCGCGGCCGCAAATTGCTGGAAAGGTGCGCACTTTTCAGTTCGCTGGATGAAAAAGCGCGGCGCGACATCGCCGCCTACGCGAAGCCGCGCAATTTCAGCGCCGGCGAGCCGATTTGCCGGCTCGGCGATCGTGGCGACAGCATGATGGTGGTTGTCGTAGGCGCCGTGCGCATTTCGCTGCCGACGACGCGGGGCAAAGAGGTTATCCTTGCGGACCTGCGGACCGGAGAATTATTCGGTGAAATTGCGGTCCTCGACGGCAAGCCGCGCTCCGCGAATGTAACAGCGCTCACGAATTGCGAGCTTACGGTCTTGGAACGGCGCGATCTGTTGCCATTCCTCGAGCGTAATCCAGGCGCCTGCATGAAGCTGATGGAAATGCTTTGCGCGCGCATCCGCCGCTCGGATGAGCGCATGGCGGACATCGCTTTTTTCAACTTGCCCGTGCGGCTCGCCAAGACCTTGCTCAACTACGAGCCGGAGGTTCGCGCCGGGATGAAATTGTCGCTTTCGCAGAGCGAATTGGCGGAGATGGCCGGCGGGACCCGGGAAAAAGTCAATCGCTGCCTGCGCGAGTGGCAACGCCAGGGCATCATAGAATTGAAGAATCGCTGGACCATCATCCGCAAGCCGGATGCGCTCCGCGGGCTGGTAGAATCGATTTAGCGGTCTTCTTTCATGCTACTTTTTTCATGCTACTTTGCGTCGGCTGACTATCGACGGGACACAATGATGCGCATTCTGGTTTTCCAGCACGTTGCCGTGGAGCATCCGGGCGCGTTTTGCCAACTCTGGCGGGAAAAAGGTGATGAATGGAGCACCGTCGAGTTGGATGCCGGCGAAGTCATTCCAGATTTGAATGATTTCGATCTGCTGGTCGCGATGGGCGGCCCAATGGATGTCTGGCAGGAGGATCTCTACCCGTGGCTCGGACCCGAGAAGGCGGCAATCCGGCATTGGGTGAAGGATCGCGGTCGGCCTTTTCTCGGCGTTTGCCTTGGGCATCAACTGCTTGCGGCTGCACTCGGCGGGACGGTCGGGCTTATGAAGGAGCAAGAAATCGGTCTTCGCGAAGTCGCTTTGACACCGGCTGGCCGGCAAGATCCGCTATTCGCGGGTTTCACGGCGCTGGTGGAGACTTTTCAATGGCACGGTGCGGAAATCTCGCGGCTTCCGGACGGCGCGGAGATTCTCGCTATGAATTCGTCGTGTCCGGTTCAGGCCTTCCGATACGGGCCGCACGCCTACGGCCTGCAATATCACGTCGAGATCACCGCTTCGACGGTGGACGAATGGAGCAATATTCCGGAATACCGCGCTGGTCTCGAGCGCACGCTGGGCGCTGGCGCGAGCGCACGGCTGAGCGAAATGGTGGCGCATCGGCTACCTTCGTTTGCAGCCAGCGCGCGACGGTTGAACGACAATATTTCCGCCATCGTGGCAGCGGCGCGTGTGGTTAGTGCTTTGAGAGACAAACGGTTATCGGCATAGCTGCATCGCAGCATCGGCAGTGTCGGGAAGGAATATTCACAAAAAATGATGGTGTCCCAGGTGACACCAACTTTTATTGCGATAGTATTGGATTTCGCTGCTGGGGGATCGGGGGTAACAGGGGAGAGTCTCTTGATACCCGCCCAGGCTGTGTCTGCAGAAGTCACTATTCGGCAAAACGTGCGTCGTGAGGCCGTCGCGGAGGCGGTGAGTTCGCTCGAACTGGAGCGAAGCATTTTCGATTCCTCCGAAACCGAGATTTTGAGCGCGGCCTTTACGAAGGCGTGGGCTTATGTCGAATTCGATCCGACGCTCGGCATGCTGGACGCATGCGAGCGCCAGTCGGAATTGGCACGCTGCTTAATGGCGATCCTCAAGCTCGGCGATTGCAATCCGACTTCGATCGCCAATTCCGCCATAGCGCTCATGAGAAGAAACCACGCAAGAATCTTCGGACCGCGCATCGCACGTGGTTCGGCGAACGACTCCCGCGTGAGCGCCACGCTCTGATCGCGCGCACTTACGGCCGAGCGACTGACTTTACCGGCTTTCCTTTAAACGCTGCTCCTGATGGCGTGAGCATCGCCCTGGCGCGTTACGTCCTTACTTTCAATACTTTGCCTGGATTGGTTTCGAGCGCCAAGTAAAGCGTCCTCGCGGAATCGCGAAGCGCATCGCGATACGCGATGTCATCCGGCGGCTGCGCGCAGGCCGAGTGCGCGAGGTCACGTAAGATGTCGGCAAACAGCACGTAATGAAAATGCAGGTCTTCTGATTTGCTCTGTTCGTCAGAGCCGCGACGCTCCAGGCTTAGTCCTATGCCGGTCTCATCTAGGTGAGCGGTAAATCGAGTGCTTTGCGCAAACGCTCCGATTTGCGTTTTATCAGCATGCTCAGCTGTGATTTCGGTGGGAATTATGTTTTCCAACATGATTGCTCCAATGCGTTAAGTTATTTAACGAACGGTAAAATGGTAGGTTCCGAATAATTTCATTTAGATCAGTCTCGCAGCTGGAGGACCAGGAAAATCGTCTTCCTGAGAGAGTGCCGCCCAATCGCGCTAGCTGCGTTCTAAAGAACTTACTTTCGGCCAGCGTCCTCAACGCCTGCCGCGGTGCCGCTTTCCTGCCCGCAGTCCGCGCAATAGATTTCCAGCATGCTGGCAATGGTTCTGGAACGGCCGGGCGAGCCGCTCAGATTGGTGGAGCGGTCCGATCCGCGGCCGGGAACCGGAGAAGTCAGAGTGCGGGTGGCGGCGTGTGGGGTGTGCCGCACCGACTTGCACGTCGTTGATGGCGAGCTGCCAAATCCCAAGCTTCCCGTTGTGCCCGGCCACGAAATCGTCGGCCGCATCGATATGTTGGGCGACGGCGTCAATGCGCTTAACGTCGGGCAACGCGTCGGCGTGCCTTGGCTCGGCCGAACCTGCGGGCAATGCCGATATTGCCGCAATGGGTGGGAAAATCTCTGCGATCGGCCGTTGTTCACCGGTTATACGCGCGACGGTGGTTATGCCACCCACGCGGTCGCCGATGCGCGGTACGTTTTCACATTGCCCGAGGATGGCGACGATGTCGCGACCGCGCCACTCTTGTGCGCGGGATTGATTGGCTGGCGTTCGCTGCATATCGCGGGGGACGGCAAGAAACTCGGGCTCTACGGTTTTGGTGCTGCCGCACACATCATCGTACAGGTCGCGCGCTGGCAGGGTCGCGACGTGTTCGCTTTCACCAGACAAGGCGACGACGCGGCGCAGGCTTTTGCCAAGAAGCTCGGGGCCTGTTGGGCGGGGAGTTCGGAGGACGCCCCGCCGGAGCCGCTCGATTGCGCCATCATCTACGCCCCGGTCGGGGCTTTGGTTCCGTTGGCTTTGCGGGCCGTTCGCAAGGGCGGCCGCGTGATCTGCGCCGGCATTCACATGAGCGACATTCCAAGTTTTCCCTACGACATTCTTTGGCAGGAACGTGAGGTTAAATCGGTCGCCAATCTTACCCGCCAAGACGGCGAGGAGTTTTTCAAGATCGTGCCGAAAGCGCGAATTGCGACGCAAACAGTTTCATATCCTCTCGCTCGCGCTAATGAAGCGCTAGCCGATCTGCGCGGCGGGCGCCTTCAGGGTGCTGCGGTTTTGGTCCCCTAACCAGGCTTTGTATCGACTTGGCGCGCTATCGCGGCGCGCGCGACGAAGCTGGCACCCGGACGCTGACCTTAAGGGTCAGTAAACCAAGGCGCCGGTCCGAAGCCGCCATCCCCCACTGTCGTGGACCAACTGAGCCGCTGGAACGGCGTCGCCGGTCTCGACTGGCGCTGTCTCGATTAGAGAATTGCCTGCCCGCGAACAGCGCGGAATCACATCACCACGGCCTGGAAATAGGGCGCTTCTTGTGAGCTGTTCCGTCGGCCGCCCTGGCAGGGCCCGGCTGCCCCGACGGCTCAGGGCGCTCGCATCGGCCCCCGGCAAAACGCAGGTGGCCAATGGGGTTTTCGCATTTTTTTGCTTTTGAGCCGAAATTCTTCGGAACTAGGGGCGTTTGGCGGCGTTTGCGTCGAGGCACAGAAGGTCCGAGGCCCGGCACGTGAGGGGGTTTGCAGGTCGGTTCCGAGATTCTTGGCCACGAGCCGCGCGCTCGGAGGCCGCTGTGCGCTTTGGCACCAGCTCACCCTTCGCCGGACAGTGGCCTGTTAGCGGCGTTCATCTGTCGGCTACATTGCCCGGCATCCGTTATGCCGTGTTCCTGGTGCGTCCTTTGACGTGCCTATTCATATCGCCAATCATGTATTGGAGCCTGGCGGTAGCCAGTACGCGCTGGCCCTCCCAATCGCCTTCCTTTGGAGCTCTCTATGCGGATCGCTGAAGACGTCGTCGGCGCCAAAGAAACCGACGCTTCCGCTGGCCCCGCCGTCACTGGCGAACGCCGCGCCAACGGCGACGACGCCAACAGTTTGACCGAACACGGGCTAAACGAACTTCTTCATGCCTTGCAGGCGATGCGGGTAGGCGATTTCTCAGCGCGCATGGCCGGTGACCGTGTCGGTCTCATCGGCAAGATCGCCGACACCTTCAACGACATCGTCGCCACCAACCAACGCATGGCGCAACAACTCGAGCGCGTCGGTCAGATCGTCGGTCGCGAAGGCCGCACCCGGCAGCGCGTGCGCTTGGGACTTTCCGACGGCGCCTGGGGCGAAATGGAATCGAGCGTCAATTCGCTCATCGACGATCTCTTGTGGCCCACGACCGAAGTGACACGCGCCATCGCCGCCGTCGCGCAAGGCGACCTGCTGCAGACCGTGCAGCTCGATGTCGACGGCCGCCCGCTCAAGGGCGAATTCCTGCGCTCCGCCGAAATCGTGAACACGATGATCAAGCAACTCAACGTGTTCACTTCGGAAGTGACGCGCGTTGCCCGCGAAGTTGGCACTGAAGGCAAGCTTGGCGGCCAGGCGCAGGTCGGCGGCGTCACCGGCGTGTGGAAGGACCTGACTGAGAGCGTCAATTCGATGGCGTCGAACCTGACCGCGCAGGTGCGCAATATCGCGGAAGTGACGATCGCGGTGGCCAACGGCGACTTGTCGAAAAAGATCACCGTCGACGTGCGCGGCGAAATCCTGCAGTTGAAGGAGGCCATCAACACGATGGTCGATCAGTTGCGCTCGTTCGCTTCTGAAGTCACGCGCGTGGCGCGCGAGGTGGGCACCGACGGCAAGCTCGGTGGTCAAGCGATCGTGCCTGGCGTCGCCGGAACCTGGAAAGATTTGACCGACTCGGTGAATGCCATGTGCGGCAACCTCACTGACCAGGTGCGCAATATCGCCCATGTGACTACGGCGGTCGCTCGCGGCGACCTGTCACGCAAGATCACGGTCGATGTGCGCGGCGAAATTCTCGAGCTCAAGGACACCATCAATACAATGGTGGACCAGCTCAACGCCTTTGCGTCCGAAGTCACGCGCGTGGCGCGCGAGGTCGGCACCGAAGGCAAGCTCGGCGGCCAAGCGCAGGTGCCCGGCGTCGGCGGCACGTGGAAGGATTTGACCGACAGCGTCAACTTCATGGCGTCGAACTTGACGGCGCAAGTACGCAACATCGCCGAAGTGGCGACCGCGATCGCCGGTGGCGATTTGTCGAAAAAGATCACGGTGAACGTCAGCGGTGAAATCCTGCAGCTGAAAGAAACCATCAACACGATGGTGGATCAGCTCAACGCGTTCGCCGGCGAGGTGACCCGCGTCGCCCGCGAAGTGGGCACTGAAGGCAAGCTCGGCGGCCAAGCCAACGTGCTTGGCGTCGCCGGCACGTGGAAGGATTTGACCGACTCGGTCAATTCGATGGCCTCCAACCTCACCGCGCAAGTGCGCAACATCGCTGAAGTGTCGACGGCGATCGCCAATGGCGACCTGTCGAAAAAGATCACGGTCGACGTGCGCGGCGAAATTCTCGAGCTCAAGGACACCATCAATACGATGGTGGACCAGCTCAATGCGTTCGCCGGCGAAGTCACGCGCGTCGCGCGCGAGGTGGGTACCGAAGGCAAGCTCGGCGGACAAGCATTGGTGCGTGGCGTTGCCGGCACCTGGAAGGACCTCACCGACAGTGTCAACTCGATGGCGTCGAACCTGACCGGCCAGGTCCGCAACATCGCCGAAGTGGCTACCGCAGTCGCGCGCGGCGACTTGTCGCGCAAGATCACCGTCGACGTGCGTGGTGAAATTCTCGAGCTGAAAGACACGCTGAACACGATGGTCGACCAGCTCAACGCGTTTGCGGCCGAAGTCACGCGCGTCGCGCGCGAGGTCGGCACCGAAGGCAAGCTTGGCGGCCAGGCTCAGGTGCCCGGCGTCGGCGGCACCTGGAAGGACCTGACCGACAGCGTCAATTCGATGGCCGGCAACCTGACGGCGCAAGTGCGAAACATCGCCGAAGTGGCCACCGCTATCGCCGGCGGCGACCTGTCACGCAAGATCACCGTCGACGTGCGCGGCGAGATCCTTCAGCTGAAGGAAACGCTGAACACGATGGTGGATCAGCTCAACCGCTTTGCCGGCGAAGTCACGCGCGTGGCGCGCGAAGTCGGTACCGAGGGACGACTGGGCGGCCAAGCCAACGTGCCCGGCGTTGCCGGCACCTGGAAAGACCTGACCGACAGCGTCAATTCGATGGCCGGCAATCTGACGGCCCAGGTCCGCAACATCGCCGAGGTGACGACGGCCGTGGCGCGCGGCGACCTGTCGCGCAAGATCACCGTCGATGTGAAAGGCGAAATTCTCGAATTGAAGAACACCATCAACACGATGGTGGATCAGCTCAACGCCTTTGCTTCGGAGGTCACGCGCGTCGCGCGCGAAGTCGGCACCGAAGGCAAGCTTGGCGGGCAGGCGCAAGTGCTCGGCGTTGCCGGCACCTGGAAGGACTTGACCGACAACGTCAATTTCATGGCGTCGAACTTGACGGCGCAGGTGCGCAATATTGCTGAGGTAGCGACCGCAATCGCCGGCGGCGACTTGTCAAAGAAGATCACCGTCGACGTGCGCGGCGAAATGCTGCTGCTCAAGGACACGCTCAACACCATGGTCGAGCAGCTGCGCTCATTCGCCGCCGAGGTGACGCGTGTGGCGCGCGAAGTGGGTACCGACGGCCGGCTCGGCGGTCAGGCGGTGGTGCCGGGCGTGGCGGGCACCTGGAAGGATTTGACCGACAACGTCAACCTGCTGGCCGCCAACCTGACGACTCAGGTCCGCAACATCGCCGAGGTGACGACGGCCGTGGCGCGCGGCGACCTGTCACGCAAGATCACCGTCGATGTGAAGGGTGAAATTCTCGAACTGAAAAACACCATCAACACGATGGTGGATCAGCTCAACGGCTTTGCCTCGGAGGTCACCCGCGTCGCGCGTGAAGTGGGCACCGAAGGCTTGCTTGGCGGTCAGGCGCAAGTGCCCGGCGTCGCCGGCACCTGGAAGGATTTGACCGATACGGTCAACGTCATGGCGGCGAATCTGACCGAACAGGTGCGCGGCATCGTTAAGGTGGTGACCGCGGTCGCCAACGGCGACCTCAAGCAAAGCCTCACGGTGAAGTCGAAGGGCGAAGTGGCGGCGCTCGCCGAGACCATCAACAACATGACCGACACGCTCGCCACGTTCGCCGATCAGGTGACCACGGTGGCGCGCGAAGTCGGCGTCGAGGGCCGTCTCGGCGGCCAAGCGAACGTGCCCGGCGCCGCCGGTACCTGGAAGGATCTGACCGGCAACGTCAACCTGCTTGCCGCGAATCTGACGACGCAGGTGCGCGCCATCGCTGAAGTGGCGACGGCGGTCACCAAGGGCGATCTGACGCGCTCGATTCAGGTCGAGGCGCGCGGCGAAGTGGCTGAGCTCAAAGATAACATCAACACGATGATCGATAATCTGCGACTCACCACCGATCGCAATACCGAACAGGATTGGCTGAAGACCAATCTCGCCAAGTTCACCAACATGCTACAGGGCCAGCGTGATCTGACGACCGTGGGCCGACTGTTGCTGTCGGAGCTGACGCCGCTCGTCAATGCGCATCAAGGCGTCATCTATCAGATGCATAGCGAAGAGGAGCATGAGGGACTCAAGCTCCTGGCAGCCTATGCCGATGATGCCAAGAATGGTCATGCACACGCCTTGCGGCCCGGCGAGGGCTTGATCGGGCAATGCGCGCTCGACAAGCGCCGTATGCTGATCGCTACGCCAACAGAAGCAACACCGATTTCTTCGGCCTTGCTGAACATGCCGCCGCGCAACCTCTTCGTTCTGCCGGTGCTGTTCGAGAATCAGGTCAAAGCGGTAATCGAGCTCGCTTCGATTCACGAATTCACCGCGCTGCAAGCCATGTTCCTCGAGCAGCTCACCACTTCGATCGGAATCGTGCTCAATTCGATCGAGGCAACGATGCAGACCGAAGGTTTGTTGAAACAATCGCAGCAACTTGCCGCGGAACTGCAGACGCAGCAGAAAGAATTGCAACAGACCAACGAACAGCTCGAGCAGAAGGCCCAGCAGCTTGCCGAGCGAAACGTCGAAGTCGAGCGCAAGAACCAGGAAATCGAACAGGCTCGACGCGCGCTCGAAGAAAAAGCAACCGAGCTTGCTTTGACCTCCAAGTACAAGTCCGAATTCCTCGCCAACATGTCGCACGAGTTGCGCACGCCCCTTAATTCCATCCTGATCCTTGGCCAGCAGCTCACCGACAATCCGGAAGGCAATTTGACTGCGAAGCAGGTCGAATTTGCCCGCACGATCCATGGCGCCGGCACCGATTTGCTCAATCTGATCAGCGACATTCTGGACCTGTCGAAGATCGAGTCCGGCACGGTCACGGTGGACGCCGAGGAGGTGTTCTTCGCCAATCTCGTCGACATGGTGGCGCGGCCGTTCGGGCACGAAGCCGAGACGCGGCAATTGTCCTTCGAAGTTCGTGTTGATCCGAACCTCGGGCGCAGCATCACCACCGACAGCAAACGCCTGCAGCAGGTACTCAAGAATCTGTTGTCGAATGCGTTTAAGTTCACCGGGCAAGGCGGCGTGCGCCTTAACGTCGCGCTGGCGCCGGGCGGCTGGTCCTCGGATCACCAGATCTTGAGCCAGGCGCCGGCCGTGGTGGCGTTCGAAGTCACCGATACCGGAATCGGTATTCCGCTGGAGAAGCAGAAGATCATTTTCGAGGCGTTCCAGCAGGCCGACGCATCGACGAGCCGCAAATACGGCGGCACTGGCCTTGGGCTCGCGATCAGCCGTGAATTGGCGACGCTGCTCGGCGGCGAAATCCATCTGCGCAGCGCGCCGCACGCGGGCTCCGCATTCACGCTGTATCTGCCGATCAAATATGTCGGGCCTAACGCAAGCCAGATCGCCGCTGCCTTGCCGACTTCAAGTCCGGGTTTGGCGGCGCATGTGGTGAGCGAACGCGCCATTGAGCCGATCCCTGATGACCGCATGGATATCCAGCCCGGCGACGCCATTCTCCTCATTGTCGAGGATGATCCGCATTATGCCAGAATTCTGGTCGATCTCGCGCGCGACAAGGGCTTCAAAGCGCTGCTGGCAATGCGCGGCGACGATGCGCTCAACTTGGCGAAGCAATATCAACCCGCGGCAGTGTCGCTCGACGTGTTCCTGCCTGACATGCTGGGTTGGACCGTGCTGAGCCAGCTCAAGCAGAACGCGCTCACCCGCCATATTCCCGTCCAGATCGTCTCGCTTGACGAGGACCGTCAGCATGGGTTGGCGCGCGGCGCTTTTGCATTCGTAAACAAGCCGACCACACGCGAAGGCATCGAGGAGGCCTTGTCTCGGATCAAGGAATTTGCCGAACCGCGCCGTAAGCGATTACTGGTCGTTGAAGACAATCAGGCCGAGCAGATGAGCATACGAGAACTGCTTGGCCACGATGACATCGAGATCGTCAACGCCGGAACCGGCCGGGATGCCCTCAATCTGCTCCGCGAGGAGCAATGTGATTGCGTGGTGCTCGACCTTCGACTGCCCGACATGTCGGGATTCGAAGTATTGGAACGGATGCGAACCGACACGAGCCTTGCCGACATTCCGGTCGTCGTGTTCACGGGACGAGAGCTGACGATAGAGGAAGACGCGCAGCTCCACACCATGGCCCGAAGCATCGTGGTCAAGGGTGTCGAGTCGCCCGAGCGGCTGCTCAACGAAACGGCGCTATTCCTGCACCGCGTCATCACCGATCTGCCGGCCGAGAAGCAGCAGATGCTGGAACGGCTCAACTCGTCAGATGAAGACCTGGTCGGGCGCACCGCGCTTTTGGTCGATGACGATCCGCGCAACGTCTTTGCGTTATCGAGCGCGCTGGAGCGCCGCGGCATGAAGGTGCTCACCGCGACCACAGGCGCGGAGGCGATCGAAATCATGGAGGAAACCCCCTCGCTTGCCATCGTGCTGATGGACATCATGATGCCGGAAATGGATGGTTATCAAACGATCGAGAAGATTCGCCAGAACGAGGCTTATCGCCGATTGCCGATCATTGCTTTGACAGCCAAGGCGATGAAGGGCGACCGCGAAAAGTGCCTCCAGGCCGGCGCGTCGGATTATCTCGCTAAACCGGTCAATACCGAGCAGCTTCTCTCCGCGTTACGTATGTGGCTGCATCGCTAAGGCGCCGCCATGAGTGACAAAGTCAACGTCCTTTTGGTCGACGATCAGCCCGACAAGCTTCTCGCTTACGAGGTGATCCTCGGAGAGCTTGGCGAGAATCTGGTCAAGACTTCGTCTGCGCGCGAAGCGTTGCAGTTTCTGCTCAAGAATGACGTCGCGGTCGTCCTAATCGACGTCTGCATGCCGGAACTGGACGGCTTCCAGCTGGCTGCGATGATTCGCGAACATCCGCGTTTCCGCAAAACTGCGATCATATTCATATCCGCCATTCACCTGACCGATGTCGATCGGCTGCGCGGCTACGAGATGGGAGCGGTTGATTACGTCCCGGTGCCGGTCGTCCCCGAGGTCTTACGCGCCAAGGTGCGGGTGTTTGCCGAATTGTTCCGGAAGACCCGCGAGCTCGAGCGCATGAACTTGAAGCTTGAAGGGCACGTCGCGGAACGCACGGCCGAGCTTGAGGCCTCGAACCTGCAGCTCAAGCAAGCCGAGCAGGGTCGCAGCCTCGCGCTTGCGGCGGGCCAGATGGGCTCCTGGGATTGGGACCTGGTGAGCAAGCAATGGCGCTGGGATGAAGGCCAACACCGCATATTCGGCGTCGACCCGACTGATTTCCAAATCACGGTGGAGAACATCCGGGCGCTTATCCACCCAGAAGATTGGATTTCTCTCGTTGAAATTGCCCGCGGCATGTCGCAGGGCGCGCGTACGCAGCAAACCGAATTCCGTGTGATGCGGCCTAGTGGCGAGATTCGCTGGTGTATTGGAACGGCGGCAGCAAGCGTCAATGATGTCGACAATGTCGTGCGCATCAACGGCGTCACCATCGATATTACTGATCGTAAAGAAGCCGACGAGCGCCAGATCCTGCTGGCGCGCGAGGTCGATCACCGGGCGCGTAATGCGCTTGCCGTCATTCAATCCATTATCAGGCTCACGCGCGCCAAAAGCGTTGAAGATTACGTACACGCAATCGAAGGCCGCATCAAAGCATTGGCGCGCGCGCATACGCTTCTTTCCGACTCGCGCTGGCGCGGCGCCGATCTCCGTACCCTTGTCGGCGAGGAATTGGCGCCATATCGGGCCGGTGACAAGATCCAGTGCTGCGGGCCCGACATTTCGCTGCAGCCCGCCACTGCGCAAGGACTTGCGCTCGCGCTCCACGAACTTGCGACCAACGCGGCCAAGCACGGGGCTTTGTCGTCGCCAAGCGGCAAAGTCAGCCTGGAGTGGGAGCTGGGAGCGGACGCGTTGACCCTGCACTGGGTCGAAAATGGCGGCCCGCCTGTCGGAGAGCCGTCGTCACGCAGCTTTGGCCTGAAAGTAATAGCCGCGAGCATCGAGCAGCAATTGGGCGGCAAAGCGGCATTCGATTGGAACCATGCCGGTTTGCGTTGTCTGTTCGCCATCCCACGCACCGAGCTGACAAAGTCGCGTGTCTTCAATCCGTCGCTGATGACGAATGGCGGCAACGGCACGGTGGTCGATCTCAAACGCAAGGATAAGCCGCGCGTCCTACTTGTTGAAGACGAAGCGCTCGTCGCCATGATGATACAGGACACTCTGACCGAATTCGGATTCCAGGTGCTCGGCCCGCTGAGCACCGCGTCCGAAGCGCTGGCCGCCGCGCGCGAGAGCCATTTTGACGCCGCCGTACTCGACATCAATCTCGGTGACGGGCTGGTTTACACCGTCGCCGAAATCCTCGGGGTACGCGGCGTGCCGTTTGTTTTTGTGACCGGTTACGATGTCGACAGCGTCGACCCGCGATTTAGCGATATTCCGATTTTGCAAAAGCCGATCGAGCGCGACATGCTGCAGAAGGTGTTTATGTCGAGCATACCCGATCGCGCGGCCGTCGCCTGAGCAGATTCGTTCTGGAATTGCCGGACTGGCCGCTGTTTAGTTCGCCCAACTCTCATCCTGCATCGGAACTTTGAGGCCCACTCCGTGTTGGCGGAGGACAGCCGCGTCTGTCCGGCTCATTCGGCAGGACACGTTGTATGTCAAAGACATTGCCCGACCACGAAAACGTAATATGCAGTTGTCCTGTTACGAATGCGCTTTACGGGCCTGCGGCTTGTTCAAGCCGGTCACGCCGGAGGAACTCAACGTAATCAATCAGATCAAGCGAGACCATTTATCAGTATCCGCTGGTGGCGAAATCGTCCGTGCCGGTGATGAGGCGCCGGAGCTTTACACGCTGTATTCGGGTTGGGCGTTCCGGTTTAAAACACTGCCCGACGGCCGGCGTCAGATATTGAATTTTCTCCTTCCAGGGGACTTGCTCGGGCTGCAAGCGGCGATGTTCGACGCGGCGCTGCATGGCATTGAAGCACTAACAGAAGTGGAACTGTGCGTGTTGCCGCGCCGCGACATCTGGAAGCTGTTTGGAGATATGCCGGCTCTTGCCTTTGATGTCACTTGGCTCGGGTCGCGTGAGGAAGGTATTGTCGATGAAAATCTTACCAGTGCGGGACGGCGGACCGCGGCCGAACGCGTGGCGGCGCTCATCGTCGCGCTTTACAAGCGCGCCAAAGCTTTGGGCCTCGTTGCCGAAGAGACGTTCGTTTTTCCTTTGACGCAGCAGCACATTGCCGATGCGTTGGGCCTGTCGCTGGTTCACACCAACAAGACCTTGGCGCGACTACGGCGGTTGGGAATGTTCAAGCGCGCGAACGGTACGTTGACCCTTACCAATCCGCGGGTGCTGGAGAGCATCGGCCAATATTACGAACAAGAGATTACGCTGCGGCCGCTCATCTGAGTAACATCGACTGGCTTGTCCACGTTCGCAGATGGCGCGGCGGGCGACGCTTGCGCGTGCGCGGCTCGTGCGATCATCGGCGCGGCGGCGGTCGAAACCGTGCCCATCAGCAACGATCTGCGATCGGGGCCGGATTGCGGCGTAATGTTCCAGAATGGGGATGCCGTTTGGCCATTGCCGGTAGCTCATTTTGCGGGCGCTGAATGCGTGAAAACGCCCGGCATGCCGATAATTTGAGCTAACGACCGGCTCCGATCCTTGTTCCGGTGTGTTCCGGCATTGCTGGCCAGCGCAACTGCCTGCGCTGGGAAACAACAAGAGCTCGGGGAAATTGTCGTGCCGCGGATTCCTTCCGCGAAGGAGAATTCTCCATGTCTAACGACAAAATGGGTAATGTGAAGCAGAGCGGGCAGCAACAGCAGGGCGGCGGCCAACAGGGCGGCCAGCAGAAGCCCGGTCAACAACAACAGCAGCCCGGAAAGGGTGGGCAGCAAGGCGGCCAGCAGGGCGGTGGCGGTCAGCAAGGCGGACAGAATCGTTAGCTTGAGTTTCGTTCCGAATCGGAAAACCCCCGGCGTCCTCGCCGTGGGTTTTTCATTGCATCACTTCATGTCTGTTCGCCGATCAATAGTAACGCGACAGATAATCAGTGAATGCGGGTGGTTGAAATCAAAGAAACCCAAGTGCGAGAATCGCTGCTGGGACCGCTGTCGGCAAAAAGCGGGCCCGCGTCGGATGCCGACGCAGGCCCGCTGCGCAGTTTCATTCAGCCCGGTTAAGCCGGGATCACTGCGACGATTTCCAGCGTGCGCGGATCAACGATCACGATCTCGTCCTCGACGAGGAAGTACTCGAAGCCGCGATACTGCGGAACGATTCGCACGATCTCGTCAGGCAGCGTGACGAAGTGCACACTTCGTGGAACCCGAGTCCCGACGGAGATGCTGAAGTCCACGTTGCTCCTGCTCAATCGCGGACCGCGCCCGCGCTCGATGACCGTTTTGATATGCGAGCGTTGGTCCTCGGACAGCTGCACTGATCCGCCACGCTCGCCGCGTTCGCCGACGTTCACGCCGGCCCGGCCTTTCTCTTCGGTCGCGCCACGCTCGGTCGTTGTGCCGCGCTGCTCTTCGGCGCCCTTCATATTGGAGCCGCGCTGTTCTTGCGCACCCTTCACGTTGGTGCCGCGCTGCTCCTGAGCGCCCTTTTGGTTCTTCTGCAACCCGCGCTCTTGCTGCGCGCCCTTCTGCTCGGCTCCGCTCTTTTGCTGTTGCGCGCCGCGCGTCATTTCTTTTTGTTCCTCGTTCCGGCCTTGGCCGAGCCGCTCGTTATCCTTGCCGCTCTTCTCCTGCGCCGATTGGTTGCGCGACGGATTGATCGACTGGCTGCTCGATGGGCTGAGCGTCTTGTTACCCGATTGGGTTCCGCTCATGCTGCCGCCGCTCTTCTCGCCGCTCTTCTCCTGGGTCTTGCCAGACGTCGCGCCGGGTGTGGCTTTGTTCGACTCGCCACCCATCTGCGATTGCGCAGCGGCGAATCCGCCAAACCCGACTACCGCCGCCACAGCGACCGTAGCCAATAATCTATTTCTCATTTCTGCTCTCCTCTGTTCTCCCGTAAAGCCGAGTCGCGGCTTTTCGGATCACGAAATGCCGTTACTCGACTCTTGCCATGTGCTCACTGGTTCAACGCGGTTGCGCGCGTCCATGTTCCGGCAAGTTCCGCAGAGATCGGCGCGAAGTTTCCGGAACCCCTCGCGGAACTCGGCTCATGTCGGTCACGTTAGCTGTGCTCGGCAATCAACTATTTTTTGGAGACAGCAGATGGACTGGAACCGGGTCGAAGGGAACTGGAAAGAAGTGAAAGGAAAGATCAAACAGAAGTGGGGCCAATTGACCGACGACGATCTGGCCCAGATCAACGGCCGCCGCGATCAATTGGAGGGTAGGCTCCAGCAGCGCTACGGGCTGGCAAAGGATCTTGTGCGCAAGGACGTCGACGATTGGTTGGACGCCCAGCCCTAGCGATTGTCGTGCGAGGCTCGAGCGCGTGAACTCAGATCCCAAGCGCTTCGCCGCACTCATCCGATACCCGGCGGAACCGGCAATCGACCGAACCGGTTGGAGCAAAGAGCAATCAGCGCCGAAATAAGGGGAACGTCATGAGTTTTTCCGAGGGTCCGGAACCGCGCCCGGTAATACCGGCGTGCCAGGCTCGACAGGGCGTGACGGGGCATAATGTCCGGTTCGTGCTCGGCTTCAGCATTGCCGCAGTCGTTATCGTGTTTGCTGTTATTTGGTTCGTCTATTTCGCTTAACAGAGAGCAACCGTTTGCACTCCACTAAAGACTGAAGATCAGGAGAAAGTGCGGCGAGCTGCTCGTCACCGGGTTTGCAGAAAACAGCGGAGTGCCATCTACCAAACGATCACGCGCTATGGAACGTTGATCGCTTGGGCCAAGCAGCCGGGCCGCAATGACGCCGCGACCCTTCTCAATCAGACGCTCAATGAGGAGAAGGCGACCGACAAGAAATTGACCGAAATGGCCGAAAGCCAGATCAATCGCAAGGTCGCTTAGCGCAATTGCGACAAGGAGGCGGCGTCTCTTTAGGCTTCGGAGTCGCGATCTGACGAGGCGGCGCTGCGGCCGGGCGCCGCCTCTACATTTTTCGCTTGAGACGATTCCAATTCCCTGTTCTGTTGCACCCGCCATGGAACATAGGCGGTGAGGGCAATGATCAAACGGAAAACTGCGAACGAAAAATCTGCGGGGCCGAAGCGGGCGGGACAGCGGGCGACGCATCGAGCGCTCAAAGAGCAACTGATTCTTGCGGGAAAAGTGCTCGTCGCTGAAGGCCAGGACGATTTTACCCGCGGTCATATTTCCTTTCGCCTGCCCGACGAACCGAACCTGTTTTTTATGAAGGCACACAGCATCGGACTCGACGAGATCACGATGCAGAATATCCTGACCATCGATTTGGAGGGGGATGTCGTTGCCGGGACGGCGCGGCGACACAGCGAGGTCTATATCCATTCCGAGATTTTCAGGGCGAGGCCTGACGTCAATTGCGTAATCCATACGCATCCGACCTATTCGATTGCCCTCTCAGCGACCGGGCGAGCGCTGAAATGCTATAGCCAGCCGGGCGCGCTGTTTTACAAGGCGCTCGGGAGCTACATCGACACCATCAGTCTTATTCGCTCGCAGACAATGGGTGCGGGGGTGGCGCGCGCGCTCGGCAATGGCCGTGCGGTACTGTTGAAAAACCACGGCGTCGTGGTGACCGGCGCCACGATTGCGGAAGCGGTGATCGGGACGATCATGCTTGAGAACGGCGCTATGGTGCAATTGCTGGTCGAGGCGGCTGGGTACCCGGCTTCGGAGTTTTCGCGGGCTGATATCGAAAAGCTCAAAGCCGACATCAGCCAGCCCGAACAGTTCACCATCAATTTCGATTATCTCGTGCGCCGGGTAAAGCGGCGCGGCTGAAACGAAACGGCATTAGGTCAAGTCCGGGGCAGACTTTTTCGGGATCATTCTTTGGCACATTGGCGAGCGGTATGGGAGCAAGGCTCCACCAAAAAGACCGGCACAAGGTCAATCCGGCGCTGGGTTCGCGCAAGCTGAAACTCGGCACATTCCAGACCAATCTCGACTCAGGCTGCGTGATGTCCGATCTCGACGGCCGGCTGAAAATCACCTGGCCGAACACCGTCGTCCTGGCGCAGCTTGCCGATGAGATGGAATTCGAAGCGCTGGTGCCGGTCGCGCGCTGGCGCGGTTTCGGCGGCGCTACCGATCCGCAGGGGCCGGGCTTCGAGACTTTCACATGGGCCGCGGGCATCGCCGGCGTGACGCGCCATTCCGGCGTGATCTCGACCGCGCATGTGGCGCTCAATCACCCGATCGTCGCCGCCAAGCAATCGACCGTCATCGACCACATCTCAAACGGCCGCTATACGCTCAATGTCGTCAATGGGTGGAATTATCCGGAAATGGAAATGTTCGGCGTGTCGCTCCTTGAGCACGAGGACCGTTACGCCTGTGCCGAGGAATGGCTGACCATTGTCAAGCGGCTATGGCAGGACGACGAAAAATTCGACTTCGAGGGAAAGTTTTATTGCGTCAAGGGCGGTTACCTGCAGCCGAAGCCGATCCAAGAACCGTATCCCGTCATCATGAATGCCGGCTCTTCAGAACGCGGCCGCCGCTTCGCCTGCCAGCACTGTGATCTCGTGTTCACCAATATCCGCTCGCACGACATCGCGATTAACACCGCCCACATCGCCGCCTATCACAAACTGGCGCGCGAAACTTATGGCCGCGAGGTGCGGGTGTGGGGCAATGCCACCATCGTGCAAGCCGACACCGAGAAAGAAGCCCGCGACTTCTATCATTATTATGTGCACGAAAAAGGCGATTGGATCGCGGCCCGCAATGTCATCGACACGATGGCGGCCGAGATCAACAAGCGCGACTATCCGGAAGAGCGCCGCAACGCCATGGCCGAGATGATGGTTTCGGGCTGGGGCGGATTCCCGCTCATCGGTACCAAGGAGCAGATCGTCGATGGGCTTGCCACGCTGTCCAAGATCGGGCTCGACGGCGTGCTGCTCTCCTGGCCGCGTTATATCGAGGGCATCCGCGAATTCCGCGATGTGACTTATCCGCTGCTGAAGCAGTCGGGGCTGCGCGTCATGCTTTAGTATCGATTGTGCTATCGATAACGATTAACATGGCGACGCGATCGTGAAGCACAGCAAATTGTAGAAGCTGCCAACAAATCGATAAAAGAGTGTCGATACACCAGTCGCTGCAGGAGAGCCGATGGCACGGATGAAGGGCGCCGAGCTGATCACCGAATATCTGATCGCCAACGGGATCCCGTATGTTTTCGGCATTTGCGGGCACGGCAATGTCGGCATGCTCGATCCGCTCTATCAGGCGCGGGACCGGATCAAGCTGATATCGCCCCGCCACGAGCAGGTCGCCGCGCACATGGCTGACGCTTATTTCCGCGTACGCCACCAGCCGGCTGCGACGCTCACCTCCTGCGGTCCCGGTTCGTGCAACATCGTCATGCCGCTCGCCTGCGCGCTCACCGATTCATCGGCGCTGTTGGCAATCACGGCCAATGTGCCGACTTCGCAGTTCAATCGCAGTCCCTTTCAGGAGATCAACCGCCATTACCAGGCCGACTTCGTCAACATCGTCCGCCCTGTGGTCAAGCGGAGCTTCCAGCCGACGCGCGTCGATATGCTGCCGCCGGCGCTGCGTCAGGCGATGACAGCGATGCTGTCGGGCCGTCCTGGGCCGGTGAATGTCGACGTTCCTTTCAACGTCTTTCAGGAGGAAGACGAGGTCGACTTGCCGCCTCCCGCTCCGCCGCTCAACGCGCAACGAAGCGGCGCCTCGCCTGAGGAAATCTCGCGGGCGCTCGATATGATTTTCTATGCTGAACGGCCAGTGGTCTTCATCGGCCATGGGGTGACGCTGTCGGAGGCGAGCCGTGAACTCACCGAGTTTGCGAAAAAACTTTCCATACCGGTGATCTCGTCGCCCAACGGCATGGGTTGCATCGATATGACGGACCCGCTGTCGCTCGGCTTTATCGGCCGCAACGGCGCCTTTCCCGCCAACGAGGCGGGCCGCCGCGCCGATCTTGTACTGGCGATCGGTGCTCGATTCGACGATCGCTCGGCCTCATCGTGGCTGCCGGGGTATTCCTGGAATTTTCCCGTTACCAAACTCATTCACGTCGATATTGATGCCGCCGAACTCGGCCGCAATTATCCGCCCGATCTGCCCGTTGCTGCCGACGCGCGAACCTTTTTGCGCCAGCTCCTTGCCGAGCTCGAGCATCGGCCAGGCAGTGGCGATGGATCGGCGAGGCGGGAATGGCTGGCGCAGATCGCGCAATGGCGGGCGGCGTGGGATGAATTCGTGCGGCCGAATTTTGCAATGCATTCCACGCCGATGCGACCGGAACGCGTTGTCGCGGATTGTCAGGCTGTCATTCCGCCGAACGGCATCATTTGCTGCGACGTCGGCGTGAGCCACAATTGGTACATGCAATTCTGGAATGCGCGCCGCCCGCAATCGATGCTCAATTCCTGGGGGTTTTCCGGCATGGGATTCGGCGCCGCCGGAGCGCTTGGCGCAAAGCTTGCGGCTCCGGATCGCCCCGTCGTCGCAGTGACGGGCGACGGCTGTTTCACCATGGTTCCGCATGTGCTCTGCACTGCGGTTGAATACGACATTCCGGTCGTTTGGGTGATCTGGAACAATTTCGGGTGGGTGTCGATTCGTGACATTCAGCTCGGTATGTTTGAGGGCCGCGAGCACGGCACCATGTTTCACCAAGGAGCCAACAAGAAACCTTACAATCCCGATTTTGCGGCTTGGGCAAAGGCAGCCGGCGTCGATGCGCTCACCGTGGCGCGATCGCAGGATTTCCGCAGCGCGCTCGAACACGCCATAGCGGCGAACAGGCCATTTCTCCTCGATGTTCATGTCGATGCCGAAGTCCGGCCGCCATCGACCGGCGCCTGGCAATTGCCCCCGACGGAGCACAAGGAGCCCGTGTTCGGACATCGTTTCATTCCCGATGCGGCGCCGGTGAAATAGAGAGCCATCGGCGCTGCTCGGCATCCTGTTCATCTCTTACTGGCAAACGGTCGAGGCTTATCCGAAGAGCGGCGGCGCCTATACCGTGGCGCGCCGCCGATCAGCGATCGAAGCCCGGCGCGTAGGAATATAGCCGGCCGTCGCCGGAATATTGGCCCGGAGAGCCCCAAGCCAAAGCGTTGTCGCGCGCCTCGCGCTCTTGCCGCTGCTGCGCCAGCGCGGCCTGTTTGCGCTCGCGGGCGAGCTTGGCGCGCGCAAGCTTCTTGGCGTTTTCGCGCGCTTCGGCTGCTCTCTGCGCCTCCGCAGCCTTAACCGCTTCCGCGGCCTTTTGCGCCTCTTTGGCCTTGTCGGCGTTTGTGAGCGCGTCGCGGTCGGAACTTGCGATGATCGAGAGAGCCGAGTGTGGTAGCCGCGTCATGCGCAGTTGTGAATCGCCAAAGCTGACCAGCGTCGTCACCACGATCGCAAAAGCCGTCACCATGGAGAAGAAATACGCAAGGAGGGAAAACACCATTACGGCCGCTCCGAGCAGGACGCTGCTCCAGTGCGCTGAGATGAGGTCGCCTGGAACACTCAATTCACCCAACAACCAAAGGCATGACCTGCCTTGGCGCCGCATTTGGCTGGCATGCAGACAACGCATTACGGCGGGGGCGGTTCCGCAAGCGTTCATATTTGAACGGTCGCGTCTCGTTCGCAGTCAGTGACTTAGGGCCAACGACCTAACCCTAAAGTATAAGCGCCAGAGGCTTTAATGCCATGATTTAGTCCGGAAGGACCTATCGTCGTGTCGGCCATTTCATTATCATTGCTGCCGTCGCGCCGTTTCTGCGATTTCTCGTACCGGTCATGCGCGACGTGGAAACCTTCATCGCCGCCACCTTGCGCGCCCCACGGCGCAAAGCACCGCAGCCGGCGCAGGCGCTGGAGATCGCGAACGGTTAGTCAATTATCCGCCGCAATATGTTGCGGCGCACCCCTGCACCCTTGCGCAGGCAAGCCAATAGGTCAAAGCTGACCGTCTGGCGAGACCGGCACGATTTGCACGCCGGGAAAGCGGCGTGCGATCGATCGGCAGGCCCAACTGCGACGTAAGAACGTTGCGTTGCACGCAGCCGGCACAGCCAACAACAAAAAAGAATGCGGGAGGACAGCCATGCCAATGACGCTCAAGCAGCCCCAGAACGATGCCGCGGAAGACGGCCTGGCGAATGATCTCGTCAAGCGCATTCGCAAATTGCGCTGGATGGGGCTGGAAGATGAAGCGGAGCTGCTGCAAAGAGAGTTGACGCGCCGCTGTGCCGATAGCGACTGCGTAATTGCGACGCCGCGGGAAACGGATTGACAAGCCGAACCGCAAGCGTGTGCTTGCGCGAGACCGGGGAGAGAGGGCGATGGAAGTCATTCTGGCGCTGGCGGTCCTGTTTGCAATCTGGGTATTGGTGATCTGGGGCTCGAGCTACTTCAACAAGAACGTGATTTAGGGACGGCCGGCATTTCTCGTGTGCCGGAATGAGCGGACCCCGTCCGCGCTAACGCGCCGCGCCGATGAGCGCCATCGAGATCGCCGGCACGTAGGTAATCACCAGCAGCGTGACAAAATTGACCGCAATGAACGGCAGCACGCCGCGATAGATCATACCCATGGGCACATTGAAGATGGCGCGTGCGGCGAACAGGTTTAATCCGAACGGCGGCATATAGAGCCCGATGCTCAAATTGACCGCCATGATAATTCCAAAATGCAGCGCGTTGACGCCGGCCGTTTCGACGACCGGCAGCAAAAGCGGCGTGAGGATCAAAATCGCGGCCGGCGGTTCGAGAAAGCTACCGGCGATCAACAGCCCGGCATTGACGAACAACAGCGTCTGCCAATCGGGCAAGTGCAGCGCGCTCACCGCGTCGATCAAGTTTTGCGGAATGCCGCTTGTGGTCATGAGCCACGAATAAATTCCGGCGCCGGTGACGATGATCAGGATCTGCGAGATCAGCACGACCGAGCTGACGATGATTTGACCGAGCTCGGCAAGATCGACCTCACGATAGACAAACATCGCTACGAACAGCGAATAGACGACGGCGACGCCGGCCGCCTCGGTCGGGGTGAACACGCCGCCATAGATGCCGCCGAAGATCACGACGATCGTACCGATCGCCCAGCTCGCTTCTTTGGTCGAGGCCCAGATATTCTTCCAGCGTGCCGGCGATGACAGCGGCACCATTTTGATGCGTGCATAGATCAGCACATAAACGGCATCGACGACGCCGATCATGATGCTCGGCAGGATGCCGGCGGTGAACAGCTTGATCGCCGAGACCTGCGCCGTCATCGCATACAGAATCATCGAAATCGAAGGCGGGATGATCACTGCGACCGCGCCCGAAGAGGTGATCAGGCTCACGGCGAAGCGCTCGGAATAGCCGTGCTTCGTCAATGACGGAAACAACAGCCGGCCGATGGCGACGACGGTGCCAACCGAGGTATGCGCCATCGCTCCGAACAATTCCGACGAGGCGACTGTCGTTACCGCGAGCGAGCCGCGTACCCCGCCGATGATCGACACGACCCAGGCAACGACGCGATTGGCGATGCCGCCGCGGCCCATGATCTCGCCGGCAAGCACGAAGAACGGCACCGCGAGCAGCGGAAAATTGTCGAGGCTGCCGATCATGTAGGTCTGGATCGCCTGCACCGGCACATGTGCGATCAACAGGATCGCGGCGAGCGAAGTGAGGATCAGGACGACGAAGATCGGCAGCCCCAGGATGAGCAGGATCGCCGGCAGGACGAAATAGACGAAGGCGGCTAGCATGCGCGTTGCCCAAGTCCGTTCACGTCACGTCTTCCGGCGGCGACACCACATCGTCCTGGCGCGCACCCTGCACGAACAGGCGAACCGCGATTAAGAGCGCCATGAGCAACAGACCGAGCGGCAGCGCGGCCTGCGGGATGACCAGCGGGATATTGGCCGACTGGCTGCGCTGGTCGAGTTCGTTCAGCATGGTCATGACCGGCCAGGCGAAGATCGCAAGCGCCAGGCAGGTCGCAATCGTCACCAAGTCGGAAAAAATATCGAATGCCTTGCGCCCGCGCGGCGGCAGCAGCGAAACCATCACGTCCATACGGATATGGCGGCCGGCCCAGCCGACCGGACCGGCGCCGAGGAAGACGCAACCGATCATCAGGAACAGCATCGCTTCCTCGGCCCACGACAGGGACACGGAAAGAAAATAGCGGCCGATAATGTTGGCGAAGTTGATGGCCACGCTGGCGGCGAGCATCGCGCCGGCCGCGAACCGCAAGCCCGCGATGAGCGCCTTGGCGCCGCGCGAAAGAGCGTGCTTCATGCCGGGGCGAAGGTGCTCAGTTCCTGGCCGCGGCGGCGCGGACCATTTCCAGCATGTCGTGGACTGCCGGCTGGGCTTTGGTTGCCTCGTCGCCCACCGGATCGAGCAGCGTCTTCATGCGGGCAAGATCCTCGGTCGGCAGTGTCTGGACGGTACCGCCCAGCGCCGTCCAGTCGTTTGCGAGCTTCTTGGTGAAATCGACTTCCCACGCCTGGGCCTTGGTCGCCACTGCCGCGCCGGCGTTGAGCACGACCTTCTGCAAATCTGCGGGCAGCGTATCGAGCCAGGGTTTGCTCACGACGGCGATCGAGATGATGAACGTGTCGTTGGTTACCGTGACCACTTTGAGAAGATCGTTCATTTTGAAGGCGACGAAGACGGACAGACCGGAAATGGTGCCGTCGATGGTGCCCTGATCGAGCGCGGGGACCACTTCGGAAAGCGGCATGCCGATCCCGGTTGCGCCGAGCTTCGCCATTTTCTGCCGCTCGAGTTCGGTGCCGTTGATGCGCAGCTTCTTGCCGCTGAAGTCGGAGAGCCGCAGGATCGGATTTTTCGCGCCGTAATTGGACGAGCCCAGGTCCAGCGTCGCGATGCCGACCATCCGCTTGGGCGCGGCAAGATCGAACATGGCTTTTTGAACGGCCGGATCGTGAACGGTCGCGGCGGCGTTAGGCTCGTCGCGGAACAGCATCGGCGCGGAGAACACGCCGAAGCGCGGATCGACGCCGACAAAAAAGTCGACCGGTCCGATATAGCCCTGGATATTGCCGAGCTGGACGCCTTCGATCTCGCGCGGGATCGGGCCGAGCTGGCTGGCTGGATAGATCTGGACTTCGATGCGGCCGTTCGAGGCTTTCTCGACCTCGTCCTTGTAGAATTTGATGAACTGGTGCTGGGTTTCGTTGATCGTCGCGGTGCCGAACTTCATCACGAAATCCGCGGCCGACGCTGGAAGCGCGCCAAGATTGCAGGCGAGGGCGGCGGCGATCGCAATCGCGATCCGGTGAGGGGGGATAGATGCGCTAAGGCGGCGATTTGCGCGTGCAGAAGTCATGGCGATTATACCCCCCTTGCAGTGCGGCTGCTTTTGACCCGCCGCCTTTTGATCACGTGAACTATAATGTGAGCGCACAGTTTGCCAAGCGAACGCCCGCCCGGCTCCATCGCTGCGCGATACTCACCGACCCTCCCCGCCGCTTCGCGGGGGGAGGGGAAAAGAGTGCGCGACACACGTCAACGATTTCCTCACCGGTCGCGCATGCGGTCCATCAGCACCTTGTCTTGCCCACCGTCGATCTCGATCATCGTGCCGTTGATGAAGAACGCGAGGTCGGAGGCGAGATAAGCGACGAGACTGGCGACCTCCTCGGATTCGGCGATCCGCCCGAGCGGAATGCTTGCCGGAGCGAGCTTGTCCGCTTGTTCGAACGACAGCTTCATATCGCGCGCCATCGCTTTGACGAGGCCGGCCCATCGCTCGGTGCGCACCGGTCCGGGATTGACGGCGACGAAGCTGATATTGTCCTTGCCGTACTGGCTGGCGAGCGATTTGGTGAGATTCTGTCCCGCGGCATTGGCGGCGCCCGGCGCGATCTCCCAGTATGAAACCTTGACGCCGTCATTGCCGATCAGGTTCACGACGCGGCCTTTCTTTTGTTTTTGCATGATCGGCAACGCGTGTTTCATGCAGCGCACGTAGCCCATGAATTTGAGCTGCAGCGCCTGCGCCCAGTCCTCCTCGCTGAGATGTTCCAGCACGCCGCCGGGCGCCGAACCGGCATTGTTGACCAGGATATCGATCCGGCCGAGCGCCGCATGTGCGGCCTTGACGAAATTTTCCGCATCCGCCGGTTTGGTGAGATCGGCGGGAATCGGAAAAATCTTCCGCCCGGTTTCCTTGGCGATTTCCGCCGCGGTTCTTTCCAGCGGCTCCTTTCGCCGCGCGCAGATCGCGACATCGACGCCTTCGCGGGCGAGCGCACGCGCAATCGCCTTGCCGATGCCTTCGCTGGCGCCGGTGACGATCGCTTTTTTGTCCCTCATCGCCAAGTCCATGGCGCACCTCCCTTCATGTGATGAGGCCCGAGTTTAGAGCATCCTTTCCTCCCTACGACAGTGGGGAGGGGCAAACTCTATCGTTCTCGCGGCGCGCCTTTGCGCCCGAGCTATGAGAGGAAATGAATAGCGAGTGGCGAGCGGCAAATGGAAATCCATTCGCTAGTCGCAATTCCCTATTCGCAAAGGCACGAAACGAGCCGCAAAGACAAAGCGCAGGGGTGGCACCTACCTTTTGGTCTCCGCAAGGCAAGAACGAAACATTCGGAGGCGAAACGCCGACAGACGCAATGCGTATTCTGCCGCGCCGTACGGGCACGGCCGCGCCTCAAACGTGAGGCGCACGACTGTCGGCGTTCCACCGCGGCTCTCGCCCCAAGGAGTCTCTCATCGCAAGGGAGTCAGCCTCAGGCCATGCTTCCTGGGACCCGGCCTGTTTGTCTGACGGGCTTTCCCCCGCCCCTGCCTGTCCCAGTCCAGCGATTGCACCTCGCGCCCCGGTCCTAGTGCCGAGGGGTTGATGCCCAAAGCCGCCCGGGAGCGGGTTGCAAGTCCGCGCGCGGGCACCGCACTCGCCCGCGCGATCCGGCTATGCCTGCCGGGCCACGTCCGATTGGGCGAGATTCGACGCATATGTAACTTAATCGGTGACGAACGTCAAGCGTTCGTCACTATCACAGTGACGTGACCGCTATCGCCACACCCGGCACTTTGGCAGTCTGGGCCGGGGCCTCATGAATGGGAAAATGGTCATGCGCTTACCCCTGATGTCACCGTCCGCGTTGAATTCCGACCAGCGCCGCCTCTATGACGACATGCGCAAGGGCATCGAAACCAATTTCAAGGGATTCACCGCGATCGATGACAGCGGCCGATTGATCGGCCCCTGGAATCCCTGGCTGCATTTTTCGAAATTCGGCGGGCCGGTTTGGGAACTGGTCAAATCCCTGTCCAGCTCGCCGAAATTGCCGCGCCCGGTCCGCGAGATCGCGATTTTGGTCACCGGCGCGCACTTTCACTCTGCCTATGAGATTTACGCGCATGTGCTCGTCGCCGAGTTGCGCGGAATTACCGACGACAAGATCGCAACGATCATCGCCGGTCAGCGGCCGGGCGATCTCACGCGCGAAGAAGCGGTGGCTTACGATCTGGCGTCGGCGCTGGTGTCAGGCGGAGTGCTTCCGGCCTTGACGTATCGGCAAGCCATCGCGCTATTCGGCGAAGAGGCAACGGCGGAGTTTATTTACCTCGTCGGCCTCTATTGCATGGTTTCGGTGACACTCAATGGTTTCGACGTGCCGCTCCCCGAAATCGGCGAGACTGGTTAGGCAATGGGCTGAGGCCGGTGGCCGGTCCGCGTCACCCCCGCAGCCCCGACAGCGCCACTGGCCCGTCGAACAGCCCCGCGATTAGCTGCAGCGCCGCCTTCGCGCGCTGCTCGCTCCAGCCGCCGTGCCGCGCATTGAGCTGAAACTTCTCCTCGATGTCGGCGCGCGTGAGCGGCTCGTGCGCACCGCCGCGCATATGCGGCTGATGCTCTTCAACGACTGAGCCGTCGCGCAGCGTGGCGCGGATGTGCCCGGTGAAATTCTTCGGATAGGGATTTTGCGGATCGATGCGGTAGCGCACCTTGGCGGCGAGCGCGAGCACCGCGGCATCGCGCACCGCGTCGTCGGTAAAATCGCTCAACGCCACATTGCCACGCACGAAACCGGCGGCGATGCAATAAGGCGTGGAGAATTTGCCGGCATAGCCGTTTGCCGGGTGCTGCTTGGCGGCGAGCGGCTCCCATAGGCGATGCACGGTGCCCTCGCCGACATCGCACACCATTTCAACAATGTCGTCGGCCTTCACACGGCGGCCGAGCCGGCGCGCACAATCGATGTAAGGATGCGTCATGGTCCCGCACGGATAGGGCTTGAAGGCGAGCGTTTCGGTGACCCAGTGCGCGCCGAAGCCATCGGTCACGGCGGTGAAATCGGCCGCGGTGGTGTGCGCGAAAGCATGAAAAAAACCATGCACGCCCTCGAACACGGTACGCGGACCTAAAAACTCCGCTCGGCCCAAGAGGGCCGCGCGGATGCCGGCTTGCGCCGCCCAACCGGCATGCAGCCGTTTCGTCCACGCGCCTTCGGCGAGATATTCGATGATGCCGCCGGCCATGGAACCGGCATTGCCGAGCGCATCGACGAGCTGGCGCGGGGAAAGGCCGAGCGCGGCGCCGACGCCGGCGGCCGCGCCCATCGTGCCGAA
>JBAQBC010000325.1:0-6547 GCA_049286035.1 Xanthobacteraceae bacterium
AACACGTCGGCCCCGACCAGCGCCTCAGCCAGCGTGCGCGCTTTTGTTTTAACCGCAAAGCCCGATTTCCATTGGTTCATGCCATCGGTGCGGCCTTCGTAGATGACGCCTTTAGTGTCGCAGAGAATGAGATTTTCCGGGCGAAAGCCGATAGCGCGAAGAAGTTCAAGACAGGCGATCCCGGCGGCGCCGGCGCCGTTGCAAACGAGCTTGGTGGTCGGAATTTTGCGGCCAGTCAGTTCCAGCGCGTTGATCAGGCCGGCAGCGGCGATGATCGCCGTGCCGTGCTGATCGTCATGGAAGACCGGCACATCGAGGAGTTCGCGGAGCCTCTGCTCGATGATGAAACATTCCGGCGCCTTGATGTCTTCGAGATTGATTCCGCCCCAGCCTTTGCCGAGCAGTTTGACGCAATTGATGAACTCGTCCGGATCTTCGGTCGAAACTTCGAGATCGATGGAATCGATGTCAGCGAAACGCTTGAACAGGACCGCTTTGCCTTCCATCACCGGCTTGGCGGCCAAGGCGCCCCGATTGCCGAGCCCGAGAATGGCGGTGCCGTTGGTGATGACCGCGACGAAATTGCCCTTGGTCGTGTAGTCGTACGCCTTGCTCTCGTCGGCGGCGATCGCCAGCACCGGAACGGCAACGCCCGGCGAATAGGCCAATGAAAGATCGCGCTGGGTCGCCATCGGCTTGGTGGCGACGACTTCGAGCTTGCCGGGGCGGCCTTGGCTGTGAAACAGCAGGGCTTCCTGATCGGTGAAAGTCGGACGCTGCGCAGCGCCGCCGTTTCTGCCGCCGTTTCTGGCCGCCATGTTCGCTCGCCTGCCGGTGAATGGGCGCTGTCATAAGCGCGTTAAAGGCCCCGTGGGACTTTAGCGAAAGCCCCGGTCCGTACTCAAGGACCTCCGCCGAAGGTTACGGCCCCTGCAAGTCAACATGGTCCAATCGGTCGATGCGAAAGCCGCATGCAGCGATCTTTCGTTGTAGCGCATTGAACTCGCCGGCTCGGAAGGGTAATGGCTGGCGCTCACGACCGATCGTTCTCCGCCAGCAGTGTCATGATCAAATTCCTGTTTCGTTTCGTCGGCCTGTGCCTTCTGGCTACCGCCTTTGTGCTTTTCGTCTATGACGGGACGAAATCCATCGCCAATCATGATCTCCTTTACACCAGGCTCGACGATGTCTGGGCAATCATCGATCAGAACAGCCTCAATGCCGTGCAAGATTGGCTCAAGCTGAAGCTTTCCTGGGCCTGGGAGCCGTACCTGCAGCGCGGCTTCGACCTGCCGGCCTGGGTCGTGGTCGGCGTCATAGCGACGGTACTGATCCTGCTCGGGCGCAAACGGAAACCGCTGATCGGCTACGCGCGCGATTAGGGTCAGAGGGCATTTCGTGCGACGGCTGCTCAGGAACTTGATAATCCTCGCGCTCGCCGTCCTGCTCATTCCCTATGTGATCGCACCGCTTTATCGCTTCGTCGATCCGGTTTCGACGCCGATGCTGTGGCGCTGGGTGACAGGTAAGCGCGTCGTGCACATTACCGTTCCCCTAAACCGCATCGCGCCAGCGCTGCGCCTCGCCGTGATTGTCGCCGAGGACGGCAGCTTCTGCCGCAATCGCGGCGTGGATCTCGGCGCCATCCGTGAGGCGATGCAGCAGTCGGACGAACTCGGCGAGGCGCGCGGCGCTTCGACGATCACGCAGCAGACAGCCAAAAACCTGTTCCTGTGGGAGGGCCGCAGCTTTATCCGCAAGGCGCTCGAGTTCCCGCTGGCGCTGTGGCTCAATCTGGTGCTGCCGAAGCGGCGGGTTCTCGAAATCTACCTCAATATTGCGCAATGGGGGCCGAACGGCGAATTCGGGGCGGAGGCCGGCGCCCGCTGGGCATTCGGCAAATCGGCCCGCGATCTCACCTCGCCTGAGGCGGCGGAACTCGCGGCGATCCTGCCCAACCCGGTGCACCGCAGCGCCCGCATTCTGAGCGTGCTGGTGCGCCGTCTCGCCGCCCTCTATGAGCGGCGATCGCTCGAATTCAGCGGCCTGGATGCCTGCGTGCGGGGGCCATAAAGCCCAGAATTTGACCTATTCGCTTCAGACTGGATTTTTCGGCATGATCTTTTTCCGACCTGGCTTCGCCCGCCGTAGCATCAACCGAGAGGCTAGGCCGCCTGAACGGCTTCGCGCAGGCGGGAAACCGGCATCCACTTTTCGGGATCAAGCCCTAGCCTGACCGCGGCCATTCTTCTATAAGCCGCGTTCCGAGCAGCGAATCCGCATAGGGGAGAACGACTATGGCCGTGCCAAAGAGAAAAACGTCGCCATCGAGGCGCGGCATGCGCCGGTCTGCCGATGCCCTGAAAGCCCCGACCTATATCGAAGACAAGGATTCGGGCGAGTTGCGCCGGCCGCACCACATCGATCTCAAAACCGGCATGTATCGCGGCCGGCAAGTGCTGAGCAAGAAGTCCGAAACCTGAACTTCTGTCGTAAACTCTGCGCGCAGTATTGTCTGCGCCGCCTCGGCCCCTATACGATCCATAATCCTCACTGTGGCGGCACCACCGGCCGCCGCGCGTCCTCGCCGTTGAGGGCGGTTGAGCGGGATGGATCATGTTTGCGCTCGGCTTTCCGCTGCTGCTGATTCCGTTCGCGATCTACAACATGATCGCGTTTCTCACGCCCGGCGTGAGCTGGACCTCGCCGGTCACCACCGTGCACATGATGTCGGGCCAGGACTGGGTGCTGACCTGGGAGGATATTCTTCTCGCCTTCGCCATTTTCCTGCTCTGGATCGAGCTGATCAAAGCGACCCGGGCGGGTACGCGCAGCATCATGGATCACGTGCTGGCGATGGCGCTGTTCATCGGCATGCTCGTCGAGTTTCTGCTGGTGCAAAGGGCAGCGACCTCGACCTTCTTTCTGTTGATGGCGATCGCGCTGGTGGATGTGCTGGCCGGCTTTATCGTCGGCATGCGCAGTGCAACGCGGCAGATCGAGGTTGAGCGGTCAGACCAGGCTTGAAGCGAGTTAGTCCCCGCGAGAGCCTTTCTCGGTGAGACGGTCGACTTTTCTCTTCATCTCATCGAGCTCGCGTTTTAAGTCGTCGATATCGCCGGATTTGTCTTTGTCGGCTTCGGCGGCCGCTTCTGCGCCCCCACTCTCCCGCCGGGCAAACGGCGCGAACATCGCAAAGGCGCGCTCGAACATTTCCATATTCCGCCGAACCTGTTCTTCGAGCGACGTGAACGCTCCGACGCCGAAGGCTTGCGCCATTTGGTTGCGGAATTTCTCCTGCTCGCGGGTCAGGGATTCGATGGAGACTTCGAGATAGCGCGGCACCAGCATTTGCATGCTGTCGCCGTAGAAGCGGATCAGCTGACGCAGGAACGCGATCGGCAGAAGGTTCTGACCCTCCTTGTTTTCCTGCTCGAAGATGATCTGGGTCAGAACCGAGCGGGTAATGTCCTCGCCGGTCTTGGCGTCATAGACCACAAAGTCCTCGCCGGTTTTGACCATCGCGGCGAGGTCTTCCAGCGTGACATAGGTGCTTGTGCCGGTGTTATAGAGCCGCCGGTTGGCGTATTTCTTGATCGTGACCGGCTCAACAGTCTTGGTCGCTGTTTCGGACATGAACTTTCAGGCTTTGCGAAGAACCATCGACGGCGGCGAAGGAGTGACTTTGCCGCCAAAGTAGGCTGTTTCGCCGCTTGCGGCTACCCTTTTGTGATTGGCAGCCGGCCGCGCCCAGGGAGCGCGTCAGGCGAGGGCGAGGCATGCGAGCCGTGCGGCGGCTTTGCGCGCCTTTGCGCCTTGTCGAGGCCCTGCCGCCTCCCTATGACATATGTCAAAGACCTGCGGCCAGCCCGCGTCGTAATAGCCCCAAACAGCCTGGAAGGAACCTGCCATGAAAGACGACGTCGTTATTGTCAGCGCGACGCGAACGCCGGTCGGCGCGTTCAACGGCGCCTTCGCATCATTGCCCGCCCATGAGCTCGGCAAAACCGCCATCAAGGCCGCGCTGGACCGCGCCGGCGTCGAAGCGCCGCGGGTCTCCGAAGTGATCATGGGTCAGATATTGACGGCAGGCCAAGGGCAGAATCCGGCGCGGCAAGCCTCGATTGGCGCCGGCGTGCCGGTCGAGACCCCCGCTTGGGGCGTCAATCAACTTTGCGGTTCGGGCCTGCGCGCGGTGGCACTCGGCTATCAGGCGATCGTCAACGGCGATTCCGAGATTGTCGTCGCCGGCGGCCAGGAATCGATGAGCGTGGCGCCGCATTGCGCCCATCTGCGCTCGGGCGTGAAGATGGGCGATTTCGAGATGATTGATACCATGATCAAGGACGGCCTGTGGGACGCGTTTAACGGCTATCACATGGGCAACACCGCCGAGAACGTCGCGCGGCAGTGGCAGATCACGCGCCAGCAGCAGGATGCCTTCGCCGTCGCCTCACAGAACAAAGCCGAGGCGGCGCAGAAGTCCGGCCGGTTCAAGGACGAGATCACGCCGGTGACGGTCAAGAGCCGCAAAGGCGACATCATTGTCGACGCCGACGAATATCCCAAGCACGGCACCACGCTCGAGGCGATCAGCAAGTTGCGTCCCGCCTTCGACAAGGAAGGTACCGTCACCGCCGCCAATGCGTCGGGCATCAATGACGGCGCCGCCGCGGTGGTGCTGATGAAAGCGAGCGAAGCGTCGAAGCTTGGCAAAACGCCGCTCGCTCGCATCGTGTCGTGGGCCCAGGCCGGCGTTGACCCCAAGATCATGGGCACCGGGCCAATTCCGTCCTCGCGCGCGGCGCTCAAGAAAGCCGGCTGGAATGTCGGCGACCTCGATCTCGTAGAAGCCAACGAAGCCTTCGCCGCGCAAGCCTGTGCCGTGAACAAGGATCTCGGCTGGGACACCGACAAAGTGAACGTCAACGGCGGGGCCATTGCGATCGGGCATCCGATCGGCGCTTCGGGCACGCGCGTCCTGGTGACGCTGCTCTATGAGATGCAAAAGCGGAACGCAAAAAAGGGCATCGCCACTCTTTGCATCGGCGGCGGCATGGGCATCGCGATGTGCGTGGAACGATAGAGGACGGAGGACAGACAACGGAGACAGACAGCAGAGTTTTCTGTCGTCTGATATCTGACGTCTGTCATCTGAAAAGGGGAGGAGTACCATGGCCCGCGTTGCATTGGTCACCGGCGGTACGCGCGGCATTGGCGCTGCGATCAGCAGAGCTTTGAAGGCCGCCGGTTATAACGTCGCCGCCAATTACGGCTCTAGCGACGAGGCGGCGGCGAAGTTCAAAGCCGAAACCGGCATCAACGTCTACAAATGGGACGTATCGTCATTCGATGCCTGCGCCGCCGGCGTCAAGAAGGTCGAGGCCGAGCTCGGACCGATCGATATTTTGGTCAACAATGCCGGCATCACGCGCGACACGCAATTGCATCGGATGAAGCCGGAACAATGGACCGAGGTGATCAACACCAATCTCGGTTCGCTATTCAACATGTGCCGCAACGTGATCGAGGGTATGCGCGAGCGCAAATTCGGCCGCATCATCAATATTTCCTCGATCAATGGGCAAAAAGGACAATTCGGCCAGACCAACTATTCTGCCGCCAAGGCGGGCGAGATCGGCTTCACCAAAGCCTTGGCGCAAGAGGGCGCGCGGGTCGGCATTACCGTCAATGCAATCTGTCCGGGCTACATCGCGACCGACATGGTCAAGGCGATGCCGGCCGAAGTGTTGCAGAAAAACATTCTGCCGCAGATCCCGATCGGGCGGCTGGGCGAGCCGGAAGAAATCGCGCGCTGCGTGGTGTTTCTGGCTGCAGAAGACGCCGGATTATTGACCGGTGCGACGCTGTCGGCGAATGGCGGGCAATATTACGCCTGATCTTTTTGCACCGCCCCCGCTGCGTTAGTCCGTGCTTCATTCCGGCGACCAGCCCCGCGGCGCGATCTCGTGCTTGGCAAAATCGAACCCGGGCGCGACGGTACAGCCAACGAGCGTCCATTCACCCGTCGTCTGCGCCGCCTGCCAGACTTGGGCCGGAACCACGGCTTGAGGGCGTAGGCCCGCCGAAATGTCGCCGCCGAGCGTCAGGCGTTCGATGCGGCCGGGCGCGGCGGCGATTTCAAGCTGCAGCGGCGCACCGGCATACCAGTGCCAGATTTCGGCGGCGTCGAGGCGATGCCAGTGCGAGCGCTCGCCGCGCGCGAGCAGATAATAAGCGGCGGTTGAGGCCGGGCGGCCGTCCGAGTTTTGCTTTACGTCGCGGAAGGTTTCGCGAAAATGACCGCCCTCCGGATGCGGCTTAAGAGCGAGCATTCTGATGATGTCCTGCGCGGTCAGCGCGGGCATAAGACCGCAACCCCTTTAAAGTGAAACAATCGTCGAACTAACATTTTTCCGAAGACATCATCTTTTTGAAAAATCCAATTCCGCTTTTCCAGATCGTCCTTAAAAGCGATTCTTCCGCTCGCGAATTTCAGCGAAAACTTTCCACGCCGGCGCGCCGCTGAGACCGAGCGATTTCGCGA
>JBAQBC010000326.1:0-4402 GCA_049286035.1 Xanthobacteraceae bacterium
TTCCGGTGGTGGGAAGCGCAAGCAGAAGAGCAATGGCGGTCGAAGCCAAAAGACGATCGACGCGAATTCCCGGCATTGCAAATTCTCCTTCCCAGCCTGCGCGGGGCGAAGCTTTACTACTCGACGATGATTGGCCTCAATTTATGGCAGAAACCGCAGCAGGGCTGGTGGCGGCGGCACTCTACGCGAGCCAAATTACGCGAGCCAAGCGATTTTGTCCTGTGGCGGCCGCAAACGCCGCGGTGGAGGAGGCGAATTTCGGCACCTGTCGCTCTGCGGCCACGGTTCGCTATCTATCTCGCGCCACTCACGAATTAGGGGCGCTGCCGGATATCTTGTGGAAGTCGGGCATGGCAAATTTGTTACCGCGCCGTGACCGGCGGGATCGCAAAATGCCGGGAAACATCGCGGCACCCGGCGCCAATATCGAATCACGTCAAGCGATGCTGGGGGAGGAAAAAGATGAACGTCATGCGCCTGCTGTCGTAGCCTTCGTTGCCGGGATTTTTGCAGGACATTTTGCAGAACCTAATTTTTGCATAACCTATGTTCTGCAGGACTTGGTTTTGTAGGACTTGCGGCTATGCCGGCGCGGACGCAATCGGCGCCCGCTCCGACGCCGTCACCGAACGGAGCCTGTTTGATCAATTTGAAAGACGGCCGGGAAGTCGCAAGTCCATGATTACTTTGCCGACCGGACAGCATAAGCTACAGCTCGTGCTCGGCGGTTGGTCGCACTTTGCGCACACGCTGCCGGTTATTTCGAATGTCATTACCGTCACGGTGCGTTGACAACGCCACCGCCGGCCGCGGGGGTTCATAATGGCCGCTCTCGATCCCGCAGACGTATTGATCGAACTGTGGAGCGATGCGGGGCTCGACGACGAGGCTTTGGAGGACATCGCCTTCACCGGCAGCGAGCCGGTGTTGCCGTCCTCATTTGCGGTCGGAACGGCAGCACAGGCCACGATCGGCGCCGCGGCTCTTGCCTCAGCCGAGCTCTGGCGGCTGCGTACCGGGCGCCGCCAGCGCGTAACCGTCGCAATGCGTAACGCGGCGATCGAATTCCGTAGCGAGCGTTACCTGCGCGTCGATGGCAAGGATCCTGATGATCACCACGATCAAATCGCTGGGCTATACCGCTGCGGCGACGGCCGTTGGGCGCGGCTGCATACCAATTTGCCGCATCATTGCGACGGATTGCTTCGACTTCTCGGCTGCAAGCACCATAAAGCCGCGGTGCAGCGCGCGCTGGAGCAATGGCCGGCGCAGGCGCTCGAAAGTGCCGCTGCCGAGGCCGGTCTCGTGGTCACCGCGTGCCGGTCTTTCGCCGAATGGGATGCTCATGCGCAGGGCCGTGCCGTCGCCAGCTTGCCATTGTTCAGTATCGAGAAAATCGGCGAGGCGCCGGCCTTGACGTTGTCGCCTGGCCAGCGCCCGCTGTCCGGTATCAAAGTGCTGGAATTGACCCATGTCATCGCCGGCCCGGTGAGCGGCCGGGTTCTCGCCGGCCACGGCGCCGATGTGCTGCTCGTCACCGCCGCGCATCGACCGTCGATGCTGCCGCTCGTCATCGATACCGGCAGAGGAAAACTGTCGACCCAAATCGATCTACGTCAGCCGGACGGCCAGGAAACGCTCGCGGCGCTGGTGCGCGAAGCGGACGTATTCATTCAGGCGCTATCGGCCCGGTGCCGTCGCCGCGCACGGATTCGGCCCGGAGGAGCTCGCCCGCCTCCGCCCGGGGATCGTCTACGCCTCGCTGTCCGCTTACGGCCACGACGGTCCTTGGGCGCCGCGCCGCGGCTTCGATTCGCTCGTCCAGACAGCGAGCGGACTGAATCTGGCCGAAGCGGAGGCGTTCGGTTCGTCCGAGCCGAGACCCTTGCCGGCGCAGGCGCTCGACCACGCGACCGGTTATATCTTGGCCTTCGCGATCATGGCGGCGCTCAAGCGCCGCGCCGAGCAGGGCGGTTCCTGGCACGTACGGGTCTCGCTCGCACAAACCGGTCACTGGCTCCGCCAGCTCGGCCGTATCGACGGCATGCATTGCCGCGATCCCGGCTTCGACGATGTGCGCGATCGTTTGCACGAAACGCCGTCCGGCTTTGGTCTCCTGACCGCCGTGCGCCACGCCGCGGAAATGTTGGAAACGCCGCCGCATTGGGCCCGCTCGAGCGTCCCGCCCGGAACGCATGCCCCGACTTGGAGCGGTTGAGACCCGCTCATAGGCCGTGTCATGCGCCGTGCTCTTGGGCCGTGCTTTCGGGCCGTGCTTTCGGGCCGTGGTCTTGCGGCTGCGTCCATGTTGCGCCACATCAGGCGCGAATAAAACTTTAGTCCCGCAGATCAGATCCACGCATGAGCAAGATTGTGAGAAAATCCGCCGTCAAGCGCGCCATTCGATCCAGTTCGGCTGGCCGTCCCCGTCTGCCGGAATGGAATCTCGACGATCTCTATCGCGGCCTCGAGGATCCGGCGATCAAACGTGATCTCGACCGCATCGACGCCGACTGCGCCGCTTTCGAGGAAGCCTACAGGGGCAAGCTCGCAGGCTTTGCCGCCGCTGCCGATGGCGGCGCCACATTGGCCGCGGCGGTGCGGCGCTATGAAGCCATCGACGATCTCATGGGCCGGCTTTCCTCCTTTGCCGGTCTTATCCACGCCGGCGATACGCTTGATCCCGCCCGCACCAAATTTTACGGCGACGTTCAGGAGCGGCTCACGGCGGCCTCGATCCATCTGTTGTTCTTCACGCTCGAACTCAACCGCATCGACGATGCGGTTCTGGACAAGGCCATGGCCAATTCCGCGCTCGGCCATTACCGGCCCTGGCTCGAAGACGTGCGCCGGTATCGGCCGTATCAGCTCGAAGATCGCGTCGAGCAGCTGTTTCACGAAAAATCGGTGACTGCTTATTCAGCCTGGAATCGGCATTTCGATGCGACGATCGCCAATTTGAGGTTCAAGGTTGCGGGAAAATCGCTCGCCATCGAACCGACGCTCAATTTTCTTCAGGACCGGTCAGGCGCCAAGCGCAAGGCGGCGGCGCAAGCGCTCGCGCACACGTTCAAGGACAATGTGCAGCAGTTCGCGCTGATCACCAATACGCTGGCCAAGGACAAGGAAATTTCAGACCGCTGGCGCGGCTTTGCCGACATCGCCGACGAGCGGCATTTGTCCAACCGGGTCGAGCGCGATGTTGTCGACGCGCTGGTCAGCGCGGTCCGTGCCGCTTATCCGCGGCTGTCGCATCGCTATTACGCGCTCAAAGCCAGATGGTTCGGCAAAAAGCGGCTGCCGCATTGGGACCGCAACGCGCCGCTGCCGCAAGTGCCGATGCGCGACGTGCCCTGGAACGAAGCCAAGGATACAGTGCTTGCCGCCTATCGCGCATTCTCGCCGAAGATGGCGGACATTGCCGCGCAGTTCTTCACCAAGCGCTGGATTGACGCGCCGGTCCGTCTTGGCAAAGCGCCTGGCGCGTTCTCGCATCCGACCACGCCATCGGCGCATCCTTACGTGCTGGTGAACTATCAAGGCAAGCCGCGCGACGTGATGACGCTCGCGCATGAACTCGGCCATGGCGTGCATCAGGTGCTCGCGGCTCCCAACGGCGCCCTGATGGCTCCGACCCCGCTGACACTTGCGGAGACTGCGAGCGTGTTCGGCGAAATGCTCACGTTCCGCAAATTGCTCTCGGCGACGCGCAACAAAAAAGAGCGCAAAGCGATGCTCGCCGCCAAGGTCGAGGACATGATCAATACTGTGGTGCGGCAGATCGCGTTTTACACGTTCGAACGCGCCGTCCACACCGAACGCAAGAACGGTGAATTGACTGCGGCGCGGATCGGCGCGCTATGGGTACAGGTGCAGCACGAAAGTCTCGGCCCCGCGATCGAGCTCAAGCCTGGCTACGAGACATTCTGGTGCTACATCCCGCATTTCATTCATTCGCCGTTTTACGTTTACGCCTATGCTTTCGGCGATTGCCTGGTGAATTCGCTCTATGCGGTCTACGAGAACGCCGCGGAGGGTTTTGCCGAACGCTATCTGGCCATGCTTGCCGCTGGCGGCACCAAACATTATTCCGAACTCTTGGCGCCATTTGGGCTCGACGCCCGCGATCCGGCATTCTGGCAGCACGGGCTCGGCGTCATCGAGCGACTGATCGACGAGCTCGAGCGCCTGGATACGTGAGGCCAATCAAGCTATGGCAATGGCACCGAGAGTTTGGGCGAAGTGACCGGCACGGACCGGTGACGCTAGGCCCCTTATAAAAAGCGATTTATGGCGAAGCGCGAACGATCTGACCGCGAAAAGAATCGCTTCTCCGCCCGGGCGGCGCGCTATGCGCGCGTGTCCGCCAATGTCGGCGGCGTCGCGGCGCGCTATGCCGGCC
>JBAQBC010000327.1:0-10940 GCA_049286035.1 Xanthobacteraceae bacterium
TGCACCCTGGACCGCGATAATACTCCAGGTATTGCTCTCGTATCGATTCATAAATCCGAATTTGGCCTCGCAAATGCGTACTGCGTTATCCAACATCGATTGGAAAACGGGCTCGAGGCGACCAGGCCAACTGGAGATGACACTTAGAACCTCTGACGTTGCCGTCTGCTGTTCGAGAGACTCGGTGAGATCGGCCGTGCGCTGACGCAGTTCGCTCAGCAATCGCGCATTCTCGATGGCGATGACCGCCTGTTTCGCAAAATTTGCGAGTAGCCCGAATTGCTTTTTCGTGAACGATCCTGACTCCCGGCGAAAGATAGTAATAGCGCCGATCAAATCATCTTCATGCAGCATCGGCACGCTGAGCACACTGCGGTAACCTCCCAGCGCGGCGGCGGAGATCAGCCATCGGTCGCCGTCAGCGTATGCTTTTAGCTTTGTGATATCCTGTATCTGCGCCGGCTGTTTTGATTGCGCCGCCTGCCAAAGCGTAGAACTTGGGCTCGGTTGCACGATTCCGGCGCGCTGCTCGGCATAGGCGGGCGGCACATTGTGCATTGCGGCCGCACGGAAGCCGTTACCGTCACGCAAATAAAGGGTGCCGAACTTGGCACCACAGAGCTGTACGGCATTCTCCAGGATAGTGCGAAATACCGGCTTCAAATCGCCCGGCGAAGAGCTGATAACCTTGAGCACCTCGGAGGCGGCGGATAGCTGTTCCAACGCTTCATCGCGCTCGTGGGCGAGTTGCGCGATCGCGCTTTTCTGATCGCCAGCTGAGCGACGACCCCGCGCTGGCATATTGCTGGGCCTTGACGCCGTTTTGCGGCCGCGCGCTTTGGGCGATTTGCTGCTCGCTCGGGATCGCCGTTTCATGTGCTTCCCAGTGCCCCAAATAGGCCATTCATCCGATCAATCTACACCCAATCATCAGTAAATATGAGCAGGACCAAGCGTAAGATTTCCCACGCAACGCCGCCTAAAGCTTCGCTTGCAGCCGGCGCACGAAATCGGACAGACCGATCTGGCGTTCGCGTTTGAGCCGTTCCGCCGCAAGAATCGCGCGCAATTCGGCAAAGGCCGCGCGTTTGTCGCGATTGACGATAACGTAATCGTATTCCGGCCAATGACTCATTTCGCCGGCGGCTTTCGCCATCCGCGACCCAATGACCGACTTGCTATCCTGCGCGCGCCGTTTGAGGCGGCGCTCGAGCTCCTTTGCCGTCGGCGGCAGAATGAAAACGCTGACCAGGTCGGTGCGCGCTTTTTCACGCAGCTGCTGCGTGCCCTGCCAGTCGATGTCGAACAGAACGTCGCGACCCGCCTGCAGTGCCTTGGTCACCGGCTGGCGCGGCGTGCCATAGCGGTGCCCAAACACTTCTGCCCATTCCAGGAGTTCACCCTTCGCGACCATGGCGTCGAAGCGGGCGTGATCAATAAAATGATAATCGCGGCCGTTGATCTCACCGCGGCGCTTCGGGCGCGTCGTCACCGATATCGAAAGCTCGACGTTACGGTCCGATCGCAACAACAAGCGTGACAGGGTGGTCTTACCCGCGCCCGACGGCGAAGACAGGACCAACATCAGGCCGCGACGGGCGATGTTGTGATGGGTTCGTCGCGCCTGCGCCATTTTATTCTACGTTCTGAACCTGTTCGCGGAATTGCTCGACCCCTGCCTTAAGCTCCAGGCCGATATTGGTGAGTTCGACATCGTTGGCTTTGGCGCACAGTGTATTGGCTTCGCGGTTAAACTCCTGAGCGAGAAAATCGAGTCGCCGGCCGATCGGACCGCCTTCCTCGATCAGCCGCCGCGCCTGCGCCACATGGGCAGTCAGGCGATCAAGTTCCTCGCGCACGTCGGCCCTGGTCGCGATCATGATCGCTTCCTGGTGCAGCCGGTCGGGATCGAAACGTTCCGATTGCTCGAGCAGCGCCGCAACTTGCTCGGCAAGCCGGGCGCGAATGGCCTCCGGGCGACGGCCCGGCGCCTGCTCGGCGCGTTCGACCAGCGCGGCGATCTCGTCCAGACGGGCCGCCAAAACTCGGCCGAGGACTGCGCCCTCGCCGCGGCGCATTTCGGCAAGCGATACGAGCGCCGCGGCAAAGCCGGCAACCACTGCCGCTTCCGCGGCGCGCCGCTCGGCTTCGTCCTCTTCGGCATCGCTGATTTCGATGACGCCTTTGAGCCCCAACAGCCCGTCGAGCGAGGGCGGCGATGCCTTAATCTTGGTCCCGAAGTCGCGCACCGCCGACAGGATGGCGTCGAGGACCGGCGCATTGACGCGCACGGTCGGCGCGGCGCCGCTGCGTTCGACGGTGAGATTGGCCTGCACCGAGCCGCGGCTGAGCGTTTCGGCCGTGCGAGCGCGAATCGGGAGCTCAACCCCGTCCCAGCCGGCAGGCGTGCGCAGGCGCACATCCAGCCCTTTGCCGTTGACCGATTTAATTTCCCAGGTCCAGGCGTAAGGTCCGCAGACGCCATGGCCGCGAGCAAATCCGGTCATGCTCGAAAGTGCCATGGGACCCCGCCAGGGAGAAATGCGCCCGAACTTACCGGCGGCGATTGCCGGTCACAAGCTTGGAGCTCGATCGAAAACGCGTGTGGTCAATGGGGTGTGGTCGCGCGAGGCTTCGGGGCGCCGGGGCGCGGTTGTGGCGCCGGAGTACTAGCCGCAGGCGCAGGCGCCGGCTGCGCCGCAGACGGCGCCATCTGGTCGCCGATCGGGACCTGATCCTTCTGATCGGATTCGATCGATCGCAGCCGGATCACGTTTTTCTGATGCTGCTCATATGTCTCCGCGAAGGCATGGCCGCCGGTGCCGTCCGCGACGAAATACAATTCGCGGGTGCGCGCCGGATTTGCGGCCGCCTCGAGCGAGGCGCGGCCCGGATTGGCGATCGGTCCGGGTGGTAATCCGTCGATGATGTAGGTGTTGTAAGGCGTCGGCTGCTCAATTTCGTTTTTCATAATCGGGCGCCCGAGCGTACCCTTGCCGCCGACAAGCCCGTAAATGATCGTCGGATCCGACTGCAATTTCATCTTTTGCTTGAGCCGGTTGGCGAATACGGCGGCAACGCGCGAACGCTCTTCCGGTTTGCCGGTTTCTTTCTCGACCAGCGACGCCAGAACGACGAGCTGCTCCGGAGTTTTGAGGGGCAGATCGGGAGCGCGATGCTCCCAGATCTCGCGCAACAAGCGCTGCTCCGCTTGCTGCATGCGCTGAACCATCTGCTCGCGGGTTATGCCACGCGCGAAGTTATAGGTGTCCGGCAGCAGACTGCCCTCACGCGGAATTTGTTTGATGTCGCCCGCCAATACATCGTCCTGCAACAAACGCGCGACGATCTGCTCCGACGTGAGCCCCTCTGGAATGCCGACCTGGTGGGCCACTACTTTGCCTTCGACGATCGTGGCGACCACGTCGCGCATACTGGAACGCGCCTTGAATTCGTACTCGCCGGCCTTGAGATCCTCGCGCGCCTTGAGCACGAGCACGCCGCCGACGAACAGCCACGGCTGATCGATGACGCCTTCGCGCGACAGGATATCGGCGATGTCGCGCATCCCGGAGCCGCGCGGAATATTGACGATGTGGTCCGCCGCAAGGGGGCCCGGCGCCTCGAAACGCTGCTTGCCGAAAAACAGCGCGATACCGACTGCCAAAGCCGCAAGAACAAAGGCGCTGATGACGGCATTGCCGATAACGACCAGTGGATGCCGCGCGCTCGCCGAACGGCGCGCCGGTAGATCCACCCTGTCGGGTTCGATCGCCGCTCGTGGACTGCGGGGCATGCGTTGGGGCTCGCTTCTATTGGGGCCGGCGCCTGCCGGGTTGTCCGCGCCCGCGGTTCGCAATCCATTTCCCGAACTGCCGGGGATGGAAGACGGCGACGACGATCTCCCCACACTCGCGCGAGCTGCCGGATTGCTCCTGCCAATATCCGCCGAAGTGGGCCGCAAAGCCGGATCGCCGCGCTCTCCGCCATCTTGCGGGGGGTTAGTTCCTGTCACTGCCGCACGTCCAGTCCCACGATTCGCATGACCGACTTTGTGATGACAGCACGAAGATCGCTTGCAGCTTTTTCGGCAATCCCGCCATATTCGGCCTGACGCCACGACAGCCAAGATCGCCCGTGAATCGCAGGGGAGTGCGGAACAAATGTGGCGGTCCGCAAAAGCATGGCATCATTGCGCCAGTTTGCGGAAGATCAGCGAGGCGTTCGTACCGCCGAATCCGAACGAATTGGAAAGTGCGACTTCGACCGCCCGCGCACGCGCCGTATGCGGCACAAGATCGATCGATGTCGCGACCGACGGGTTATCAAGATTAAGCGTCGGCGGCACTACGCCGTCGCGGATCGCCAGCAAACAGAAAATAGCCTCCACCGCTCCAGCGGCGCCGAGAAGGTGGCCGATCGAGGATTTGGTGGAGGACATCGCTATATTGCCGGCGGCATTGCCGACAAGGCGTTCGACGGCTTTGAGCTCGATCTCGTCGCCGAGCGGCGTCGAGGTGCCATGCGCATTGATGTAGTCGATGTCGGCGGGCGAGATGCCGGCGCGGCGAATCGCGGCGCTCATGCAGCGAAACGCGCCATCGCCGTCCTCGGCCGGCGCGGTAATGTGATAGGCATCGCCCGACAGACCGTATCCGATAAGTTCGCCGTAGATGCGCGCGCCGCGTCGTTGCGCATGCTCATATTCCTCGAGCACGACGGCGCCGGCGCCCTCTCCCATGACAAAACCGTCGCGATCGCGATCGTACGGCCGCGATGCACGCTCAGGCGTATCGTTAAACCCGGTCGAAAGCGCGCGGCAGGCCGCGAAACCGGCGAGCGAAATCCTGTTGACGGGCGACTCCGTGCCGCCGGCCAGCATCACGTCGGCGTCGCCAAGCGCAATCAACCGGCCGGCATCGCCAATCGCGTGTGCGCCGGTCGAACAGGCCGTGACCACGGCATGATTGGGACCCTTGAGCGAATGCGCGATCGATACATAACCGGAGGCGAGATTGATCAGCCGGCCCGGTATGAAGAACGGTGAGACTCGCCGCGGGCCGCGGTCGCGCAACACCAGCGCCGTTTCCGCGATTCCTTCCACACCACCGATCCCCGAGCCGATCAGAACACCGCTCGCGATCTGGTCCTCGTACTGGCGGGGATGCCAGCCGGCGTCGTTAAGGGCCTGCGCTGCCGCCGCCATGGCAAAGATGATGAAATCGTCGACCTTGCGCTGCTCCTTAGGCTCCATCCAGTCGTCAGGATTGAAGCTTCCGTCTGAGCCGTCGCCGCGCGGCACTTGGCCGGCGATCTTGCAGGGAATGTCCGAAACGTCGAACCGCTCGATGCGTGTGATGCCGCCCTTGCCGGATCGCAGCCGCTGCCAAGTTTGTTCAGCCCCGCAGGCGAGCGGCGTCACCATCCCGAGCCCTGTGACCACCACGCGTCTCATCGCGGATACTCCCGGCGAACGCAGCCCGAATATCGTCCGGCCGCATATAGACATATGCGGCGGTCACGGCAGTCCACGTCCCTCATGCAAAAATGCCGGCCGGCGACCGGTCAGCTCTTTGCGTTCTTTTCGAGAAATTTAATGGCGTCGCCGACCGTCAAAATGGTCTCGGCGGCATCGTCGGGAATTTCGCACCCGAACTCTTCCTCAAAAGCCATGACCAGCTCGACAGTATCGAGACTGTCGGCGCCGAGGTCGTCGATGAAGCTGGCGTTCTCGGTCACCTTATCGGGCTCGACGCCGAGATGTTCCACAACGATTTTCTTCACGCGTTCGCCAATATCACTCATCGTTCCAACCTCATCTTGCAACGCGACCCGTCAAGCTCGCTTTTGAATCCGTCAAACTGCTTCATTGAACTTGCCGACAGCCGTGGGTCGACACCTGAGTCAGAGGCGGACGTTGCGCCCGGCGCTCCGGGATTCCGGCTCCCCCAGCCCGAGTTCGGATCGGTTACCACACTTCAAAACGGTTGGCCAGCGCGCCGGCACGTCGTCCTCACTGTCTGTTATCGCCTTCAAATCATGGCCATTCCGCCATTCACATGCAATGTCTGGCCCGTCACGTAACCAGCCTCGTTTGAAGCAAGAAAAACGACCGCCGCAGCCACCTCGGCAGGGGTCCCGGCGCGGCTCGCTGGAATTTTTGCAACGATGGTTTCCCGCTGCTTGTCGTTCAATTTGTCGGTCATCGGCGTGACAATGAATCCGGGCGCGACGCAATTGGCGGTGACGCCCCGCTTGGCGTATTCCTGTGCCATGGCTTTGATCATGCCGGTGATGCCGGCTTTGGCGGCGACATAGTTGGCCTGGCCGGGATTGCCGGTCGTACCGACCACCGACGTGATCGCGATAACGCGCCCGAAGCGCCGCCGCATCATTCCACGAATCGCGGCGCGCGACAGCCGGAACGTAGCGGACAGATTGATGGCGATGACCTGCTCCCAATCTTCGTCGCGCAATTGCACGAGCAGATTGTCTCGCGTGACCCCGGCATTGGCGACGAGAATATCGAGCTGCCCCATCGCCTCCTCCGCGCGCGGCACCAAGGCTTCGGTCTCGGCAGCATCGGCGAGATTGGCAGGCAGGATATGCACGCGGCCGCCAAGTTCGGCGGCGAGCCGATCGAGCACCTCGCGCCGCGTTCCTGAGATTGCAACGGTGGCCCCTTGACCATGAAGGCTACGCGCGATCGTGGCGCCGATCGTCCCGGTCGCTCCGGTCACGAGCGCGGTCTTTCCGGTGAGTTCGAACATTTTGACTCCCTGGCCTTCGGCCGGCTCAGCAATAGCTCAGGCACGCGAGGCTTTGAACTTAGCAATATCTTCGGGCAATCCGACCGGAGCGGCCGATGCGCCCTCGGCAATACGCTTGATCAGACCGGTCAGCACCCTTCCGGCGCCGATCTCGAAAAACGAGGACACGCCGGACTGCGCCATGAACAGCACCGATTCTCGCCATCGCACCGTAGCGGTAATCTGTTCGACCAGATTTTGCACGATCTCTGCGGGCTCTTTGATCGGCCGTGCCGGCACATTGGCGACGACCGGCACGAGCGGTGCGTGCACCGAGACTTTGGCCAAGGCCTCCGCCATGACATCGGCGGCCGGCTGCATCAATGGGCAATGAAAGGGTGCGGATACGGGCAGCATCATCGCTCGCTTCACGCCGTGCGCCTTTGCAAGCTCGACTGCGCGTTCGACAGCGGCCTTCGCCCCCGACAAAACAACCTGGCCGCCGCCATTGTCGTTGGCGACCGCGCACACACCCGCGCTCGAGGCTTCTGCGGCGATTGCCTTCGCCTCCTCCAGCTCGATCCCGATGAGCGCCGCCATGGCGCCGACCCCGACCGGAACAGCTTTTTGCATGGCGCGGCCGCGGATCCGCAATAGGCGCGCCGCGTCGGCAACCGAAATTGCGCGCGCGGCGGCGAGCGCTGAATATTCGCCAAGCGAATGGCCGGCAACGAAGGCGACATCGCGCCCGATATCGAGACCGGCCTCGTGTTCTAGAACCCGCAAAGCCGCGATCGAAACCGTCATCAGCGCCGGTTGGGCGTTTTCAGTCAGCGTGAGAGTATCGGCCGGACCGCTCCAGATCGTGTCGCTGAGCCTCTCGCCCAAAGCGGCATCGACGTCATCGAATACTTGGCGGGCCGGAGCAAATGCGTCGGCCAGAGCCTTGCCCATTCCGACGGCCTGGCTGCCCTGGCCCGGGAAAACCAACGCAATTGTCATCGGCTGTTATTTGCCCCTCAGAGATCACGACGCGCGCAAGGCAGGCGCGAAAAATACCGCCAAGCCACTGATGTCAAGGCGATCACGGTCCGCCGCCAAGCAACAAAGCGGCCCGGGCTTGCTCTGCTGGATGCTGTCTGGTGCGGCCTTGCCTTTCCAGATAGGCCGCGTATAAGGCCCGTTTCCGCTCGACCCCGGCCGGGGACTGAACGGACGGCCGCGCAGACCTCGTTTCTGCACGGTAGGGCTTTCGGGTCCGGCGTCCGGTGTTCCCGCCTTCAGAGCATTCGAGCCTTTCCCGAAGGGTTCGAGGGGCTTCGCGCCCGGGCGAGCATGGCAGTGTCGCATGATCCCGAAAACTGGGAACCGGTTTTCGGGCAAGATCATGCGCAAACGAGGAAAGGGCAGCTATGCCGCTCTATGAGCACGTCTATCTTGCGCGCCAGGACGCCAGCGCGCAGCAGGTCGATGAATTGACTGCGCAATTGAAGGGCGTCATCGAGGGGCTCGGCGGATCGATCAAGAAGACCGAATATTGGGGCGTCAAGTCGCTCTCCTACCGCCTGCGCAAGAACCGCAAGGCGCATTTCACGCTGATGGATATCGATGCGCCGCCGCCGGCAATCAACGAAATTGAACGCCTCGAACGGCTCAATGAAGATGTTGTTCGCTATCTCACGATCAGGGTCGATGCCCATGAAGAGGGCCCGTCGGCGATGATGCGGCGTGCCGAACGCGATCGCGATCGCGACGATCGCCGGGGCGATCGCGGTGAACGCGGCGACCGCGGCGAGCGTGCTGACCGGCCCCGGGATCGCGACCGGCGCGGCCGCGACGATTCCGATGTAATCGGCAGCGAAGGGGAGGAGTGACCGATGGCTATGTCACCGCAGGCCGGCGGCGGCCGTCGCCCGTTCTTCCGCCGCCGCAAGAGCTGCCCGTTCTCCGGCGCCAATGCGCCCAAGATCGATTATAAAGACGTCAAGCTGCTGCAGCGGTTTGTTTCGGAGCGCGGAAAAATCGTTCCGAGCCGCATAACGGCAGTTTCATCGAAGAAGCAGCGTGAACTCGCCAAAGCGATCAAGCGCGCGCGGTTTCTCGGCTTGTTGCCCTACGTGATCCGCTAAGCGAGGTCGCCATGGAAGTCATTCTGCTCGAACGTATCGCCCGGCTTGGCCAGATGGGCGATGTCGTGCGCGTGAAGGACGGATTCGCCCGCAATTTTTTGCTTCCGCGCGGCAAAGCGCTGCGCGCCACGGACGAAAACCGCACGCGCTTCGAAAAGATGAAAAGCGCGCTCGAAGCACGCTCGCTCACGCTCAAGACTGAAGCGGACCAAGTGGCCGGGAAACTCGACGGCAAGAGCATCACCGTTTTGCGCCAAGCCTCCGAATCCGGCCAATTGTTCGGTTCGGTGTCGCCGCGTGATCTCGTAGCACTACTCGAGGAGGGCGGCTTTCGCGTCAATCGCAACCAAGTCGCGCTCAACGCACCGATCAAGACCATCGGCCAGCACAAAGTGCCGATCGCGCTCCATCCCGAGGTGGAAGCTTCGATCAGTGTGATCGTCGCGCGCAACGAAGACGAGGCGGGGCGCATCGCGCGGGGCGAGGACGTCACCCAACTGCGCGAACTGACCGAACAAGAGGCGGCGGTGATCGCGGCGGAAGCATTCTTCGAACCGGGAGCCGGCGAGGCGGCGCAAGCGGCGGAAAGCGCCGAACAACCCAAAACGCCGCCGCAGGACGAAACCGCGTAAGCGGATCGCGCCGAGGGCCAGGCCTTGGCCCCCCGTTCATGATCAGTCAGGAATTCGGTGATCAGTCAGGAATATTGTCGCCGTAGAAACAATATTAGCAATTAAATCAATGATTTAAGCTAACAAATCTTCCCAGAAAATGCGATTGGGAAGCCTGTGGGAAGATTGCGACAGATTGAGAAAAAGATAAATGAAGGGTCGCAGATGCAGATCAATCCGAGCCGCATCAGGCAGGTCCGCGACAAGCTGGAAGAAGCTTTGGAAGAGGTAGAACGCCTGCTCGAGGAGCTTGAGGCATCGCGGCCGCCGCCAGAACCGCCGCCAGAACCGCCGCCGCGCCCTACCAAAGTAACACGTCGCCGCCGGACAATGCGACGCGTTTCTCCCTGACGAGGCCTCACGGCCACTTCGACTCGACTCTTTCCGTTTCAATTCCTATTAAGCACGCGCATGTCGTTGCGTGAGCGTACCCGCCTGGTGTTGGGGATCATCAAGCCTTGCTTGCCTTCACCCGCGAAGGCCCCGCCTTGCGGCCCCGACTCGATTCACGAAATCAAGCATGATGGTTTTCGCATCCTGGCGCGGCGTGATGGCGCGGGCGTGCGGCTGTTTACTCGCTACGGCAACGATTTCACAGCGCGCTTTCCACTTGCCGTCGACGGCGTGACGCGATTGCCCGCTCATTCTTTCCTCCTCGACGGCGAAGTTATTGTCACCAACGACCGCGGCCTGGCCGTATTCGATCTCATACGCCAACAGCGCCACCGCCATGACGCGGTGCTGATCGCTTTCGACTTGATCGAGTTCGAGGGGGAGGACTTGCGGCGCACACCAATCGAACAGCGCAAGCGCAAACTGGCGAAACTAGTGCGCGGACCCCACCCCTGCATTGTACTCAACGAGATTTTCGAGGGCGATGGCGACGTCCTCTTTGAGCACGCCAGCAAGCTCGGTTGCGAGGGTATTGTCAGCAAACGGGCTTCGCTCGCCCTATCGCTCGGGGCGTTCAGTGCATTGGGTGAAGGTCAAAAATCCGAATGCGCCCGCTGTGAAGCGGGAGGCGAAAGAGGATTTGGGCGATAACCAATAACTGCTCTAAACTGCCAAAAGAGAAAGCCGCCCGAAGGCGGCCTCCGTCGTCAACGGTACCACTGCGCTTAACGGTGCGGAGCTTTTTCTGTCCAGCAAAAACATGCCGCCTCCCGCCGCCCTGGTCAGTCGATGAATTAGACGGCTGCTTCGTCGTGACGGACAGCGCCGGGCAGAAGCTCGCCTATGTCTATTTCGAGGAGGAGCCCGGCCGCCGATCGGCCGCCAAGCTACTCACCAAAGGCGAGGCGCGGCGGATCGCGGCGAATATCGCCAAGCTGCCGGAGCTAGTGCGGAAGCCGTAATGACATGTCCGCTTTACCCCCAACAGCGGACATTGC
>JBAQBC010000328.1:0-6696 GCA_049286035.1 Xanthobacteraceae bacterium
GGAACGAGGTGGTGAGCGACGCTGGCCTACCGCTTTCCTGCTCAATGCGGTGAATGGCAGCTACGGCGTCCCCAAGCGCCGTGCCCGGAGCGAGGTTGAACGAAATGGTCGTCGACGGAAACATGCCCTGGTGATTAATGACGATCGGCGCCGCTGTGGTCGAGCTGTTGGTCAAAGCGCTAAGCGGGACCTCCTGTCCTGCGGAAGAGCTCACATAGATATTGTTAAGCGAGTCCGGGCTGGTTTGGAAACGCGGATCGACCTCAAGCACCACGTGATACTGATTGAGTGCGGTATACATTGTCGAGACGATGCGCTGGCCAAACGCGTCATCGAGAGTATTGTCAATGGTCGCCGGTAGAATGCCGAAGCTCGACGCCACCTCGCGATTCACTGTCGTATTCAAACGCGGCCCGCCGTTCTCCTGGTCAGTGGTAACGCCGGTAATTCCAGGAACGCCTCGGAGCTTGTCGAGAAAATAGGCGGACCAATGATTGAGCTCATTCGAATCCGCATCGGCCAAAGTGTACTGGTACTGAGTCTTTGATAGTCGGCCGCCAACGGTAATGTCCTGCGCGGCCTGCATATAGAGCGTGATGCCGGGCACCGCGGCGAGCTCGGTTTGCAACCGCCTGATCACCTGATCGGCACTCGCCTTGCGCTGGTTGAACGGTTTTAATGCGATAAATACACGCCCCTGGTTCAATGTCGTGGTGCCTCCGCCGGCGCCGATTGAAGCGCCGACGGAATCGACGGCCGGATCCTTCAACACGGTATTGATGATGGCTCCTTCGCGCTGGACCATGGCGGAATAGGAAATATCCTGAGCTGCCTCGGCAATGCCGATGATCAACCCGGTGTCCTGCTGCGGAAAAAAGCCCTTCGGAATAACGAAATAGAGATAGCCGGTGAGGCCGATCGTCCCGAGCATGATCATCAGGGTCACGAAGCGGTGCCGCAGGGCGACTTTCAGGCCGCGCTCGTAAACGGCCAGCAAACCGTCAAAGCCGCGCTCGAACAGCCGATAAAGCCAGCCATGCTGCTCGGATTCGGGCTTGAGCAGACGCGCACACATCATTGGCGTGAGCGTGAGCGAGATGATGAGCGAAAGCATCAATGAGACGCTCACCGTGATGGCAAATTCCTGAAACAGCTTGCCGACATAGCCGCCCATCAGAAACAATGGGATGAACACCGCGATCAGCGACAGTGTGATTGAGACGATGGTAAATCCGATCTCCTGCGAACCTTTCAGCGCTGCTTGCATCGGACTGAGCCCGCCTTCGATATGGCGGACGATGTTTTCGATGACGACCACCGCGTCGTCGACGACGAAGCCGATCGCAATGGAAAGCGCCATCAAGGAGAGATTGTCGAGCGTGTAGCCAAGCTCATAGAGCACGGCGAACGTGCCGATCAACGAAAGCGGTACGGTGATTGCCGGGATTACGGTGGCCCAGAAATTGCGCAAGAAGATGAAAATCACCATCACGACCAGCGCGACCGTGAGCAATAATGTGAATCGCACGTCGGCGACCGACGCGCGGATGGTCTGCGTCCGGTCAGAAACGACATTGATCTTGATCGCCGGCGGCAGCGAGGCTTGCAGCTGCGGCATCAGCGATTTGATGCTTTCGACGGTCTTGATTACATTGGCGCCAGGCTGGCGTTGAATCGCCAGGATGATGGCACGCTGATTATTGTACCAGCCGGCAAGCAGATCGTTCTCCGGCGCTTCGATAACCTTGCCGATGTCGCGGATACGCACCGGCGAGCCGCTGCGGTAAGCGACGATCAGATTGCTGTAGGCGTCCGGCTTGAGCAGCTGATCGTTGGTATTAAGCGTGTAGCTCTGCTGGGGGCTGTTCAACGTGCCTTTCGGCAGATCAACATTCGCCTGGGCGAGCACGTTGCGCACGTCCTCAAGCGCGATGCCGCGGTTAGCAAGTGCTTGCGGATCGACCTGAACGCGGATCGCGGGCTTCTGCTGCCCGCCGATGCCAACCAGACCTACTCCTGAAATCTGCGAGATCTTCGGCAGCAAAATGTTTTCGGCATAGGCGTCGACCGTAGTCAGCGGTAGCGTGTCCGATGTCAGGCCGAGAACTAAGATCGGCGTGTCCGCGGGATTAACCTTGCGAATTGTCGGCGGATAGGGAATGCCCACTGGAAGATAAGGGCTTGCGGCATTGATGGCCGCCAATACGTCGGTTGCAGCACTGTCGATATCGCGGCTGAGGTCGAATTGAATCGTGACCTGGGTAAATCCGAGGGCGCTCGCCGAGGTCATTTGGGTGACGCCGGGAATCTGCGAGAACTGCTGCTCGAGCGGTGTCGCCAGTGACGATGCCATGGTCCCCGGATCTGCGCCTGGCAGCTGGGCAGTTACCTGAATAGTTGGAAAGTTAACATTCGGCAGCGCCGCGACTGGCAGCAATCGGTAAGTGACGAGCCCGCCCAGGAATAGGCCTATCATCAGTAGCGCCGTCGCAATCGGGCGATGGATGAAAGGCGCAGAGATATTCATGGGATTTCCTGTTCCACCGAGCTCTGTAAGTCGGCTTGTTCCGCTTCTTGCCCATACAGCTCTTGCACGTGCGCGCCGGCTACCAGTCGATACTGACCCTCAATCACGATTTTTTCGTTGGCCTGAAGACCGGAGTCGACCAGTGCCTGTCCTTCGCTGATCTGCGACACGACGACCGCACGCGTCTGCACTGTTCCATCGGAACCTATTACCCATACGTACGAGCCGTTCGGCCCCTGTTGCACGGCCGAAGCCGGAATGGTCAGGCCGTCATGCCGCATCTCGAGAAGAAGCCGCGCATCGATAAGTTCGCCCGGCCAGAGCATCCTCTTGGCGTTGGGAAAACTTGCCCGCAGCCGGATTGTGCCGGTTGTCTGGACGATCTGATTGTCAATCAGATCAAGCTTGCCTTCGTCCAGCTTGGTCTTGTCATCCTGGCTATAAGCCTCAACGGTGAGCGGCCCCTGTGCCATCTGTTGCTGAATTTCGACGAAGTCGGTTTGCGGCAGCGAGAAGAACAGCGAGATTGGCTGGATTTGCGTTAAATCGACGAGGCCGTTGGGATCGGTCGGGTGAATGATGTTGCCGATGTCAATTTGACGAATGCCGACCACGCCGTCGATTGGCGCCGTTAAATTTGTGTAGCTTAAATTCGTCTGCGCCTGCTCGATCACGCCTTCGTCGGATTTGACCATGGCCTGAAGCTGCGCCGCTTGCGCATTCTGGGTTTCGACGAGCTGCGTGCTGGCGTAACCCTTTTGCTGCAGTGACGTGTACCGGGCGAGATTGGCCTGGGCATTGACGAGCTGCGCCTGATCGCGGTCGCGGTTCGCGATCGCCTGATCGAGCTGCGCCTGGTACGGACGGGGATCGATCTCCGCCAGGAGATCGCCTTGATGCACCGTCTGTCCCTGATTGAACGCGATCTTGACGATCTGTCCGGTGATCTGACTGCGGACAATGACATTGTTGTACGCGATGACTGTTCCGACGCCGCGTAGATAAATCGGCACGTCGCCCTGGTGCACCGTTCCGGCGACGACGGGAACCGCGGGCGGTGGAACAGCAGGTTGCCCTGTTTCGGTAGCGGCGCGCAGGTGCTCGCCGGCCAATGCAACGCCGCCTGCTGCGATCAGCGCGGCAACGATAACGATTAATTTGGTGCGCATGTGTCGCCCTCGTTTTCTTTCAGCAACCGGGTGGGATCGTGCCTAGAGCCGTTGAGCCCATCACGGCGCCAGAGCTGCTGGTTGCCGCGCCAGCACACGACGGCATTAAGCTGTTGGTCATCGGAACGGTGATCAACGGGCTGACGCCAGCGCTGTCGATTTCGGTTGAGCCGAGCGGAATCGCTCCGCCGTTCAGCGTAAAGTTCGAATTAGTTCCCATCGTCGAGAGCGGGGACGCCGTGCCAGTTGACGTTGCAGTGTTGACCGACGCACCCGGCGACGCGCAAACCGAAGTTGTCGTCGAGCCGAATCCGCCGCCGTCAAAGGTCGAGCCCATGGTTGAGGTCGTTCCCACGCCCGACGTCGAGCCCATGCCCGATGCGCTCGATCCAATCATGCCGGAAGACATTCCTGAATTAGCCGTGAACCCGCTCGTGCTGCAGTTCGAAAGCGGCGCAGGGCTCAAGCCACCCGGATCGATTTCGGTCGCACCCAGCGGGATACCCGTGGGGCTATTTGATCCACTGGACGCGCTTGAACCGGGCACCCCCAGCGGAGATGTCGCTCCGATGCCCCCACTGGTCATCGGGATCTGCGCGTTCGCTGCACCGCAGCCGAACAGAATCGTAGCCACTACGAGGGGAAAAAGTCGCATGGAGCGTCTCCGTTGTCAGTGATGAGGTACCCTCCTCAAAAAACGCGTTCTTAAGGAGGGGCCGAGAGCAGTAAAGAGAACTACTCGCCAGCGCCTGGCGCGTAGAAATCGCCCTGACGAGCCTGGTTCAGCTCCTGAGCGGTCGGTTCCTGCACAACGGTATTGCTGGGCGCGTAATAGTCGCCCTGCTTGATCTCGTTGAGTTCCTGGGGAGTCGCGTGCTGCACGACGGTCTGGGCCGGGGCGTAGTAATCCCCTTGCTTGATTAGATCCGTCGATTGCGCAAACACCGGCGCCGGCACGAAGGCCGCAAGCCCTGCAATGACGAGCATCTTACTGAGCATTTTCATCTTCGATCTCCTAAGTTGTCGTTGACGCATTGTGCGCTCACGAAGTTCGAGGTTATGACGACTTCGTCGTGTCCTTGTGCGGCACGCGCTTTCCGTCGCGATCGAACATAAGCTGAGGACTTGCGGGTACAATTAAATAGGGATTCACAAGATTAAATTCGCTTTCATGAGACCGGCTTACGACTGCAAATGCGTAATTTCCCGGCGGAGCGCGGGTTGCTGCGACCATATGCGGCTCAATCCCGGCTAATTCGTCAGTGCTATCTAAAATAGATAGATCGGTGTCGGCACCGCTGGGTTTGCACTCACAGACTTAAGATAAAGCGCCCGCGAGTGCGGCGCGATGAAAGTGTGAAGCTTGACGATATCGGCGTAGATCGAATCGATAATCCAGGCGACGACCAACGAGAGCCATTGGCGCAGACCCATAGTCTCGATCTGCTGTTGGACGATGCCGTTCTGATTGCCTTTGACGGCGAATGCGAGGACATTCATCGACACTCGGAAAATCGAAGCCGATATATCGCTCATGGCGCGATACCTTCTTAACTGACCGGCAACTTGCCGTTCTCTTAGGCCAGCAAGTAGGGAAGGCAGCGTGTCAAATAAACGGCGCAATCTCGAACGTAGTGTTCGATAAAATCGAATAAACGAACACAAGGAACTTGGATCGATCAGAATCAAAGAAGTCATGAAGGCTCGCTCAGCTCTGGCGACGATTTTTTTGCTGTTTGCGCTCGCGCCGGCCTCGTCGACGGTGCGGATCGGCAATGATGGCGGTGGGCAAATCGGCGCTTACCTGGCGAAATATCGCGCGCTGAAGGTATCCGGCGAGCGCGTCGAGATCGATGGCGCCTGCGCCTCGGCGTGCACGATGTTGTTGGGTATCATTCCACGAAATCGTCTCTGCGTTACGCCGCGCGCCAGCCTGGTCTTCCACAGTGCCTGGGATCTCGAAGGCGATCAGGCCGTTACCGCTGACGCCAACCGGATCTTGTGGTCGACATATCCTGAAGCCGTGCGACAGTGGATCAGACGGCACGGCGGCCTGCATTCGCAGACGATCACGTTGAGCGGACCGGAATTGGCGGCAATGTTTTCCGCTTGTCGCTGATTTGGGCGCCTATTTTCGATTATTCTGCGAATAGTCTTTTCACAAGCTAAACCATTCAACATCTTCGGCATCGAAGCACTTTCCCATTCGGCTCTTTGCGAACGGGTCTGCGCGTTGCCTCGCGCGCATCCTGCAATCACGCGCTCTGTCCGGCCAATTCCGCGATGCAACCCGGGCCGGATGAGATCTTCAAGCTGAAACCGTGCAATTTGGCGATTGCGCTCACCAGGCTCAGTCCCAGCCCCAGGCCGGGCTCGCGCCGACTCTTGTCCGAACGGTAGAAGCGCCGCGTTACGAGCTTGCTTTCGTCGGCGGGAATCCCGGGGCCGGTGTCGCGGACGCGCACGACGGCCTCGTTGCCTTGTCGGAGCAAACTCAACTCGACCCGCCCGCCTTGCGGAGTAAACTTGACGGCATTATCGACAAGATTGGCAATGGCCTCGAACAGAAGATCGCGGTCACCGTGGACAATGGTTTCCGCTTCGGCTCGAACAGCGAAATCGACCTTTTTGTCTTCCGCAATCGGCTCGTATAGGTCACCAACCTCGCGCACGAGGTCACCGAGCGCGACATTCCGGAATGCATCCATACGGCGGCTGTGTTCGATCTCAGAAATACGCAACAGCGCCGTGACAATGGCGAGTGACTGATCGAGGCCGACAATCGCCCGATCAACGCTTCCACGCAATTCGTCGAGGCTTGGCGCTTTCTGCCGGGCACGCTCCAAGGATACCCGTACGCGCGTGAGCGGCGTGCGCAGGTCGTGCGCGATGTCGTCCCCTACGCCGGCTAGCCGGCGAACGAGAACTTCGATTTCGCCCAGCATTCCGTTCACCAGCGCCGCGAGTTTATCGAACGGGTCATTCGTTCCCAGCGTGGGC
>JBAQBC010000329.1:0-2278 GCA_049286035.1 Xanthobacteraceae bacterium
GCGTAGCAATGCACCAGGTTGCGCGGCCCGTATTTGTCGATCCAGTCCTGCGGATAATCGAACCAGTACGGATCGGACATCGCATCGAGGTGATACAGATAACCGAAGAATTCATCGAAGCCGTGCACCGTCGGCAAGTATTTGTTGAGGTCGCCGAGGTGGTTTTTCCCAAATTGTCCCGTAGCGTAGCCCATCGACTTCAGTATCAGTGCTGTTGTCACGGATTGGTCCGGCATGCCGACGTCGGCACCGGCCTGGCCGACCGTCGTCAGGCCGGTGCGCAGCGGGATTTGACCGGTGATGAAATTAGCGCGGCCGGCGGTGCAGCTCGCTTCCGCGTAGTAGTCAGTGAGCCGCATGCCCTCGGCCGCGAGCTTGTCGAGATTGGGCGTCTTGCCGGACATGATGCCCTGGTGATAGGCGCCGATATTGAACCAGCCGACATCGTCGCCCATGATGACGAGAATGTTCGGCTTGCCCGACGGCGCCGCCTGCTGCGCCTGCGCGACGGCCGTCTGAACGCTTGCGGCAGAACTGAGTGCGGATGCCGCGGCAAGCGTCGTGCCAGCCAGCAACATGTTGCGGCGATTGAGTGCCTTGTTCTCTGAGTTGGACTTGTTGTCTTGACTGGACATTTCTCACTCCATGGTCTGATGACGCAGCGAAAACCGACGCGGCTAATCGATGTGACCGCCGCTTCGAAATGGCGCCCGGTGAATCGCTGTCCGATTCACCTTGCGGTCTGGCCGCCCATTGCATTCTTTATCAGGCCGATAATGGCGGTGAGGACCGCACCGGCGACGCCACCACCGACCGCTTGTCCAACTACCTGGCCGATGTCGACATTGCCGGCGGCGCCCTGAAGGATCGGCAAGAGCGCGGTGAGGAGCGTCCCGCCGCCCGCGCCGCCAATCGCGCCGGCAATAGTGTTACCGAGCGTGCCGAGGTCGACGTTCTTAAGGCCAGCACCTATGGCGTTACCACCAACAGCACCAGCGATGAGCTGGATAATCAGATTGATAATCGTAGCCGACATAGCCTTTCTCCTCTTCCAGTCGTTGTTTGTTTCGGTTTTTCCCTGCGCTCATATTGTCGTAGTGGCGTCGAGCGAACCCGGATCGGGCTGATCCGTGGCTCATCGTAAAAGCTTGATTCGCTCAGGTCCCCTTTGCGGTTGCTGGGCCGTCGCCGGTACGTTTGCCGTCGCGGCAGCTATCAACGAGATAAGCCCGAACCCGAAGCTTCGGCTTGATCTCATCTTACGTTCCCTTCAAAGCGAAAAACCTTTGGTCATTCTTGAAATGATGTGCGGGCGCCCCTTTCGGGCCGCCCGCGTGGTCGAGTACCTTTTAGTTACTGGCTCGGGTGTCCCATTCCGTTCCTGATCTGCTCGGTGACCTGATCTAGGTTCCAACTCTCCGGGCTCTGAAGGGGAGGGAACCGTTTGTAGGTCTCGAGTTCCTTGAGCCACAGCAACTGGCCGAGGGGCAGCATGTTCCAGTCGTATATGAAAGCTGTAACCGGCCCGGCGAGCGCGCCGGCGTAGCCGAAAGCCGCCTTCCTCTCTTCGCCTACCGCGGTCTCGAATGGATCGCGCCTGAGGTTTGTCATGCTAGCCATGAACTGGGTCTGGACTCCCGGGACGTTGAAGCCCCAAGGAGTTTCCGGCGCGATCGCGAAATACATCTTCCAGTTTTGGTAGCGCACTGCGGACGGGCGCGGGCCGGAATAGTAGAAGAAGGTGTCGCGCGGCGACTTCTCGGTCTTTCCCTCCAGGTAGTCGCGCTGATCGACGCCGTCGAGCGTCGTCTTGACGATGTCGGGGTATTGGCCGGCCTCGATCTGCTGCTTCAGGCCGTCGCCCTTGGGGCCGCCGGCGATGTCGACGAGCGTCGGCAGCCAGTCGAGCGACGCGAAGATGTCGCTTAAGATCGTTCCCGGCTTGATGACGCCGTTCCAGCGGATGACCGCCGGCGCGCGCATGCCGCCCTCCCAGGTGTTCATCTTCGAGCCCTTGAATGGCGTGATGCCGCCGTCGGGGTAGGTGAAGGTCTCGGCACCGTTGTCGGTGGTGAAGACAATGATCGTGTTGTCGAACTGCCCCATGTCCTCGAGCTTCTTGAGCACGTAGCCGATGTTGTCGTCCATCTGCTTCATGCCGGCTTCGTTCACGCCCCAGTCCTTTCTGCCGGTCGTGCCCACCATCGCCATGTACTTATCAGAGAGAACGGTGGTGATGTGCATGCGCGCCGGGTTGTACCAGACGAAGAACGGCTTG
>JBAQBC010000330.1:0-2245 GCA_049286035.1 Xanthobacteraceae bacterium
GCGCCGACAAGCCGATTGACGTCTCGATCGTTCGCGACATCATTCGGGTGAAGTCGGTGCGCTGGCATCCGGAAGGCGGCGACGTCGGTTACATTCGCATCACGCAATTCAACGAACAGACCACCGACGGACTTAAGCAGGCGATCAACGATCTCAACTCCCAACTTGGCGCCGACAAGGTCAAGGGATACGTGGTCGATCTGCGTAACAATCCGGGCGGCTTGCTCGACCAGGCGATTTCGGTGTCCGACACGTTCCTGGAGAAGGGCGAGATCGTTTCGACCCGCGGCCGCAACCCGGAAGAGACGCAGCGCTTCAATGCGCGGCCCGGCGACATGACCAAGGGCAAGCCGGTGATCGTTCTGATCAACGGCGGTTCGGCTTCGGCGTCGGAGATCGTCGCCGGCGCGCTGCAGGACCATAAGCGCGCGACCCTGATCGGCACGCGCTCGTTCGGCAAAGGTTCGGTGCAGACCATCATTCCGCTTGGCGCGGGCAATGGTGCGCTGCGCTTGACGACGGCGCGCTACTACACGCCGGCCGGACGCTCGATCCAGGCCAAGGGCATCTCGCCGGATATCGAGGTGCTGCAGGATGTTCCCGATAACTTAAAGGCGCAGACCGATTCCAAGGGCGAGGCCTCGCTGCGCGGCCATCTCAAGGCCGAAGGCTCCGAGGAAACCGGCTCGCAATCCTATGTGCCGCCAAACGAGACGGACGATAAAGCGATCAAGATGGCGCTTGATCTGCTGCGCGGAACCGCGAGCAACGCCGCGTTCCCGCCGAATCCGAAAGCGGCGGTTCCGAACTGATCAATTTGAACGCCAAACAAAGGCAACCAAAACAAAGCGAACATCGGGGCGGCCAAGCGCCGCCCCGATTTTTTGCCGCCCCGATTTTTTTGTTCTTTACGCCGCAAACGCCCGGCCAGCCGCCGGCAAGCTGAACGATCAGCTGAAGAGATGCCGTGATATGCTGGCCGTCGTGATTCGCGCGTTGCTTGTGCGCGGGGTTGCGGGTTTGGACGAAACCGAACTCGCCGATCGGGAACGGGATCACGCATGACGATGAATGACCTGACAGCGCCGCTCGGACAGGATCCAAACCGACATCGGCGCGCGATCAACCTTTCGGTGGGCAAAATCATCGCGGTGGCGCTCGGGCTGTTCTTCGGTGCGTTTGTGTTGTGGGCGGTGATCGCGCAAGACCGTTCGGGCGGTGAGCCCATGGCCGTAGCGCCGGCGGATCTGCGCTTCGCCAAAAAAGGAACGGAGGTGGTCGCGGTACCGCAAGCCACCGCTCCAGCCGATTCCAAGGAGCCCGCCACAACGGCAGCGCTGCCGCCATCGCCTCCAGCAAAACCGCCGAGCGGCGTGACGGTCACGATTATCGACGGCAAGACCGGCGCCAAGCGCGAAGTCATCGTTGCGTCGCCGCCCCAAGCGGCGACCGCCGCCGAGCGCGTACGGCCCGATCAGAACGGCGCCGATACGACCGATCAGGTTCCAAGGAAGCGGTGACTGCCAACAAGGCTGGCGCGGCTTCTCCGGCCGCAGCGATACAGCGCTGGTGACAGACCTGACCAAATTGAGGATCATCCGGCGTCCTTTGTGCCGCTCGCTGCCAACCCGTCGCCCTCGCAATGCGCGTTGAAGATCTGCCCTATCGACCCTGCGTCGGCGTCGTGCTGTTCAATCGCGACGGACGCGCGTTTATCGGCCGGCGCATCGACGGGCCGGAGCACGTTGACCTCGAACATTCCTGGCAAATGCCGCAGGGCGGCATCGATGCCGGCGAAGACCCGTGGCCGGCCGCGCTGCGCGAGCTGCGTGAGGAAACCAATATCCGCTCGGTCGAGCGCCTCGGCGAAATCGCCGAATGGCTGCGCTACGACATTCCACGCGAGCTGATCGGCCAGGCCTGGAAGGGCAAATATCGCGGACAGACGCAGAAATGGTTCGCGATGCGCTTTACCGGAGAGGAAAGCGAAATCGATGTCGAACATCCGGACGGCGTGCACGAGGCGGAATTTGCCGCATGGCGCTGGGAGGCGCTGGATGAGATTCCACGCCTGATCGTGCATTTCAAGCGCGCCGTCTACGAGCGCGTGGTCGCTGAATTCGCGAAATTCGCCGGACCGAAATAAGCGCTATTGCGTCAAGGCGGCCTGCAGGCCGCGCAGCTGGTCGAGACGGCGCACGAGTTTGTCGCGCTGCGCGTCGTCCTTGCAGTCGGCGACGTCTTC
>JBAQBC010000331.1:0-22423 GCA_049286035.1 Xanthobacteraceae bacterium
GGGGGGCGGAGCGGAGGCTGACGATGACCAAATTCCTGATCGGCGTCGCGACGGCAGCCTTGTGGTTTGCGCTCTCGCACGCCGCCAATGCCGAACGGGTATGCCGCCAAGTCTGCGACAGCGGCACCTGCATATCGCGCTGCGTCCAGCGTTCAGACTCAGATGTGGTCGTTCGCGAGCGCGAGCACTGGCGGCATCACGACCGCGGCTTTGATGTAGACACACCGGCTGGCGATGTCGTGATCCACCGCTAAGATCGCAATCGAATAAAGTTTTTTGGAAAATGGATGCGGACCGCCAATAGCGGTCCGCAGGTGTTTAGGGCGCGCCGTTCGTCGATCGCGTTCGCCCGCGGTTGTTCAATTGATGGTGCGCTTGCCGTTGCCGCTGTCGAGCGAAAACGCAGGGATCTCGATTTCGAAATGTTCGCCGCCGGCAGTCACCATGCCGTAGGTGCCGACCATGAAACCCGAGGCCGTCTGCAGCGGAACGCCGCTGGTATATTCGAACGATTCTCCGGCCTTGAGCACTGGCTCCTCGCCGACAACGCCGGCGCCGCGTACTTCCTGGCGCCGTCCATGGGCATCGGTAATGCGCCAATGACGCGTTTTGAGTTGCACCGTCTCGGCGCCTTTATTGGTGATGGAGATCGTATAGGCCCAGAAGAAATAGTTGTTCTCCGGCGACGAGCGATCGGCGACGAAACGCGGCGTCACCACGACTTCAATATTGCGGGTCTCGGCGCGATACATGCGAGCGATACGGCAGTGTTGCAGCCTACCACGCGCGAAGCCCAGTGCCGCTCACGCGAGTTCCATTTTGCGGGCCAATACCGGCGCAAAAGCGAGCGGCACGGTTGCGTGATTGCATAGCCATCACAAGACGCTTTCTCAAGCGATACTTGCCGACTAGATTGGAAAATCGACGCTTATGAAGGCCAAGCCTGCGCGCCGCTCAATGGCGCCAGACAAAGCGGGCGCTAGGCAAAACGCCGCGGCGCAACGATCGTGATGGCGGCTGTGAAGCACCTCGCATTGCCCAGATTGGCGCTGACGTCCGCAACGGCTGCCGCTTCGCCGCAGCCGCCAGGCGGACGCGACCTGCGGCTCGATCTGTTCCGCGGTGTCGCGCTGTGGCTGATTTTTCTCGATCACATCCCGCAGAATGTCGTGAACTGGTTCACCATCCGCAACTATGGCTTCAGCGACGCCACCGAAATATTCATCTTTATTTCCGGCTACACGGCGGCCTTCGTTTACGGCCGCGCCATGCGCGAGCGCGGCATCATCGTCGCCAGCGCGCGGGTGCTGCGGCGTGCCTGGCAAATCTACGTGGCCCACATCTTTCTGTTCACGATTTTCATGGCCGAAATCGCCTATGTCGCGGCGACGTTCGAAAATCCGCTCTACGCCGAGGAAATGAACATTCTCGACTTCCTCAAGCAGCCGGATGTCACAATTTTCCAGGCGCTCATTCTGAAGTTCAAACCGGTCAACATGGATGTGCTGCCGCTGTACATCATGTTGCTGTTGTTCTTCCCGCCGATGCTTTGGCTGTTGATTCGACAACCGGCCTTGGCGCTGGCGGGATCGGCACTCCTCTACGTGCTGGCCTGGAACCTCGATTGGAATCTGCCTGCTTATCCAAACGGGCAGTGGTTCTTCAATCCATTTGCTTGGCAATTGCTGTTTGTATTCGGCGCGTGGTGCGCGCTCGGCGGCGCCCAACGGCTGTCCGCGGCGCTGCGCTCGCGCGTCGTGCTGTCAATCGCGATTGCTTATCTCGTCTTCGCTTTCGCGGTCACGCTGACCTGGTATGTCGAGCCGCTCGGGCGTTTCGTGCCGAACTGGCTGAGTGAATGGATGTATCCAATCGACAAGACCAATCTCGACGTGCTGCGCTTTGCCCATTTCCTCGCGCTTGCGGCCGTCACCGTGCGTTTCGTCCCGCGCGATCGGCCGTGGCTCAAGTCGCCGTACCTGCGGCCGGCGATCCTTTGCGGCCAACATTCGCTGGAAATCTTCTGTCTCGGCGTGTTTTTGGCTTTTGCCGGCCAATTCATCATCAGCGAGTGGTCAGGCGGGCCTTTGATTCAGACGTTTATTAGCCTTGTCGGTATCTTGATCATGGTCGCCACAGCTAGTCTGATATCATGGTACAAACAGATAGAAGGGCGAAGCCCCACCGGGCGGAGCAAACCGCCGGATGCAGACCTCGCGGGAGGCGAGGCATGAAACTGCTCACCACGCTTGTCGCAACGATTGCACTCAACTGTTTGCCGGCCTTGGGGGCGGTGGCGGAGCCGCAGCCCGAGGCTTGCGACGTGCCGGCGTCGTTTCTGGAAAGCGAAATCGATCTCACCCGCGTTACCCAACAACTTAAAGACAAGCATCGGTTGGACGTCACCGTGCTGGGCACTGGCTCCTCGTCGCTCGCCGGGCCTGACGGAGCGCACTTTGCCTATCCGGCGCGGCTTGAGGATACGCTCAAGCAACAATTGCCCGGCAACGAGATCAAAGTCACGACCCACATTCAGCCGAAGCAGACCACCGCCAACATGCTCGGCGGCTTGGACAAAATTCTGGCCGAGGACCACCCGACCCTGGTGGTCTGGCAGGCCGGCACAGCCGACGCCATCAATGGCGTCGAGACCGAAGACTTCCGCTCAAGCCTCGAGGACGGCGTCGATAAAATTCAGGCTGCGGGCGCCGATGTCATTCTCATGAACATGCAATACAGCCCCCGCACCGCTTCGATGCTGGACGTGTCGGCCTATGCCGATGTGATGCGTCGTGTTGCCCAGCAGCGGAACGCTTTGTTGTTTGATCGGTTAGCAATCATGCAATATTGGAACGATATCGGCACTTTCGACCTCTATGCCGCAACAAAAAAGTATGATATGGCGCGACGAGTTCATGAGTGCATTGGCCGGGCCCTGGCGTCGCAAATTATCAGTGCTGCACATCTTGACGCCGTAAGAATGCAAACGACGCGTTAATGTCCTTCAAACAAACAAAATTCGCCGGTCATGCGCCGGCCGCGGTCGCCGCTGTCATTTTGGCGGTGCAATTTTTTGCACTGCACAGTGACAGTGCAAAGGCGCAAATGAGCGCGCAAAGCTTGAGTGCGCCAGGCTTGAATGCGCAAGGCCCCGCGACGCAGACATCCGCCGTGGCCGGATCGAACGCAAAACCGGTTGTCGGGTCCGCGCCTGCGGCGCCGGCGACATGCACGGCGCCCACTGATTTGGCGCGTTTCGAGCGGCCGCTCATTCACACCATGCGGCGCCTGGCCAACGGTCAGCCGCTGACCATCGTCGCGATCGGCTCGTCCTCGACCGCCGGCGCCGGCGCCAGTTCGCCCAACGCAACCTATCCGAGCCGGCTTGCCGTCGAATTGCGGGCGCGGTTTCCCGGCCGGGAGATCACCGTGCTCAATCGCGGCGTCAATGGCGAAGAGACCAATAATATGATGGCGCGGTTCGCCGGCGACGTGCTGGCCGCGCATCCGCAGCTCGTGCTGTGGCAGATCGGCACCAATTCGGTGCTGCGCGATCATCCGCTCAACCCGCATGCCGTGCAGCTGCACGATGGCATCGAGCAGCTCAAGGGCGCCGGCGCCGATGTCGTTCTGATCGATCCGCAATTTGCGCCTGCGGTGCTCGCCAAATCGGAAACGCCAGGCATGGTCGAGCAGATTGCGCTTACCTCAAAACAGGAAGATGTCGACCTGTTCCAGCGTTTCGCTGTGATGCGCAATTGGCACGACGTGCAGCACCTCTCCTTCGACACGTTCGTGTCGCCGGACCATCTGCACATGAACGACTGGAGTTATGCCTGCCTGGCGAAGCTGCTCGGCGGCGCTATCGCCGAAGCGGCGACGCGGCCGATTGCCGCCGCGTCCGTTCGCCCGGCCACGATTTCAGCAAGGCCGGACGTGCGCTGAGACGATCTCTCTAATCGCTGTACCGTCGATCGGGTCCGGTTCGCGTCATCGAGCCGAGAATCATGCGGCAATCGTCGGAAGTCGGCCAGCGCATTCGTATGCTTGGTCGATCAAGCGTACGGCTCGCGCGCAGTCGTGCACGCTAATCGACGGCGGCTCGCCTCGCTGCCATTGGTCGAGCGCGTCGCGCACCGCGGCAAAATAGGGAGTAGTGACCTCGACTCCCGGAAAAACTTCGTCTCCTTCAACCGTGGTAAGTTTCAGGAGGCCATCCTTCATGGTGAGCATGGCGTCACGGCCGGCAATCTTCCACTCGCCGTCGGTGCCGTTGCCGGGGAAGTCATAGCCGACCTCGACCGTACCGAGAATGCCGCTCTGCGAGCGGAGCATTACCGAAGCATAGTCTTCAATTTGCCGCTCATGCGCGCGCCGACTGAGTTGGGCGCCGGTCACCTGCGCCTCCTCGCCGGTCAGATGTAGAAACATGTCCAAGCCATGTGAGCCCAGATTGCGGAGGCACCCACCTCCGGCCTCCGCAGGATCCAGCATCCAGGGGCAGTCCCAGGCTGGATACCGCGCCGGGCTAGGCCGATTAATTCGAACATAGATATGTGACAGCGGACCAAATCGGCCGGCGCTGAGTAGCTCTCTGGCCCGCTTGGCGAAAGGTCCATAACGCTGCGTGAGGGGGACGGCGACGAACCGGTTGAGCCTGGCCGATTTGACGGCAATGGCGTCAACTTCAGACGCGCTGACCCCCATGGGCTTCTCCATCATGAAAGGATAGCCCTGATCAAGCAGGTCATTGGCAATCCCGGCCATCTGCCGATGCCGCCCGAGTGCCACCACGAAATCGGGGCGGGTCGCCGTCAGCATCTTTCGGTAGTCCGTGAAGGTCGGCGGGTGGCCTACTGCACCAGCTCGTTTCGCCGCCACACCACCATCCGAATCCTGGATCGCGACTAACTCCACATCCGGCATGGCGGTGAGGTGACGGAGGTAAGCAGCATCGTAAAGCGCATGCCAGTGGCTGACTTCAATCGCCGCAACGCGAATGGTCATGTGCATCTTCCTTATCGCGCGTCCTTTCCGGAAAGCGCGCAATATTGACATCAGTGAGCATGGGAAGAGAAGTGGAAGCGGCGAGTGTCGACTGCGATGCGGCGCTCACACCGCTTCCAATGCGCCAAGCACGTCCTCGACGATATCGTCGGGGTCCTCAAGGCCAACCGAGACCCGCACCAAGCCGTCGCTGATGCCGAGCTCGGCGCGCTGCGCCGGCGTAAGCCGCTGGTGCGTTGTCGTCGCCGGATGGGTGATCAGGCTCTTGGCGTCGCCGAGATTGTTGCTGATGCGAACGAGCTTGAGCGCGTCCTGAAAGCGGAAGGCGCCACGTTTGCCGCCCTTGATCTCAAAGGCAACGAGCGTCGAGCCGCCGCGCATCTGCTTTTGCGCGATCGCGGCCTGCGGATGGTCGGGCCGACCCGGATAGATCAGTCGCGAAACTTTTGGATGCCCGGCGATTGCGACAGCAAGCGTCGCCGCACTGTCAGTCTGCCGCCGCACGCGCACCGCAAGTGTCTCCAGCCCTTTGAGCAGCACCCAGGCATTGAACGGCGACATCGATGGTCCGGTTTGACGAAGCAGGACATGGATTTTTTCCATGATGAACTTTTGCGAGCCGAGAATAATCCCGCCGAGGCAGCGGCCCTGGCCGTCGATATGCTTGGTGGCGGAATACACGACGCAGTCCGCGCCGAGCGCGAGCGGGCTCTGAAATATCGGCGTCGCGAACACGTTGTCGACAACGAGCGTCGCGCCGGCGTCATGCGCGATCCTGGCGACCGCCCCAATGTCGATCACTTCGAGCGCCGGATTGGTCGGCGTTTCCAGAAAGAAAGTCCTGGTGTTCGGCCGCACCGCCTCGCGCCAGGCATCGAGATTGCAGCCGTCAACCAGCGTCGAAGCGACGCCGAAGCGGGGCAAGAAATCCTCCACGACATAGCGGCAGGATCCGAACATCGCTTTGGAGGCCACGACATGATCGCCGGCCTTGACCTGGCCGAGCAGCGACAATGTCACCGCGGCCATGCCCGATGCGGTGGCGCGCGCCGCCTCGGCGCCTTCGAATGCCGCCATCCGCCGCTCGAACATGTCCACCGTCGGATTGGCGAAACGCGAATATTGATAACCCGGATCCTCGCCCTTAAATCGCGCCTCCGCCTGGGCGGCGCTGTCATAGACATAGCCTTGGGTGAGATAGAGCGCTTCCGAAGTCTCGCCAAACGGCGAACGCAGAGTGCCCGATTGCACCAGGCGCGTTTCGGGGCGATAGCTCTTTTTTGCCGACGCGGACATGTGGCCCTCCTTAGCCAACACGCGTTTTGGCCGCCAAAAACGGGGCCAAAACAAAACCCGGCCGGGGAAATCCTCGGGCCGGGCTCACGCGTCCCCGGCCTTTTAGCGATTTGTTTTACGTGGCTGCAAGCCGGCCGGCTCAAATGACCACGGGATAACGCGATGTATACGCCGCGGCCGTCTTTGCGTCAAACCGGGCATCGGATTAGATCGCAGCGTTACACCGATCAAGATCGCAACCGGTCCGCAAATGGCTTTGAGCTTTAAAGCTTCCGAACGGGGAATTCTGCCCGACCGCATGATCGCGGCGTTGACGGAGCAGGGCGGGATTCGCGCCGCCCGGCCGTTCGATGCGGACCAGATTCAGCCGGCCAGTCTCGATCTGCGTCTTGGCGCGATTGCCTATCGCGTGCGCGCCAGTTTTCTGCCGGGTCCCGGCACCACGGTAGTGCAGCGCATCGCCGAACTGAAGCTGCACGAATTTTCGCTTGCCGCCGGCGCCGTTCTGGAAACCGGCTGCGTCTATATCGTGCCGTTGATTGAAAGCCTGGCGCTGCCCGCCGACATCGCGGCGGCAACCAATCCAAAAAGCTCGACCGGCCGGCTCGACGTATTCACACGCGTGATTGCCGATGAGACCCGTGGCTTCGATCGCATTGCTGGCGGTTACCACGGTCCGCTTTACGCCGAGATCAGCCCGAAGACGTTTCCAGTATTGGTGCGTGAGGGTTCGCGATTATCGCAACTGCGCTTGCGCCGCGGCGACGCTGCGCTCTCGGGCGAGGCGCTGCGCGCCTTGCACGCGCGCGAGCGACTGGTCGATCGCGCCGAAGCGGTGATGGGCGACGGTGTCGCGGTCAGCATCGATCTCGCCGGGTCCGCCTCAAACAACCGCGCGCACATCAACGGCGTCGTCGGCTATCGCGCCAAGCGGCACACCGGCGTCATCGAAGTCGAGCGCCGCGGCGCTTACGAGGTTGCCGATTTCTGGGAGCCGATCGCGGCGCGCGCCGATCGCAGCCTTATTCTCGATCCCGACGAATTTTACATCTTGGCGTCGACCGAAGCCGTGCAGGTGCCACCCGACTTCGCAGCCGAGATGGTCCCATTCGATCCGCTGGTCGGCGAATTCCGCGTGCACTATGCCGGCTTTTTCGATCCCGGCTTTGGTTATGCGGGGGCTGGCGGCTTGGGTTCACGCGCGGTGTTGGAAGTGCGCTCGCGCGAAGTGCCGTTTATCCTGGAACACGGGCAGATCGTTGGCCGGCTGGTCTACGAGAGAATGTTGGCGCGTCCCGACCAGCTTTACGGCAGCGGCATCGGCTCCAATTACCAGGCCCAAGGGCTCAAATTGTCGAAACATTTCCGCTAAAGCGAAATGATTTCTTTCGATTCGATATTTCGCTTTAGCTTGTTGTTTGAGCATGGTCTTTTCCCGAAAAACCGGCGTCCACTTTTCGGGATCATGCTCTAATGCGGGGCACTTCGAACACTATTCTGCGGGAGCCGCGCGGCCGTTGACGAGCCGTCCGGAGCGGAAATTCTTGTGGTATTTCTTGGAGAAACCGGTTCCCCTGTTCCGGAGTAACGTGGGGTGAGGGCCGATAACGCAGGAGCGGCGCATCAAGCAGGCGATTTTCTTTGGTCTCGCTGCGCTGATTGCTGTTGCGATCGGGCGGCCAACCGGAGGCTTCGCGCAAGCCGGCTATGACCGGCCGGGCGGAGATTACACCAGCGCGCCGGTAGCGAACGGCGATCCGACGGTCTGCGCCGCCCGCTGCGAGCGCGATAAAGGCTGCCGCGCCTGGAGTTTCTCATATCCATCGACGTCGGGCGCCCCGGCGATGTGCTGGCTCAAGCGCGAAGTGGTGCCGGCCAGGCAATCGAGTTGCTGCGTATCGGGGGTGCGCGGCGCCGGCGTGATCGAGCCGCAAGCCGGCGCGGTCGAATATTCGATCGATCGCTTTGGCGGCGATTATCGCTGGTTTGAAACACCGCCCGACGCCAAAGGCAAAGCTTGCGCCGAGGCCTGTCAAGGCGAGCAGCGCTGCCGGGCCTGGACCTATCGGCGGCCCGGCTACGGCGCAGCTTCGGCGCGGTGCTTTCTAAAAGACGTGATCAAGCCGCCACGACGTCGGCCGTGCTGCATTTCCGGGGTGGTGCGCTAGAGTTCGGATGACGGATGTCAGAGGTCATCCATGATCCGACATCTGATCTCTGGTTACCCGGTGCCGCCCACGGTGATGCGGTCGATACGCAGCGTCGGCTGGCCGACGCCGACCGGCACGCCCTGGCCGTTCTTGCCGCAAGTGCCAATGCCGTTGTCCAGCCGCATATCGTTGCCGATCATCGAAATGCGGTGCAGGTCAGTCGGCCCATTGCCGATCAGCATGGCGCCCTTGATCGACGCGCCGATCTTGCCGTTCTCGATGCGATAGGCCTCGGTGCATTGAAACACGTATTTGCCCGAGGTGATGTCGACCTGGCCGCCGCCGAAATAGGTGGCGTAGACCCCGTTCTTGACCGAAGCGACGATTTCGCCGGGCTCGTGGCTTCCCGCGAGCATGTAAGTGTTGGTCATGCGCGGCATCGGCACGTGGGCAAAGCTCTCGCGCCGGCCGTTGCCGGTCGGCTTCATGCCCATCAGCCGCGCATTCTGCCGGTCCTGCATATAGCCGACGAGAATGCCGTCCTCGATCAGCACAGTACGATTGCTGGGGGTACCCTCGTCATCAATCGAGAGCGAGCCGCGGCGCGATGAAATGGTCCCGTCGTCGACCACGGTAACGCCCTTGGCGGCAACGCGTTGCCCCATCAGTCCGGCAAAGGCGGAGGTCTTTTTCCGGTTGAAATCCCCTTCCAGGCCATGGCCGACCGCCTCGTGCAGCATCACGCCGGGCCAACCAGGGCCGAGCACAACGTCCATTTCGCCGGCCGGCGCTGGCACTGCTTCGAGATTAATCAGCGCCTGGCGCACCGCATTGTCCACCGCACCTTGCCACGCAGCTTCCGCGATAAAACGCTCATAGCCTTCGCGGCCGCCATAACCGTCACTGCCGGTTTCTTGCCGATTGCCATCGCCGACCACGACGGAAACGCTGACACGAACCATCGGCCTGATGTCGCGATAAATTTCACCATCGCCGCGCAGGATTTCGACCGCCTGCCACGAAGCGGCGACGCTCGCGGTCACCTGGCGCACGCGCGGGTCCTTGGCGCGCGCATAGGCGTCGATCGTCTGCAACAGTTGCGCCTTGGCTTCGAAAGAGGGGCTTTGTAACGGACTGTCTTCGCCGTAAAGCTTGACATTGCTGCGCGGCGGCGGCGCAGCGTAATGGCCGGAATAACCGCCCTTGACCGCGCGCACCGCGTCGGCGGCGCGCTCAATCGCGCCTTCGGAAACGTCGGACGCATGGGCATAGCCGACCGCTTCGTCCTTCACCGCACGCAAGCCGAAGCCCTGCGAGGTGTCGTAGGTCGCCTGTTTGAGCCGGCCGTTATCGAAGGCCAACGCTTCAGCCTGACGGTATTCGAGGAACAATTCGCCGTCGTCGGCGCCGTCGAGCCCGCGCGAAATGATTTTTGCGAGCCGCTGCCGGTCAAGCCCGGCGCGATCGACGAGCGAAATGGGAGTGTCGGTCATGCGATACCCTGCGAGTGCGTTTAATCCCTAGTCGCTCCTAGATATGCGCTTTGGCGCGCCCCGGCGAGGGGCGCTTAGAGCGGGATTCACTATGCGTCCCCTACCATTTTTGTTTGCGCATGATCTTTTCCGACCTGCCTTCGCCCGCCGAAGCCTCGAAAGAAAGGACTCGCGACTGCCTAGGCTTCGCGGAGGCGGGAAACCGGCTCCCACTTTTCGGGATCATGCGCTAGTCCCGCTTGGCAATTCCGGCCTTTTCGATCACCGCGGACCATTTACTGATGTCGGCTTTCATCCGGGCAGTCATTTCGTCCGGCGTGCTCCAGCGCATGGCCATGCCCATTTCCGCCGACCGCGTTTGAATATCGGGCGATGGCATCACCTCTTTCATGGCTTGGTTGAGGGTTGCGATGATCCGCGCCGGCGTTGCCGCCGGAGCGGATAACCCGTTCCAGCTCGTCACTTCGTAATCTTTAAGGCCGCTTTCAATCACGGTCGGCACCTGCGGCAGATAGGCGGTTCGGCTTGGCCCGGCCGAAGCGAGCGCCACGAGCTTATTGTCGGCGAGCAAGCCGTGCACGGCGGCGTAGAATTCAAACGCCACATCGATGTCGCCGCGCAGGAGCGCGCCGGCCATGTCGGGCGACGTACGGAACGGCACGATGGCGGCCTTGATCTCGGCGATGTTGACGAAGAGTTCAGCAGCCAGATTCTGCGTGCTGCCGGGATTGATCGTGCCGATATTCAGCTTGCCGGGATTGGCGCTGGCCGCGGCGATCACGTCCGTCACCGAGTGCAGCGGCGAACCGTCCCGCGTCACAATGAGCAGGTCGAAAAAGGCAGCGGTGGAAACCGAGGCGAAATCCAGGAGCACATTGTACGGCAGCGATTTGAACAGCGCGGCCGCGATCGCAGTATTGTTGCCGGTCATCAACAGCGTATAGCCGTCCCCGGGAGCGGCCGCCGCGGTTTGCGCGGCCACGATGCCGCCGGCGCCGGGCCGGTTTTCGATGACGAATTGCTGTCCGAGTCGAGTGGACAGTTTGTCGCCGAGCATACGCATGGCGACGTCGGCAACGCCGCCTGCGGCGTAGGGGACGATCAGGCTGACCGGGCGGTTGGGATAATCATTCTGCGCCAAAGCGAAGCGAGGCGATTCAGCACCGGCCAAGAACTCGGCCAGGAATCCGGTCAAGACTATTGCGGCAATGGCCGAGACGAAGCCTGCGGCTCGCATGACGTCTTCCCTGTTCGCGGCTCTTCGTGCTGGCGGGTTGGTGAATGGCTTTGGCAATGCCGCGGCTGGCGGCCCCGGGGCGACGAAAATTACGGCAGCTGGTCGTAGCCCTCGCCAAAACCTTTCAGGCTCATCGGGAAGCCGATTCCTTCCTCCGGAGTCTGGAAAATAATGAAAGTCGAGGTCTGACCGTTGCGCAATTGCTTGGTCAGATTGTCGTCCATGACCACTTCGGCAACGCAGCCGCTCGGCAGGCAGCGCACGAAACCGGCACGGCCGACGTCCTGATTGTCGATCTTAAGTCCGAGGCCGGACGGCAATAAAACCCCGAGCGGCGCGACGACCCGCATCAGCCGGCTCTTCTGGTCCGAGGTTTTGAGGACGATCACAGTCAGCCCGATATTCGGGCGGTCCTCCGCCGTGACGCTCTGCATCAACGCGCACTGTTCGCTCTGCGCACCCGGCGGCGTATCGCAGCGAATCTGCCAGTCGCCATGCACCGATTTGACCGCCCCTTGCGCCCCGGCGCGATCCGCCGGAGCCAGAATCGGCGCCAGCGCCAGTCCGATGAATACCGCGGCGCTCATGAGCCTGGCCGATGGCCCGATCCGCCCGCGGCTGTCACATTGCGTCATTATGAGTTCCCTCGATCCGCCGCAAAGCCGCCCCGGCGGGCTGGCTGGCGCGCATCACGCAGCGCGCTTTGGCTGCCGCGCCCTGCCTATAGCGTGAGCCCGCCCTGTCAAGGAATCAAAGTCAAGGCATTGTGGCCAGCCGAAGGTCAATTGAGGCTTCGGGGCGATGCCCCAATGACCGGCGATTTGTCGGCGGGCGGGGCCATCCGCCGCCGCTGACGCCGCGATGATGAGTGCATTGCAGCAGTCCGCGATTTGTGGTTTGGAGGAACCGGAATTCCCTTATCGTGGCGCGGCCCGCCCGGGACATCGCGCCGCGGGACAAGGCCCGCCAAACCGGTGGCGTTATCCGGTGGTGTCATGCCGTGGCGGCTCGCGCGAACTTCGGGTTTTGCGCGCTGGTTAGCGGTTATTGCGGCGACGGTTGTGACACGATCAGCAACAGGGGAGCAGGACGGGGCATGAAGGCGTTGTCACGTTTGGCCGCGATCGCGGCAAGCGCAAGCGGTGTACTGGCGAGCGCCGGCGCCGCGTGGGCCGGTCTCGGCCAGCCGACACCATGGGAAATGGACCTGCAGGATTCGGCCTCGCCGGTCATGCAGGACGTCGCCAATTTTCATTTCTTCCTGCTCTGGGTCATTGCCGCGATCTCCGCTTTCGTGCTCGCGCTTCTTCTCATCTGCATCGTGCGCTTTAACGCGCGCGCCAATCCGGCGCCGTCGCGTACGACCCACAACACGCCGATCGAGATTCTGTGGACCATCGTTCCGGTCATTATCCTGGCGATGATCGCAGTGCCGTCGTTTCGGCTGTTATTTGTGCAGCTCGAAGTGCCTAAACCGGACTTGACCGTGAAGGTCACCGGCAAACAATGGTTCTGGAGCTACAGCTATCCGGACAGCGGCAATTTCGAATTCGATTCGCTGATGGTACAGGAGAAGGACCTCAAGCCGGGCCAGCTGCGGCTTCTCACCGTCGACAACGAGATGGTGGTGCCGGTCAACAAAGTCGTGCACGTCTTGGTGACGGGCGCCGACGTGATTCACTCGTTCACGGTGCCGTCGTTCGGCATTCGCATGGATGCGATTCCGGGCCGCGTCAACGAGACCTGGTTCAAGGCCACCAGTGAGGGCGTGTTCTACGGGCAGTGTTCCGAGCTATGCGGCAAGGATCACGCCTTCATGCCGATTGCGGTGCGGGTCGTGAACGAGGGTGATTTCAATACCTGGCTTACGAGCGCCAAGCAGAAATACGCGATCGACAACAACGCCGCGCCTAATACGCTTGCCGCGACCGCGGCGCCTGCGATCCGATGACGGTCGCAGCCACGGAGCGGTCGTAAACGAAGGGACTGGCAATGGATACGATGGCACACGCCGCGCATGGCGATGAGGAAGCCCACGAAATCCCGCACGGCTGGCGGCGCTTTCTCTATTCGACCAACCACAAGGACATCGGCACGATGTACCTGGTGTTTGCGCTCATCGCCGGGTTGATCGGCGGCGCGCTCTCGATCGCGATCCGCGCCGAGCTGATGTATCCGGGCCTGCAAATCTTTCACGACACCCATACCTTCGACGTCTTCGTCACCGCGCATGGACTGATCATGATCTTCTTCATGGTCATGCCGGCGATGATCGGCGGCTTCGGCAACTGGATGGTGCCGTTGATGATCGGAGCGCCGGACATGGCGTTCCCGCGCATGAACAATATTTCCTTCTGGCTGCTGCCGGCGTCGTTCGCGCTATTGCTGATGTCGATGTTTGTCGAGGGCGAGCCCGGCACCAACGGCGCCGGGACCGGATGGACGATCTATGCGCCGCTGTCGACCTATGGCCATCCCGGTCCGGCGATGGATTTCGTGATTCTCTCGATCCATCTCGCCGGCGCTTCCTCGATTCTCGGCGCGATCAACTTCATCACCACGATCTTCAATATGCGCGCGCCCGGCATGACGATGCACAAGATGCCGCTGTTCGTCTGGTCGATCCTGGTGACCGTGTTCCTGCTGCTCTTGGCATTGCCGGTGCTGGCCGGCGCGATCACGATGCTTTTAACCGACCGCAACTTCGGCACGACGTTCTTCACGCCCGACGGCGGCGGCGATCCGCTCTTGTTCCAGCACCTGTTCTGGTTCTTCGGCCATCCCGAAGTTTACATTCTCATCCTGCCCGGCTTCGGCATGGTCAGCCAGATCGTGGCGACATTCTCACGCAAGCCGGTGTTCGGTTATCTCGGCATGGCCTATGCGATGGTCGCGATCGGCGGCATCGGCTTCGTCGTGTGGGCGCACCACATGTACAACGTCGGCATGTCGGCGAGCGTGCAGGCTTATTTCATCGCCGCGACGATGGTGATCGCGGTGCCCACGGGCGTGAAGATCTTCTCATGGATCGCCACCATGTGGGGCGGGTCGATCGAGTTCAAGACGCCGATGCTGTGGGCGATCGGCTTCATCTTCCTGTTCACCATCGGCGGCGTGACCGGCGTGGTGCTCGCCAATGCCGGCGTTGATCGCGTGTTGCACGGCACCTACTATGTCGTCGCGCACTTCCACTACGTGCTGTCGCTCGGCGCGGTGTTCGCGATTTTCGGCGGCTGGTACTACTGGTTTCCGAAGATGACGGGCTACATGTACAGCGAAGCAATCGGCAAAACGCATTTCTGGTTCACCTTCATCGGCGTCAATGTGGTCTTCTTCCCGCAGCATTTCCTCGGCCTTGCCGGCATGCCCCGCCGCTATGTCGACTATCCCGACGCGTTCGCCGGATGGAATCTCGTTTCCTCGATCGGCTCGTACATTTCCGGAATAGGCGTGCTGATTTTCCTCTACGGCATGGTGCTTGCCTTCGTCCGCAAGGAACGCGCCGCGGCCAATCCGTGGGGCCCCGGCGCGACCACGCTGGAATGGACGCTGCCGTCGCCGCCGCCGTTCCATCAATATGAAACACTGCCGCTGATCCGATGAACGTCATCCTCGCGCGCGCCGAACCGAGCGTCGCTGGGGTCGGCGATTACATCGAACTGATGAAGCCGCGAGTGATGTCGCTCGTGGTGTTCACCGCGCTAGTTGGGCTGGTGCTGGCGCCGGTGCCCATGCATCCGGTGATGGCGTTTACGGCGCTGTTGTGCATCGCGGTCGGCGCCGGCGCCGCGGGCGCGCTGAACATGTGGTACGACGCCGATATCGACGCGCGCATGGCGCGCACGGCGGCGCGTCCAATTCCAGCAGGCCGGCTCGCGCGCGGGGAGGCGCTGGCTTTCGGTCTGACGCTTGCCGGCTTCTCGGTGGTGGTGCTCGGGCTTCTGGTCAATATTTTTGCCGCGCTGCTCTTGGCCTTGACCATCGCGTTCTATGTCGGTGTCTACACAATCTGGCTCAAACGCTGGACGCCGCAGAATATCGTCATCGGCGGCGCCGCCGGCGCGCTGCCGCCGGTGATCGGCTGGGCCGCGGCAACCGGGGGCGTCGCCATCGAGCCGCTAGTTCTGTTCCTGATCGTCTTTCTGTGGACGCCGCCGCATTTCTGGGCGCTGTCACTTTATCGCGCCGACGATTACGCGCGCGCCGGCGTGCCGATGCTTCCGGTCGTGGCCGGCGCGACCGAAACGCGGCGGCAGATTCTCCGCTACACGCTGGTGCTGGCGCCGGTCGGCGTTGCGCCGTGGCTGCTCGGCTATGCCGGAGCGTTGTACGGAATCGCCGCCATGCTGGCGGGCGGCGCGATGATCGCGCTTGCCATTCGCGTGCGCGGTGAAGCGCGCGGCTACACCGCCAGCAAACAAATGTTCGGCTTCTCGATTTTGTATCTGTTCCTGTTGTTTGCCATGCTGCTGGTCGATCGCATGGCGGGAGGATTGTTCGCGCCGCTGTGGGGCCATTTCCCGGCGGGATCGTGAGACGAGCATGAGACGGCGATGAGCGAGCGCAATACCGAACCAAAGCCGGAGCCCGGCATCAGGCTGACCGAGCAGCAGCGGCGCGCCCGCCGCGCTCGCTCGATCGCCATTGCTATATCGCTCGGCGTGCTGGCGGTGCTGTTCTACATCGTGACGCTGGTGAAGGGGCCCGGCGTGCTGGAGCGGCCGCTATGACCCGGCGCCCGGCCCGCGATGCCGTGGTGGCCTTTGCCTGCGGCGGATTTGTTGCGGCGATGATCGGCGTTTCCTTCGCCGCTGTGCCGCTATACTCGTGGTTTTGCCGCACCACCGGGTTCGGCGGCACCACGCAGGTGGCTAAAATCGCGCCCGATCAAATGTCCGGTCGCGTCGTCACGGTCCGCTTCGATTCCAACGTCGCGCCCGGCTTGCCATGGTCGTTCGAGCCGGAACGCAGGACAATCGACGTGCGGCTCGGCGAGGTCGTCACGGTCTATTATGCGGTCCGTAACGAATCCGCGCGGGTGACGACGGGCCAGGCCGGTTACAACGTGACGCCGCCGACGGTCGGCGCCTATTTTGAGAAGATCAACTGTTTCTGTTTCACCCAGCAGACGCTGCAGCCGGGCGAGAAGCGCGACATGGCCGTGGTTTTCTACGTCGATGCCAAGCTCGGTAAGGACACGGAACAGAGCGCCGTAAACAACATCACGCTCTCCTACACCTTCTTTCCGGCGCGCGTTCCCGACCGGCCGGTGGCGGAGAGCGTCAATTCGGACAAATCCGGGCACATCTAGGACGATTCAACCGTAACCAAGACGGCGCGGAAGCGAAGAGTTCGATCGCGCCAGGGTGGAGAAGACGATGGCGACTGCGCATGCCAAACCGCATCACGATTACCACCTGGTCAATCCCAGTCCGTGGCCCGCGGTCGGCGCGACCTCGGCTTTTCTGGCGGCTGTCGGCGCCATTCTGTGGATGCACCACATGGTCGCCTATGCGCCCTTGGTGCTGGGCGCCGGCGCGATCGGCATCGCCTACACCATGGTCGGCTGGTGGCGCGACGTCATCTACGAAGCCGAAGTGGAAGGCGATCACACCCGCGTGGTGCAGATATCGCACCGCTACGGGATGATCCTGTTCATCGCTTCGGAGGTGATGTTCTTCGTCGCCTGGTTCTGGGCCTATTTCAACACCGCGCTGTTTCCGGATGAATTCCGCGACGTCGCCCGCATCGCTTTTACCGGCGGCGTCTGGCCGCCCAAGGGCATCGACACGTTCGATCCGTGGCACTTCCCACTCTTGAACACGCTCATTCTGCTCACCTCGGGTACGACGGTAACCTGGGCGCACCACTCGCTCTTGGAAAACGATCGCAAGGGACTGGTGTGGGGGTTGGCGCTCACCATCGCCTTGGGGCTGAGCTTCACCTGCGTGCAGGCGTGGGAATACATGCACGCGATGTTCCACTATTCGGGCAACATCTATGGCGCCACTTTCTTCATGGCGACCGGGTTTCACGGTGCCCATGTGATCATCGGCTCGATCTTTCTGATCGTCTGCCTGTTCCGCGCCATAGCAGGACAGTTCAAGCCGACCCAGCATCTCGGATTTGAATTCGCGGCCTGGTACTGGCACTTCGTCGACGTCGTGTGGCTGTTTTTGTTCGCCTGCATTTATGTCTGGGGCGGCGGCGCGCAGGCGGGTTGAAAGCGACATCTAAATTGCCGGAGTGACCGAGACGATCACCACGCTCTCAGGCGCAATCGCGGCGGGCCTGTCCTGTCGCTGTCCGCGCTGCGGCCAAGGCCGGCTGTTTGCCGGGTTCTTGAAATTACAGCCGCGCTGCGAGCGCTGCGGACTTGATTTCGGTTTTGCCGATTCCGGCGATGGTCCGGCCGTCTTCATCATGTTCCTGGCCGGCGCAATCGTGGTCGGCGCCGCGCTGGTGACGGAGATTCTGTTTCAACCTCCGTACTGGGTGCACGCGGCGCTATGGCTGCCGCTGATCATGCTCGTCACGCTCGGCCCGCTGCGGCCGATGAAAGGCCTGATGATCGCGCTGCAATATCATCACAAAGCGGCCGAGAGTCGGTTCGGTCAAGAACAGCACCCAGAACACGACCAAGAGCATCAAGACCCATGACGGCTGAGCCGGGCGGAGAAGCGGCGCCGCATCGGCCGGCGGCGCGCAATCGTACGCGCAATCGTACATGGCGAAGCCTGTTGCTGCCTGCGCTGTTGGCCTTCGCGGTGCTTATTGTGCTCGGCACTTGGCAGGTCGAGCGCAAAGCCTGGAAAGAAGCTCTGATCGCGTCATTGACCGAACGTCTCGCGTCGCCGCCACAAACGTTGCCGCGCGCCAAGGATTGGGCCAAGCTCGATCGCGCCGGTGACGAATACCGCCGGGTCCAATTCACGGCGAGCTTCGATAATGCACGTGAGGCGCTGGTCTTTGCCGCGGCGAGCGCTTTCCGGCCAGACGTCACGAGCCCGGGCTATTGGGTGTTCACACCGGCGCGGCTCGCTGACGGCAGCATCGTCGTTGTCAATCGCGGCTTCGTCCCGGACGTGCGCCGCGATCCAAAGTCGCGGCCCCAAGGTCAAATCGCCGAAGCGATCGAGATCACCGGCGCGCTACGCTGGCCGGACGAGCGGCACTGGTTCACCCCGGCGGACGACGTTTCGCATAATCTCTGGTTCACGCGCGACCCGGCCGCGATTGCGGCGGCCAAGGGTCTGGACAAGGATCCCGGAGCGGGCGCCGTAGCGCCATTTTATGTCGAACAGGAAGCTCCGACGCCGCCTGGAGGTTTGCCGCAACCCGGAAAGCTCGTGGTCGCCTTGCCGGACAACCATCTGCAATACGCGCTGACCTGGTATGGGTTGGCTGCGGTCTTGGCGGCTGTATTCGGCTTCTGGGCGGCCTCATCCGGCCGCCACAGCGCTACGGCTGATCGCCCGTAGAAGCCTCTCGGTCTGCGTCAAAACCGCATCCCGAGGCCCGTCCGGCCCGGTGTCTTTCCGGAGCCTTTGCCGTGCCTTTGCCGCTGCTTTGCCTTGCTTGTGAAGCCGTTCGATTTGCTATTAGTGTGACCCGCGTTCCGGCGCGGCGACGCGACGGCCAGACCGTTTGGCCGGGCAGATAAGCCTGCCATATCAGCTACTTAGAGACCTCTAGCCGGCGTCCAGCGGCGGCGGAAAGGTAAAGTGCAATATATCTCGACCAGAGGCGAGGCGCCCTCGCTCGGCTTTGCCGAAGCCATGCTCGCTGGCCTTGCCCGCGACGGCGGACTTTATGTGCCGGACGCTTGGCCGCGCCTCGATAATGCGGCGATCGCGGCTTTCGCCGGCCGCTCCTATGCCGAGGTCGCGGTCGACATCATCAGGCCTTTTACCGACAACGCGGTTGCATCCGGCGATCTCGCGCGGCTTGCCCGCGAGGCTTACGGCAATTTTCGTCATCCGGCCGTGGCGCCGCTCAGCCAGCTCGGCGTCAACACGTTTCTGCTTGAACTTTTTCATGGCCCGACGCTCGCCTTCAAAGATCTGGCGATGCAGCTGCTGGCGCGGCTGCTGGATCACGCGCTTGCCGCGCGCGGCGAGCGGCGCACCATCGTCGTGGCTACTTCCGGCGACACCGGTGGCGCGGCTGTGGAAGCGTTTCGCGATCGCCGCCAGGTCGACCTCGTCGTGCTGTTCCCGCATGGCCGCATTTCCGACGTGCAGCGCCGAATGATGACGACCAGCGGCGCTGACAATGTCAGCGCCGTTGCGATCGAGGGCACGTTCGACGATTGCCAGGCGATCGTGAAGGGGATGTTCGGTCAACACGGTTTTCGCGAGCAGGCCCGGCTCTCCGGCGTCAATTCAATCAATTGGGCGAGGATCGTGGCCCAGGTGGTCTATTATTTCACCGCCGCGGTCGCGCTCGGCGCCCCGTCGCGCAAATTCGCCTTCGCGGTTCCCACCGGCAATTTCGGCGATGTCTATGCCGGCTATGTGGCGGCGCGCATGGGCCTGCCGATCGATCGCTTGATCGTGGCGACGAACGTCAACGATATTTTGGCGCGCACGCTGGCGACCGGGACCTATGAGCCGCGCGCGGTCGTGCCGACGACCTCGCCGTCGATGGACATCCAGGTCGCGTCGAATTTCGAACGCCTCGTGTTCGAGGCCTATGACCGCGAGCCTGCCGCCGTGCGCGCGGCGATGGGCTCGCTGGCGCAGTCGCGGCGGTTCACGCTGTCCTCGCGCGCTCTATCGTCGATTCGCAGCCTGTTCACCGCGGACCGCGCCGACGAGGATGAAGTCGCCGCCACGATCCGCACCGTCAAACGCGAGACCGGCAATTGCATCGACCCACATACCGCGGTTGCGGTCGCCGTGGCGGAGAAGGAATCGCGCGACCCGGCGGTGCCGATGATCGTGCTGTCGACCGCGCATGCGGCGAAATTTCCCGATGCTGTGGAAAGGGCCTGCGGTGTTCGCCCGGCTCTTCCCGATTGGCTGGCGCATATCAATGAGCGGCCCGAGCGTGTCACGGCGCTGCCGGCCGATCAATCGGCGGTCGAGCGGTTCATTCTGGCGACGAGCCGGGCCGCCCAGGAAGGAGCGGCGGCATGAGCGTCGAGGTGACCACGCTCAAGTCTGGCCTCAATGTCGTGACCGACGCGATGCCGCATCTCGAGACCGCCTCGCTTGGGGTCTGGGTGGCGTCCGGCAGCCGCGACGAGCGCTACGACGAGCACGGCATTTCCCACTTCCTCGAGCACATGGCTTTCAAAGGCACGCGCCGGCGCAGCGCGCGGCAGATTGCTGAGGAAATCGAGGCCGTAGGCGGCGATCTCAACGCCGCGACTGGCGCCGAAAGCACCGCCTATTACGCTCGCGTGCTCAAATCCGACGTGCCGCTGGCGCTCGACGTGCTTGCCGATATCCTCTCGGACCCGTCCTTTGATCACGAGGAGCTGCTGCGGGAACAGAACGTAATCATTCAGGAGATCGGCGCCGTCGCGGACACGCCCGACGATCTCATTTTCGAGCACCTGCAGTCGGTCGCGTTTCCCAATCAGTCGCTCGGCCGCTCCATCCTGGGCACGCCGAAGACGGTGCGGTCGTTCGACGGCGGCAAGCTGCGCACTTATCTCGCCAGAAATTATCGCGCCCCGGATATCGTGGTCGCGGCCGCGGGCGCGGTCGAGCATCGCGCCGTGGTCGCCGAGGTCGAGAAGCACTTTGGCGGCTTCAATGGGCCGGCCGGTCCGCTGCCGGAGCCGGCAAATTTCGGCGGCGGCACTCACGTCGAGAAGCGCGAACTCGAGCAGGTGCACATCGCGCTGGCGCTGCCGGGCATTTCGATTGTCGATCCGGCGCTCTACAGCCTCCAGGTGTTCACGAATATCCTCGGCGGCGGCATGTCCTCACGGCTGTTCCAGGAAGCGCGCGAGCGGCGCGGCCTGTGTTATTCGATCTACACGTTCCACGTACCGTATTCCGATGTCGGCATGTTCGGCCTCTATGCCGGCACCGACGCCGCCGACACTTCGGAATTGATGCGGCTGATCGTCGACGAGATCGCCACCACCGCTGAGACCATTTCCGAGCCGGAAGTGGCACGCGCCAAAGCGCAGATGAAAGCCGGCTTGTTGATGGCGCTGGAAAGCTCGGGTGCGCGTATTGAGCAATTGGCCCGGCAGATGATCACCCGCGGCCGTCCCATACCGCTCGACGAGCTGGTAGCAAAGGTCGACGCGGTCACCGTCGAAAGCGCGCGGGCGGCCGGCCGGGCGCTCATTGCGCGCGGCAAACTTGCCACCGCCGTTCTGGGCCTTGGTTCTGGGCTTGAAAGCGCGGCGGCGATTGCGGAGACTCTGACGCGCCGCGCCGCCGCATGAAGAGTCCGGCCGAACCAGCCAATGGCTTTCTTCCGCACCATCAATTTTTCTGAGCCGCTGCCGAGCATCGAAGGCGACGGCGTCATGCTGCGTACGCCGCAGATAACCGACTTCGAAGAATGGGCGGCGCTGCGGGAGACAAGCCGCGATTTTCTCACGCCCTGGGAGCCGACTTGGCCGATCGACGATCTCACGCGCGCGGCGTTCCGCCGTCGCATAAAACGCTACACCGAGGATTTGCGCAGCGACCAGGGCTACGCTTTTCTCATCGCCCGCAATTCCGATGGTACGCTGGTCGGCGGGCTGACGCTCGCCAATATCCGGCGCGGCGTCGCCCAGGCCGGCAGTCTCGGCTACTGGACCGGCTTGCCGTTCGTGCGCCAGGGCTACATGACGGCGGCGGTGCGCGCGGTGATTCCGTTTGCTTTTGCCAGCCTGCGGCTGCACCGTCTCGAAGCCGCCTGCATTCCCAGCAACAGCGGATCGATCAAGCTTCTAGAGAAGACCGGTTTCGTGCGGGAGGGCTATGCCCGCGAATATCTGTGTATCAACGGCATCTGGCAGGATCATCTCCTCTACGCGCATGTGAACGACGGTTCCGATTACGGCAGAGCGTGACCGTTTGCGCCTTTAACCAAGCTGCATAACGCCTTGGGAAAGCCGTCATGAATTTGCTATAGCAATCGGGGATCGCGAATTGGCGATGACGCGGGGAACAAAACGCGCATTTTCTAGGTCGGGCTGGCGCCGTGGGTCGCCGGCCGGGGCCGTGCTCGCATTGGTGTTGCTCGCCGGATGTAGTGGCGGCGGCGCCGGCGCGCCGGCGACG
>JBAQBC010000332.1:0-11737 GCA_049286035.1 Xanthobacteraceae bacterium
TCCGCGATCATGCGCCGCGCCACGGCATCCTGCAGCAGCGCCTCGAGCTGTTCGGTCAGTTCGGCGTCGTTCCCGTCGAGCGGGTGAAGGATGCCGTTGTGCGCGACCGTGCGCGCGTTCCAGAACCGGGCAATCTGAGGCTCGCCTTGCCACGGCAAAGTAAGAATGCTTCCGGGCTCGAGTTTGTGCACCCCGCGATAAATGGTATGCGGCGCCGGGATGTAGTTGTGGCGCATGAACGCGGCCACCGCATTGCGGTCGATTTCCGCGTTCCAGCCGGGATGGGCGCGGAGCGCTTTTAACTCCGAGCCGAACAGGAACAGCTTGCCGAATTTCGCCCAGTACAAAGGTTTGATGCCCAGCCGATCGCGGATAAGCATGAGACTGCGCTCGCGCCGGTCCCACAGCGCAATGGCGAACATGCCGATCATGCGTTTGAGCGTCGGCTCGATCCCGTTCTCGGCGAACGAATTCAATATGACTTCGGTGTCTGAATGACCTCGGAAGTGATAGCCGCGTGCCGCCAATTCGGCGGCGATCGGCTGATGGCTGTAAACCTCGCCGTTGTAAATGATGACGAAGCGGCCATTGGCCGAGATCATCGGCTGATGCCCGGCAGGCGACAAATCGAGGATTGAGAGCCGGCGATGAACCAGCGCCACGCCGGCTTCTTCGTCGACCCAAACACCGTGATCGTCGGGGCCGCGGTGTTGCAGACACGCGTCCATCGCCGAAGACACCTCGGCGAGCTCGCGTGCGCGTCCGTCACAAGCGTCGGTTAGAAAGCCGGCGATGCCGCACATCAGCAGTGCTCTTTTACAACGATCATGCTTTCAGTAGCCGCTTCCGGCGAGGTTCACAACTTGATCGTGAAGAACGTGAAACATCGATCTGGGCTGTGTTTCAGGGCAGCGATCCATCGAGTTGATCTAGGCTCGCGCCAGTCGTAAAGCACCGCGTAAGGCCAGTGACAAACATCTCGGAATGCATGCGTAGCGAGGAATCGAATTTGAGCCACAGCACCGCGCTTCCGGTGCGGTCATTGAGCAAAGGCCAAGGCGCCGCCTTTGCTCTTAAGATCGCCATCACGCTCGCCTGTTTTTGGTATTTGCTTCGTCATATCGACACGGCGGAGCTGCAGCGCACGCTCCCCGGAATCGACATGCGATGGTCGATGCTGGCGATAGCATTGCTCGTTTCGCAGATACCCCTGGTCGGGCTGCGCTGGTTGCAGATCGCCAAAATCTTGGCAATGCGCGGCCGCCAGGTGACCTGGATTTGGATGAGCGTGGCGGCGGGAATCGCGCAGTTTTTCGGTCAAATACTGCCGGTCGTCGCCGGTGACGGCGTGCGCGTGTGGTTTCTTGGGCGTTTCAGCAGTGATTGGCGGAATGCGACCATCAGCGTGGTTATTGATCGCTGCGTCGGAATTGGACTCTTATTGGCGTTTACTTTGGTGATCCTTCTGTTGCCATCGAATTTCGGCGCGTTCGAACAAGATCGGGACAAGGTGGTGGTCGCGCTTGCCACCATGCTTATCCTCGGGGTCATCTGCCTCGTGGTGAGCGCGCGATTGGGACCGAAACTCACGGGCTGGCGGTATGGCCGCTGGATCGAAAGGTTCTTCAGCGGCGCGCGAGCCGCCGCGTTTGGATCTCGCTCCGCCGTTATCCTGGGCACTGGCTGCGTGATTCATGCGCTGACAATCGCAGCAGTCTGGTCGCTTGGCCGAGCGCAAGGCTTGGCATTATCGCCAGCCGATGCCGCCGTGCTATTCGCGGTAATGATTGGAGTGGCGCTCGTTCCCTTCACCGTCGGCGGCTGGGGACTGCGTGAGCTTGCGATGGTTTCCTTATTCGGCAACCATGGGCTAACCCCAGAGCGGGCGCTGGTATTTTCGATGTATTTCGGTCTTACCAGTATTCTGGCGTCGTTGCCCGGAGCGCTCGCTTGGATGGCACTTTTATTCTCACGCTCGCAGCGCGTTGGCGACGCTGATCCACAAATCTGAGACTGATTTTCTCGACAGATCCAATCGGCAGTCCAGCAGCAGAAGAGAGTATAGGTTGGCGCCGCCACGCAATATTGCGGTAATCGGTCTCGGCTATGTCGGGCTTCCCGTAGCAGTGGCGTTCGCCCGCTCCGGGGCGTCGGTGATCGGATTCGATATCGATCGCGCCCGGATTGAAGAGCTGCATGCCGGTTTCGACCGCACGCACGAAGTCGAGAAAATACAACTAGCGCAGCCGACGCTCGTTTATACCTGCGAACCGCAAGCGCTGACGCAAGCGAATTTTTTCATCGTCACCGTGCCGACGCCGATCGACGCTTCGCGCCGGCCCGATCTCAGCGCTGTCCTTCGCGCCGCAGAGACGGTGGGCCGATTTCTCAAGCGCGGCGATATCGTAGTCTTCGAATCGACCCTCTATCCAGGCGCCGTCGAGGAAGAGTGCGCGCCGGTCTTGCAGAGCGCATCAGGCTTGCGTTGCGGCCAAGATTTCACGCTCGGCTACTCGCCGGAACGGATCAACCCGGGCGACAAGGAGCACCGCTTCGAAACGATCACGAAGGTGGTTGCCGGACAGGACGAGAAGACGCTGCAAATTATCGCCAAGACATATGGGGCAGTGGTCAAAGCCGGTATCCATTGTGCGCCTTCGATCAAGGTCGCGGAAGCCGCAAAAGTCATTGAGAACGCTCAGCGCGATCTCAACATCGCTTTCATGAATGAGCTTTCGGCCCTATTCGATCGCCTAGGCATCGATACCGGCGACGTGCTCGCCGCCGCCGGTACTAAATGGAATTTCTACAAGTTCACTCCGGGGCTGGTCGGCGGTCACTGCATCGGGGTCGATCCTTATTACTTGACCTATCGCGCGGAAAAGGCCGGCTACGAGCCGCAAGTGATCTTGGCCGGGCGCAAGATCAACGACAGCGTCGGTCAACGCATTGCGCGCGAATGCGTTCGCCGCTTGCTTAAACGCAAGAACGGAGCCACTACGGTCACGATTCTTGGCATGGCCTTCAAAGAAAATGTTCCCGATACGCGAAACTCGAAGGTTGCCGACATCGTCCGCGAGCTGGGCTCCTATGGGCTCGTTGTGCAAGTGCATGATCCGCTTGCCGATCAAGGTGAAGTCAAACGCGAATACGGCATCGATCTCATGCCCATGGAAGCGATGCGGCCGGCGGACGCGGTGATCTTCGCAGTCGCGCATGAGCCGTTCGTGCGCGGTGGCTGGCCGCTCGTGGCGAAGCTGTTGAAGGACGGCGGCGGACTGGTGCTTGACGTGAAGTGGCAGCTCGATCGCGCGAAGTGCCCCGACTCGATCGAACTGTGGCGGTTATGATCAGGGGCAATCCCCAAGAGACGGCTTAAGAACTGGAACTGTGATGTCGCAAGATGCCGTCTTGATTACCGGCGCCGCGGGTTTCATCGGCTTTGCGCTCGCTCGTAGGCTCCTTGAAACTGGCCGCGCCGTAGTCGGCGCGGACAGCATCAACGATTATTACGACCCGGCGCTGAAGAAGGCTCGTCTCGCCGTGCTGGGCAAATTCGACAAATTTACTTTCCACAAGGTCGATCTCGCGGACCGGCGAGCGGCGGAACGCATTTTTGCCGAGGGCGAGTTCGGGCCAGTCGTGCATCTAGCTGCCCAGGCTGGCGTTCGTTATTCGCTCCAAAATCCGCACGCTTATCTCGACGCCAATCTCGCTGGTTTTCTCAATGTCCTCGAAGGTTGCCGGCACCGTAAGACCAATCACCTTGTTTTTGCTTCCTCAAGCTCGGTCTATGGCGGCAATACGCATCTGCCTTTCTCGGTTCATGACAATGTCGATCATCCGATTAGCCTCTATGCGGCGACCAAAAAAGCGAACGAATTGATGGCGCATGTCTACAGCCATCTATATGAATTGCCGGCGACCGGTTTACGTTTTTTTACGGTTTACGGCCCGTGGGGTCGCCCCGATATGGCGATGTATATTTTCGCCAAGGCAATCACCGAAGGTCGGCCGATCAGGCTCTTTAATCGAGGCAAGATGCGTCGCGATTTCACCTACATCGATGACGTCGTCGAAGCGGTTGAACGTGTGATCGCAAAAATACCGACAAAAAACGAACCTCGATCGAACGGCAGTTTAGATCCATCCACGAGCGCCGCGCCTTGGCGAATTTACAATATCGGCAATAATCGTACGGTCGAAGTTCCGCGGGTTGTCGCGTTGCTCGAACAAGAGCTTGGGCGGAAGGCGAAAATCGAGCTTGCGCCGATGCAGCCGGGGGACGTGCCGGAAACCTGGGCCGAGATCGACGATTTGATGCGGGACGTTGGATTTCGTCCGGCCACCTCAATCGAAGACGGCGTGAGAAAGTTCGTTGCCTGGTACCGGCAATATCACCACTGATCGGGCTTGGAATTGAGGTTTTTTCTTATCCTGCCGCGTGTCTTATAATGCGACCATGAGGGGCTTTTTGGGCAATCCGCGTCGCGTTCTGATCGTGGTGCACGACCTTTTCGTCACCGCGCTCGCGATCATGGCGACACTATATGTTCGTTTCGGCGACGGTCAGAACGGCGGGCTTGAGGAGCGTTATCCCTGGCTCGTCATTATCCTGCCCTGCTACGTCGCCTATGCGGGCCTGATCTATTGGTATTTCCACTTGTACATGGCGAAGTGGCGTTTTGCGTCACTACCCGACCTGCGCAACATTTTCCGGGCGGTCACAGTACTCGCGATTTCTTTACTCGTGCTGGACTACGTTCTTTTGTATCCGAGCCTGTTCGGAACATTCTTTTTTGGCAAAATAACGATCGCGCTTTATTGGTTTCTGCAAATGTTCTTTTTGGGCGGTCCGCGGATCGCCTATCGCCTGTTCCGGTTATCGCGAATCCAGCAGCAGGTGAAAGGACCGGACGCGATGCCGACGCTTATCGTCGGGCGTGCCGCAGATGCGGAGGTGTTGCTGCGAGCGATCGAGAGCGGGGCGGTCAAGAATGTGATGCCGGTTGGAATCCTGTCGCCGTCGTCGGCAGATCAGGACCAGGCGCTGCGCGATGTGCCGGTCCGCGGCTTCCTCAGCGATCTCGAGTCGGTGGTCGTCGCACTTCGCTCGCAAGGCGTTCGCGTCAGCCGCCTGGTGCTCACACCGAGCGTGCTCGAACCGGAGCTGCACCCGGAAACCATGCTGATGCTGGCGCGCCGTCTTGGGCTCGCCGCGAGCCGCATGCCTTCCCTCGGCGGGGGCGAGGAGGCGTTGCGGTTGACTCCCATCAATGTCGAGGACCTGTTGCTGCGGCCGAGCGTGAAGATCGACTATCGACGGCTTGAGCATTTCATTCGCGGCAAAACGGTCGTGGTTACTGGGGGCGGTGGTTCGATCGGCTCCGAGGTTTGCGATCGTGTCGTCAATTTTGGCGCCGGAAAGTTGCTGATCATCGAGAATTCGGAGCCGGCGCTGCATGCGGTCCTCGAACGCCTTGCGGTCAAATCGAGTGCAACGGTGGTCGATGGACGCATTGCCGATATCCGCGATCGCGATCGAATGTTCGCGCTGATCGGCGCGGCGAAACCGAATCTGGTTTTTCACGCCGCCGCGCTCAAACACGTACCGCTTCTTGAACGCGACTGGGAAGAGGGCATCAAGACCAACGTATTCGGCTCGGTCAATGTGGCCGACGCAGCGCGCCACGCCGGGGCTGAAGCGATGGTCATGATCTCGACCGACAAAGCAATCGATCCGGTCTCGGTGCTCGGTGCGACCAAGCGGCTCGCAGAAATGTATTGTCAGGCGCTGGATGCCGGCGGCGGGAGCGGCAGCCGCACGAACGGCGGCAAATTGTCGATGCGCATGATCGCGGTGCGGTTCGGCAACGTGCTCGCCTCCAACGGCTCGGTCGTGCCCAAATTCAAAGCGCAGATTGAAGCGGGCGGCCCGGTGACGGTGACGCATCCGGACATGGTGCGTTATTTCATGACGATCCGCGAAGCCTGCGATCTCGTTATCACTGCGGCAAGCCACGCGCTTGGCATGGCGCAGGCAACGACCTCCGTTTATGTGCTGAACATGGGACAGCCGATCAAGATCGTCGATCTCGCGGAGCGGATGATTCGCCTCAGCGGCCTCGAACCGGGACGCGACGTCGATATAGTGTTCACCGGAATTCGCCCTGGCGAGCGGCTAAACGAAATCCTGTTCGCGCGCGAAGAGCCGACGTCCGACATCGGTATTGAAGGCGTCGTCGCCGCCGCGCCAGTCTGCCCTTCGATCGATGTGGTTGAGGGTTGGCTCGGTAAGCTCAAGCACGATCTCGACGCTGGCGAGCGCGCCGCAATTTACGGCGTGTTGCGCCAAGCGGTGCCTAATTTTGCCGGCGAGATCGAGCCGGCTCAATACCCGAGATAACAGAAGGGCGTCGACCGTTGCGCAGAGGGAGGACGATATGCGCCTTCACGGGATGAAGCACGTTGCGCATTTGGGTCTCGCCGCCGTCGTGTTCGGCGGCTTGGTCGTTCTCTTGCCCTATGCCGCAACGGCGCAAGATAAAGGTGCGGCCGTCGCCGCCTATGTGATGAAGATTTCCACGCCGACCATCAATGACGTGCCCGACACCTATGCCCGTAACTTCGGGGCGGCTGTCGAGCGGGACTCGGGTGGCCGCATCAAGGTCGAAGTTTATCCGGCAAGCCAGCTCGGTTCGATCCCGCGCCAGATTGAGGGCACACAATTTGGAGCAATTCAGTGCGAAGTTGTTCCGCCGGAATTCATGGTCGGCCTCGATCAGCGCTTTGAGGTCCTCGCAGCGCCGGGTCTTGTGAGTTCGCTGGCGCAGGGCCAGAACGTTGCCGAGGATTCCGAGGTTCGCAAGCTGATGCTGGGTCTCGGCGCGGACAAAGGATTACATGGTGCGGGCTTATTTATGGCTGACCGCGCGGATGTCGTCAGCAAAAATCCGATCCGGCAGATCGGCGATTTCAAGGGAAAAAAGATCAGAATCTTCGCCTCGAAATTTCAGAGCGAGGCATTTGAACGCCTTGGCGTGACACCGGTCGCGATGACGCTTGGCGACGTTTTACCGGCGATCCAGCAGGGTGCGATCGACGGCGCCATAAGCGGAATGGGACCGATTGCGCACATGCATTTCGTCGACACGGCAAAATACGTAACAATGATCGATCAGCCTGCTATCTTCATCATCGCTGTGATCAATAAGAAATGGTACGACGGTTTGCCCGCGGACTTGCAGCAGATCATCGATAGAGACGCGTTGCAGGAATCGATAGCGATCCGGCCCATTGCGGCCGACCTTCGCGCCAAATCGGAGGCGGCCTATGCCGCGGGTGGTGGTGAGCAAATCAAACTGTCGCCGGATGAAGAATCGTCTTTCCTAAAAACAATTTCCAGCGTCGGGGCGGACGTCTCGAAATCAAGCCCGCAACTCGCAACAGCCTATAAAATCGTGACTGACGCCGCCGCTCGGGCCGGGCAGGCTGGCAAGCAATAGGTTTAAATTTGCACGGTCGCGGCTGCCAGATCGGTAGCGATCCGAAATTGATGTCGGTTCCGAGGCATAAGACTGTGGCGCGCACCTTGCTTGCGGTGCTGCTGATTCTGCTTGCGACGCGACCCGGTGCGCACGCCGCCGACGACAAACCCTATGTCATGAAGATAGCGCTGGCGACCTTGAATGACGCTTTGCATCAGTTTGCCAAGGACTATGCGAGCGCCGTTGAGAAAGATTCGGGAGGTCGCATCAAAGTCGAGATTTATCCAGGCAGCCAATTGGGTTCGACCCAGCGCCAGGCCGAGGGCGTCCAGTTCGGCGCGATCCAATGCATCGTTGTCCCGCCTGAATTTCTGGTCGGTATCGACGAACGGTATGAGCTATTGGCCGCGCCGGGCTTGGTCGACTCAATGGCAAAGGGGCAGCGCATTGCCGCCGACCCCGCCGTACGACAATTGATGCTCGGACTGGGTGCCGACAAGGGGCTGCATGGCGCCGGCCTTTTCATGCTAACGCCATCTGCCGTCATCGCCATAAAACCCATTCGTCATCTTGAGGATTTCAAAGGCAAAAAGATCCGGATTTTTGCCTCGCAGATTCAAAGCGAAGCGCTGCGGCGCCTCGGGGCAATAGCAAAACCGATGACCTTGGGTGAAGTCCTGCCGGCTCTACACGACAACATCCTAGACGGCGCCATCGCTGCGACCACAGTGTTTGTGACGATGCATTATCAAGACGCGGCGAAATACGTCACCGAAATCGGCCAGCCCGCCATCTTCGGCGTCGCCGAACTCAGCAAGAAGTGGTACGACGAATTGCCGGCGGATTTACAGAGAATTGTCGACCAGGCGGCGGCTTCAGTGTCGGTGAAAATCAATCCATGGATCGTCGAGTTCAACGCCGAAGCACGGCAACATTGGATATCTGCAGGCGGGGAACTCATCAGCTTGCCGGCGGAGGAGCAATCGGCAATGGTGCGTGCGCTGGCGAGCGTTGGAAAAGATATTTCGTCGGCGAAGCCCGAGCTTTATGCTGCCTATCATGTCATCATCGACGCGGCGCAACGAAACCAATAGGGCGGCTGTTTCGGACGCGTTGCACGCATAGCCGCGTGATGGAGTTGGGGGAGATCCTCAAGGGGAGGGAACGCATGCGCTTCGTAGGATTGGCTCGCGTCGGGCGAGTGATTGCCAGCGGTTTTCTGATACCGCTGATGCTTTGCGCGGGAGCAGCACAGGCGCAAGACAAGACCTACGTAATGAAGGTAACGACGCCGACGATCAATGATGGGCCGCACCTTCTTGCCAAGAATTTTGCCGCCGCCGTGGAGCGAGAGTCCGGCGGCCGCATCAAAGGAGAGGTTTATCCCGCCAGCCAATTGGGCTCGATCCCGCGACAGATCGAAGGCGTGCAGTTTGGTGCGATCCAGGCTGCGATTATTCCGCCGGAATTCTTTGTCGGCGTCGACGAACGCTTCGAAGTGATGGCTGCGCCAGGCCTGGTTACGTCGCTTCAGCACGGTCAGCGGCTCGCCGCCGACCCGGCGGTACTCAAACTGATGCTCGGGCTCGGTGCCAACAAGGGATTGCACGGCGCGGGAATGTTCATCGTGCAGCCGGATTCGCTCGTCTCAAAGGCGCCGATCCGCACCTTGGCGGACTTTAAGGGTAAAAAAATTCGGATATTCGCATCCGATTTCCAATCCGAAGCCCTCAAGCGGCTCGGCGCGACGCCGGTCGCGATGACGCTGGGCGACGTGCTGCCGGCGCTGCAGCAGGGCACGATCGACGGCGCAATTGCCGGCATTACCGTGTTCGCTGCGTTTCGCTACCAGGACGCGGCAAAATACGTGACCGAGGTCAATCAGCCTTCGATATTCCTGATGCTTGAGGTGAGTAAGACCTGGTACGAGTCCTTGCCACCTGGTCTGCAGAAAGTCATCGACAAAGCCGCGGCGGAGGAGACTGTGGCGATCAATCCAGCGGCAATCGATCTGTTCAACAAGGCGCGTAATGCGTGGACTGCGAACGGCGGGGAATTGATCAGCCTTTCCTCCGCGGACCAAGCCAAGTTGATGGAGGCGATCTCCAGCGTTGGCGAGGATGTGTCGAAGCCAAAACCGGCGCTCCACGAAGCCTATGGCATCGTAGCGGAAGCCGCCAAACGCGCCGCCCAAGGTCCAAGCCAGTGAAGGCCGCGCGTTCGATGCGCGCGCCACCTCATCTCTCCAATCAGTCGCGGTCGTCAGAGACCTGGCAGTGCTCGATCACATCATGACAGGCGTTCGCTGGCTTCTTGCCGTCACCCGCGCGGCGGCGGCGCTATTTCTGATCACGAGCGTCGGAATCAATTTTGTAAATATCATCGGCCGATACTTCTTCAGCGTGTCGATCCCGTGGGCCGAAGAGATCATGCTGTTCCTGATGGTCGGCTGCGTATTCACCGGCTGCTGCGCGGTTGCCTGGGAGGGTCGCCAAATTCGGATGGACGTCGTAGTGGCAATATTGCCCGCGAGGCTTCGCGATTTGATCGAAATATTGTCCGAGCTCGTCATGATCGCCGCCGCTGCGGCAGTGACTGTGTTCGCGTGGCCCGTCGTCACTCAGCTCGCAGCGTTCGACCAGCGCAGCCAGGCGGCGAATTTCCCGCTCTACATTCCGCAGGCGATGGTTCCGATCGGCTATTGCTTGATGGGACTATTGGTGGCCATCCGGCTCCTCATGCGCTCGCGCCGCGGCTCCCAAAACCGCGCCGAATCGGCGCACTAGGGCGCGCACGGCTATGGCCTATCTCGTTTTTTTCGGGCTGCCGATAGGGCTTCTGATACTGGGATTTCCGATATTTCTCATACTGCTGGTCACTTCAATGGTCGCCGCGGTTGCTGTGGTTCATGTCGCGACCGAGCAGATTCAAACCTCGATGTTCGGCAGCTTGGACAGTTTTCCGCTGCTTGCGGTACCGTTCTTCGTTCTCGCCGGCGAAATCATGGCGCAAGGTGGAATCGCACGGCGGATCATCGCGATGGTGATGGCGATGGTAGGCGGGGTTCGCGGCTCGCTTGCTGTGACCACTGTCGCGGCGTCGGAGCTGTTCGGCGCAATGTCGCATACCGCAGTGGGTACGGTGGTGGCGATGGGCCGAATGATTTATCCCGAGCTCAAAGCGGGCGGTTACAACGAGCGTTTTGCGGTCGGGCTGATCGCTTCTTCCGGCGCTATCGCTGTGGTGATCCCGCCATCGATCGCGATGATTCTCTATGCGGTGTCCGCAGAGCAATCTGCTGTTCTACTGTTCACCGCGGGCATATTGCCGAGCATTCTCATCGGAGTGATCGATGCGGCATATGTGATGAGCTACGCCAGGCTCAAACGCGTTCCGCTCGGGACCAGCGCGCATTGGGAAACGATCTGGAAGACCACCAAGGAGGCGAGCTGGTCGATCGGATCGCTTGCGGTAATCTTCGGCGGCATCTATGGCGGCGTCTTCACCCCGACGGAGGCGGCCGGCGTTGCTGTTGTTTACTCGCTGTTCGTAACAATGGTGATCTACCGCGAAGTTGATCTTGCGGGATTTTGGCGCATTCTGCTCGCCTCAGCCTATCTTATCTCGCAGATTCTTTTGATTGTAACATCTGCCGGGATTTATTCATGGCTGTTGACGACCAGTGGGATACCGCAACAGGTCGTCGACGCGATCAATGCTCTCAACATGCCGAAATGGGAGCTGTTGCTTTGTCTCAATCTTGGACTGCTCTTGGCGGGCAGCTTCCTCGAGCCGCCGGCGGCAATCCTCATCCTCACGCCATTGCTATTGCCGATCGTGCGCGGCGCCGGCGTCAATGCGATTCATTTCGGCATAATCGTTGCTGTGAATCTCAGCCTCGGTATGTACACGCCGCCGTTCGGGCTCAATCTATTTTCATCGCAGGCAATATTCGACGCGCCGTTGAGTCGGATCTATGTCGGGGTGCTGCCGTTTTTGCTGCTCAACTTCGTGGCGCTCATGATCATTACTTATGTGCCTGCAATTTCCATGGTGCTTTTGCAGCATTGATCGCGCAAAATCGCAATTTGACTGCCTCGCTATTTGCCAAATAGAAACGCAAGGAATTTTTCATGGCTAAAGCAGTGCTTGGCATTATCGGCGGCTCCGGCATCTACAATCTGCCCGGTTTGGAGAAGGTGCGATCGAAGACGATTAAAAGCCCTTGGGGCCAGCCGTCGGCGCCGTTG
>JBAQBC010000333.1:0-4683 GCA_049286035.1 Xanthobacteraceae bacterium
GCCGCAAACCGCCGCGCTCGAACCGTTTGTGCGTCCGGAAATCCTCGCCGCCGATCTGTCCTCCTTCGCGCTTGATCTCGCCGCCTGGGGCGCCGACGCCGACAAGCTCGCCTTTCTCGATCCGCCGCCGCGTGCCGCGCTCACCGAGGCAAGAGCGCTGCTTGCCGCACTCGGCGCCATCGAGGAGAGCGGACGCATCACCGAGGAGGGCCGGCAATTGCGCCGCCTGCCGCTGCCGCCGCGGCTTGCGCGCATGGTGATCGACGCCGCGCGCGTGGGCCAAGGTACGCTCGCCGCCGAGCTTGCCGCACTGATTGGCGAGCGCGGTCTCGGCGGCGACGACATTGACATGCACGAGCGCCTGGCCGCGCTCCGCCGCGATCGCTCGGCTCGCGCGCGCGACGCCCGCGCCATGGCGCAAAGGTGGGCGGAGGTGGTGGACATCTCCTCCCCCGCAAGGGGGCGAGGAGATTTAAGCGTCGGCGCGCTGATCGCGCTCGCCTTTCCGGAGCGTATCGCCAAAAACCGCGGCACCGGTGGCGCAGCGTTCTTGCTGGCGAACGGCCGCGGCGGCAGTCTCGATCCCGCTTCACCTCTTGCCCGCGAACCATTTCTGGCGGTGGCCGAACTTGCCGGCAGCGCCGCGCAGGGCCGCATTCTCTCGGCCGCGCCGATCACGGTTTCCGAAATCGAGGCACATTTTGCCGACCGCATCGTTACCCGCGAGGACGTCGCCTTCGATGCCGCGAGCCTGTCGCTGCGCGGGCGCAACAGCCGGCGGCTTGGCGCCATCGTGCTCGGCGAGCGGCCGGCGCCGGTCTCGCCCGACGAGAACAATGCCCGGCTTCTCGCCGAAAGCGTCGCCAATCTCGGCATTGACCGGCTGCCCTGGACCAGCGCGCTGAAGCAATGGCGCGACCGCGTCATGTTTCTCCGCCATAGCGAGAGCGGCGAATGGCCCGACCTTTCCGATACGACGCTTGCGGGGAGCGCCGGGCAATGGCTCGTGCCTGCGCTCACCGGCAGGATCGCGCTTGCCGGATTGGCTCCTGACGAATTCGCCGCCGCGCTCGGTGAACTTTTGCCGTGGCCGCTGCGGCGGCGGGTCGATGCCGAAGCACCGATCTATTTCGAAGCGCCGACCGGCACGCGCGTGCCGATCGATTATGCGAGCGAAGGCGGACCGAAGATCGCTGTTCGTGTGCAGGAATTATTCGGGCTCGACCGCCACCCGGCGATTGCCGGCGGCAAGGTGCCGCTCGCGATCGAATTGTTGTCGCCGGCGCATCGGCCGGTGCAGACCACGCGCGACTTGCCCGGATTTTGGCGCGGCAGCTACGCCGCCGTGCGCGCCGAGATGCGCGGGCGCTATCCCAAGCATCCATGGCCGGACGATCCGCTCGCAGCCGCGCCGACACGCCGGGCCAAGCCGCGGAAAACATAAACCAATCGAGTGTTCTCCTATGTTTTTCCGTCACCCTGAGGTGGCCGCGAAGCGGCCCTCGAAGGGCGACGGCAATCAAGTCGGTTAGTGCCGACTTGGCGAATTATTTCCGAAATCGGAAGGCCGATTTCGGTTGGCCGCTCATCCTTCGAGGCTCGCTTCGCTCGCACCTCAGGATGACGGTTCAAATTTAACTATCCGCTTAGCGCTTCGCTTACCCTGCGGCGCCAAATACGGCGGCACAACGCGGCCGATCAGCGCTGCGTTTGCTCCTCCTATGATAAATGCGGCGAACCAAGCTGGATCCGCCATGCGCGCCGTCATTCTCGTCGCCATCGTTTCTCTTATCGCCTGCGCGTTCGTGCCGCGCTATGCCGCGCAGATGATGTCGACGCCAAATGCAGCAACCAGTGCGGCGATCGCGGTCGCGGTCGCGCCGGCGCACTCGAGTATCGCTGCTTCGCGCTCGGTCGTCATCGCGCCAAGCCGCGGCGGACATTTCCGCGTCACCGGGCGCGTCGACGGCCGCCGCATCGATTTCATGGTCGATACCGGCGCCTCGGTGATCGCGCTCAAGCCCGAGGACGCGGCGATCCTCGGCATCCGCCCTGCCGAGCACGACTACAGCGCCATGGTACGGACCGCCAATGGCGCGATACGGGTGGCGCCGGTTGCGCTCGACACCGTCGAGATCGAGGATCTTGAAGTGCACAACGTCGCCGCGGTGGTGCTCCCGGCCGGCGTTGCCAATGAAAACCTGCTCGGGCTGTCGTTCTTGAGGCGGCTGCGGCGGTTCGAATATGCCGACGGCAAGCTGGTACTGGAACAGTAGCAAACACTTTTCGAAACCATTCCCAGCGCCGATCGTTTAGGTTATGCCCTCCGGGCCTAGCCCACGATTCATTCGAGCTTTCATGTTTCCCAAGCCCAATGTTTCCTAAACCAAAGCCGTCGCTTAAGCCGAACACTTACGCCTACGAGTCCGAGCCGATGGTCAAGGCCACCGGCTTTCGCGAATATGACGCGCGCTGGTTGTTCGGCAGCGAGATCAATCTGATGGGCGTCGAGGCGCTCGGCCTCGGCCTCGGCGCGCTCATCCACGAGCTTGGCGTCGAGCCGCGCGTGGTCACCGGCCACGATTTCCGCTCTTATTCCGCCTCGATCAAAATGGCGCTGACCAACGGGCTCCTCGCGTCCGGCTGCAGGATCTACGACATCGGGCTCGCTTTGACGCCGATGGCCTATTTCGCGCAGTTCGATCTCGACGTGCCCTGCGTCGCCATGGTCACCGCCTCGCATAACGACAATGGCTGGACCGGCGTGAAAATGGGCGCTAGCCGGCCGCTCACTTTCGGCCCCGACGAGATGACGCGATTGAAAGCGATCGTGCTCGACGGCAAGTTCGAATTCAAATCCGGTGGCGCTTACGAATTCGTCGAGAACTTTCCCGCCCGCTATCTCGCCGACCTCACCGACCGGCGGCCCAAGCTCAAGCGCCGCCTGAAGGTCGTGTGCGCCTGCGGCAACGGCACCGCCGGCGCATTCGCGCCGCAAGCGCTGGAAAAAATCGGCTGCGAGGTGGTGCCGCTCGACTGCAAGCTCGATCACACCTTCCCGAAATACAATCCCAATACCGAAGATTTGAAAATGCTGCACGCGATGCGTGACGCGGTGCTTGCGAGCAAGGCCGATGTCGCGCTCGGCTTTGACGGCGACGGCGACCGCTGCGGCGTCGTCGACAATGAAGGCGAGGAAATCTTCGCCGACAAAGTCGGCGTCATGCTGGCGCGTGATATGTCGGCGCAGCACAAGGGTGCGGTCTTTGTCGCCGACGTGAAATCGACCGGCCTATTTGCGACCGATCCGGTGCTGATCAAGAACGGCGCGCGCAGCGATTACTGGAAGACCGGTCATTCCTATATGAAGCGACGGGTCAACGAGATCGGCGCGCTCGCCGGCTTCGAAAAGTCCGGCCATTTCTTTTTCAATAAGCCGCTCGGGCGCGGCTATGACGACGGCCTGATCTTCGCCTTTGCGATCTGCGACCTGCTCGACCGCAACCCGGACAAGAGCATGGCGGATCTGAAGAACGCGTTGCCGAAAACCTGGTCGTCGCCGACCATGTCGCCGCATTGCCCGGACGAGATCAAGTACCAGATCGTGGAAGACGTCGTGAAACAGTTCGAGCGCGAGGCTAAGAGCGGCGGCAAAGTTGCCGGTCAGCCGATCCGCGATCTCGTCACTGTCAACGGCGTGCGCGTCACCGTGCAGGACGGCACCTGGGGGCTGGTGCGCGCCTCCTCCAACAAGCCTGAGCTCGTCGTCGTGGTCGAGAGCCCGGTCTCGGAAGCGCGCATGCGCGAAATGTTCAAGGCCGTCGACGCCGTGCTGCGCCAGCACAAGGAAGTCGGCGAATATAACCAGACGATTTAGGAGTCGTCATCTGTCCCGTGACTTGTGCAGCCCAGCGAACGCCTGCAGCACGTCGATCGGGAACGGAAATACGATCAGCGACGAGCTTTCGCTGGCAATGTCGAACAGCGTGCCGAGATAACGCAGCTGCATCGCTTGCGGCACATCGGAGAGGATGCGCGCGGCTTCGACCAATTTCTGCGCCGCCTGCTGCTCGCCCTCGGCATTGATGATCTTGGCGCGGCGTTCGCGCTCGGCCTCGGCCTGACGGGCAATGGCGCGGACCATGCTCTCGTCAAGATCGATGCGCTTGAGCTCCACGGTCGAGACTTTGATGCCCCACCCTTCCGTCTGCTTGTCGAGCACGTCCTGGATGTCGGCGTTGAGCTTGTCGCGCTCGCTCAACATCTGGTCGAGGTCGTGCTTGCCGAGCACCCAGCGCAATGTGGTCTGGGCGAGCTGGCTCGTCGCGGCGAGATAATTGCTGACCTCGATAATGGCGCGTTCGGCATCGACGACGCGGAAATAAAGGACGGCGCTGACCTTGACCGAAACGTTGTCGCGGGAAATCACGTCCTGCGGCGGCACTTCGTCGACCACCACGCGCAGATCGACCCGCACCATCTGCTGCAGGAACGGCACCAGCAGAAACAGCCCCGGGCCTTTAGTGCCGGTGTAGCGGCCGAGCGTGAACACGACCCCGCGCTCGTATTCGCGCAAAATTCGGATCGAGGACCAGATAAAAGTCAGGCCTAAGAAGGCGATGACGACGGCGACTATCAACGGCATGACGGTGCTCCCTGTTTCTGCGATCGGCGCACTTACGC
>JBAQBC010000334.1:0-6010 GCA_049286035.1 Xanthobacteraceae bacterium
AAACCGCATTGCGGGGAGAGGCAAAGCTGATCGAACGGCGCGAATTTGGTGGCCTCCTCGACGCGGCGCTTGACGGCGTCCTTTTTTTCGAGCGTCCCGCTCTTGGTGGTGACGAGGCCGAGCACGACGATCTTGTTGCTACCCGCTGACGATCCTTTGGGCAGAAACCGCAGCGGCTCAAAGCCGCCGGCGCGGGCGGTGTCGTATTCGAGGAAATAACCGTCGTAATTTAATTTTGCGAGCAATGTTTCGGCCACGGGTTCATAGCCGCCCTCGGAAATCCAGGTGGAGCGGAAATTCCCGCGGCAGACATGCGTGGTGACCACCATGTCAGCGGGTTTGCCTTCGAGCGCCATGTTGATGACGCGGGCATAGTCCTGCTGCAGGCGGTCGGCGTTAAGCCCGCGCTCGCGCGCTTTTTTCAACTCGGCCTGCGAGCACAGATAGGCCCAGGCGGTGTCGTCGAATTGCAGATAACGGCAACCGGCGTCGTAGAAACCGCGGATCGCCTGCTGGTAGGTCTTGGCCAGATCCTCGAATATGGCGTCGCGATCCTTGTATTCCTTGGTTGTCACTGCATTCGGCTCGAGGCGGAAATGCATTGTCGCCGGACTAGGGATGCACATTTTCGGCGTTGCCCGCGAGTGGCGTTTAAGAAACTTGAAATGGTCGAGCATCGGATGATGTGAGAAACCGAGTTTGCCGTGAATGCGAATGCTGCGCGGCTTGGTCTGCACGCCCTGGAATTGGATGCCGTGATCGAGCTCGTAGATCTCGACGCCGTCGAGCATCCCGTAAAAATCGAAATGCCACCATGACCGCCGGAATTCGCCGTCGGTGGCAACCTTCAGCCCGACCTCCTCCTGTTTTTTTATGATTTTCTCGATCTCGCGGTCCTCGACCTCGGCGAGCTGCGCGGTGCTGATCGCGCCCTTCTCCCGCTTTGCCCGCGCCTCCTTCAATGGCGCGGTGCGCAACAGGCTGCCGACAATGTCGGCGCGAAACGGCGGCTTGCTTCTGGTCATTGGGCGATCCTCCGCACCGGCTTGCCCGGCGATCTGGCGCGCGGGCTGGCAGAGAGAGAAGCCGGGCCGGTGCGTTGCCGTCAACCGAAAAGCGCAAATTGGAAGGCGCTTGATGGGCCGCTTCCCAACGGGGGCAGCTCAGGCCTCGATGGTGACGCGCCCGTCGATCACGGTCACCGCATAGGTCTTCACCGGCACCATGCAGGGCGGCGACACCACTTCGCCGGTGCGGATATTGAACTGGCCATTATGAAAATTGCATTCGACGACGTCGCCCTCGATATAGCCCTCCGACAGCGAGCCGGGCCCATGGGTGCACATATCGTCGGTGACGAAGAATTCGCCATCGACGTTGAAGACCGCCAGCGCCAGATCCTCGATCTCGACCTTGAACGCGGTGCCAGGCGCGACCTCGCTCGCGGCGCAAAGATCAAGACGTTTTGCTGTAGAGGACATCGTTGCCTCGGCGGGGAATCTACCAAATGACCGCTTATAAAAGTGAAAGCCGGCCGTTATACAAGAGTGTGCCGATAATGAAATAGCGTGCCTGCTTCGCTATAGTGGCGCCGCCATACGCCTCGGGAGATTAAGGGATGCAGAGCGAATCGGCCCGCATGAGTTCGGCGGCGGAAGCGAAGTTTCGCATCGAAGCGCCGAATTCGCGTCCACGCGCCGTCAAAGTCATCGCGCTCGATGCCGCGAGCGAACGCGTGGTCAAGGAACTGGCGCGCGATTCGTGGCAGGGTGCGACTTTTCTCACCGCTTCGGCCTTCGCCGGCGCGGCTTCCGGCAATGCGCCGGAGCGTTTTTCGCTCGGCGGCTGGCTCAACGACCTTGCCGGGCGCACCAAAAATCTGGTCGAGGAGATTGCCTCCGCCGATCTGGTGGTGATGGTGGCGAGCGCCGGTGAGAGTGCCGGGGCCGCGGCCCTTATCGGCGAAGCCTGCGCCGTCCGTCATGTGATGACGACCGCGCTGATCCTCGGCACGGCGTCCTCCAGCGACGAGGCGCTATCCAAGATGCTGGCGCAATTGCGGCCGCATGCGATGATGCTGGTGATTTCCAGCGCCGACGAGTACATCAAGGACATGCTCACCGCATTACGCGCCTGAGCGGCGAATTCGGGAGCCGAATTCGAGAGCCATGAAAATATCCGGAACGATCATAGTTCAAGCGCCACGCGGCCAAGTCTACCAAGCGCTGCGCGATGCGCGGCTGTTTGCGTCCTGCGTCGAGGGCGTGCACGATCTTGCCGAAACCGGCCCGGACGCTTACAGCGCGATGTTCGAGACCAAAGTCGCCTACATGAAATTTGCCTTCAAGGTGACGGTGCAGGTGGTCCGCGCCGACGAGCCGCGCGAGATCGAAGCCAGGATCGAGGGCGCGCCGGTCGGCATTGTCGGGCGGCTGACCGCAGCGTCAGTCACCAGGCTCACCGAGACGGCCGGCGCCACGCGCATCGACTACGACGTCGAAACCGCGCTCACCGGCAAGCTCGGCAGCCTCGGCCAGCCGGTGCTTCGCGCCAAGGCGAAGGAGATGGAACGACAATTTGCCGCGCGCCTTGCCGAGGCTTTCGCCGCACCGGCGACCAAAGCATGATCCCGAAAAGTGGATGCCGGTTTTCGGAAAAGATCATGCCGAGAACAATGGCTTCGTGACCCCACCAAAACTTTCCGCTAAGTTTGCCGCGATGCGCCCGCTTCGATAATCGAGGCGCGGGGATAAGAGCGCGGGCCGGGGAGGAAGACATGACGGAAGTCACCGTAGGCGCGCTGCCGTGGTATCGCTCGCTGACAGCCACGCAGTGGCGCACGTTGATCGCCGCCAATCTTGGCTGGCTGTTCGACGGCTATGAGGCCTATGCGCTGTTTCTCACCGTCGGCCCGGCGATGCGCTCGCTGCTCGATCCGTCGCAATATCCGCAGATCCCCGCCTATATCGGCACCGTGGTGGCGATCACGTTGCTGGGTTGGGGCATCGGCGGTTTCTGCGGCGGCATCCTCGCCGACTATATCGGCCGCAAGCGGACGATGATTTACGCCATCTTGGCTTACTCGATCCTGACCGGCGTGACCGCCATTTCATTCAACTGGATTTCGTTCGCGCTGTTGCGCTTTCTCGTCGGCATCGCCATCGGCTCGGAATGGGCGACCGGCTCTTCGATGATGGCTGAGCTGTGGCCGAACGAGGCGCGCGGCAGAGGGGCCGGGCTGATGCAATGCGGATTAGGCATCGGTTTCTTTCTCGCCTCTTTCATTTGGCTGTTCATCGGCGCGCTTGGACCGGAGGCTTGGCGCTACATGTTCCTGATCGGCATTCTGCCGGCGCTGCTGACGCTGTGGATCAGGACCTCAATCGACGAATCGCACGCGTGGCAGCGCGTCGATGCGCAACGCCGCGAGGCGCAAGCGCGCAAAGAGAGCGGCGCCACGCTATCGACGCACGAGCAGGCGCTCACGCGCTTCACCATCGCCGATCTGTTCGCCGAGCCGGAAACGCGCCGCCGCATCATTCTTGCGTTTTTGATGTCGCTGACGACGACGCTCGCCTGGTGGGGCATCTCGTCCTGGGTGCCGCCCTATATCGCCTCGGTTGCAGCCAAATCGAATCTGCCGGGCCCGCAATGGGCGAGCTACGCCGGCATGGCGTACAATTTCGGCGCCATTCTTGGCTATGCCAGCCTCGGCTTTCTCGCCGACCGCTTCGGCCGCAAGCCAGTCGTGATGTTCTATTTCGCGGCGTCGCTGTTGATGACGCCGGTATTGTTCCTGTGGACGACCGATCTGAACCTGTTGCTGGTCGCGGCGGCGGTGAATGCGTTCTTCACGCTCGGGCAATATTCATGGATGCCGGTGTGGCTTCCGGAATTGTTTCCGACGCGCTCGCGCGCCACCGGCATTGCGTTCTCGTTCAACGCGCCGCGCTTCATCGCTTTTCTCGGTCCGCTGTTTGCCGGCCAACTGATCGTGCAATTCGGCGGCTTCAGCCATGCCGCGATGATCATCTCGACTATTTATGTGCTCGGCTTCTGCGTCGCGCCGTTCTTGCCGGAGACCAGGGGCAAGCCGCTGCCGGCGTAGGCATCCTCCTTCCGTCACCCTGAGGTGCCCGCGCCATAGCAGGCGCAGCCTGCATACACTTGGCTGCGATGCGCGGGCCTCGAAGGGCGACGACTAGAACGCTGCGGCTGTCATCCTTCGAGGCTCGCTCTGCTCGCACCTCAGGATGACGGAAAAGAACCCGCCTTCCGCGGGGACGAGCGACACTCTATGTTCGCCGCATGTCTTCCGACCCCGTTTCTCACGAGCCCCTCGCCATCGAAACCGACGTGCTGGTAATCGGCTCCGGCGCCGCCGGAATGTATGCCGCCATCGAAGCCTCGCGCGGCGGTGCGCGCGTCTTCCTGGCCGATCGCAGCCTGATCGGCCGCGGCGGCGCGACCGTGATGGCGCAGATGACGGTGGCGGCGGCGCTGGGCGAAGAGGTGCCGGATGCGCCGCGCCACCATTACGACGACACCATCGCTGCCGGACGCGGCCTGTGCGACGAAACACTGGCGCAGCTTTTGTGCGAGGACGCCCCCGCCTGCATCCGCGAGCTCGACGCCTGGGGCGTCGGCTGGGCCCGCAAGGACAATCACATCACCGCGACCGTCGCGCCAGGTCATGACCGGCCGCGCTGCGTCTATGTCGATTTCATCAATACCGGACCGGCGGTGTCGAAGACGCTGCGCACCGTGATGGCGCGCAACAAGGACATCCGCAAAGCCGGCGATATCTGCATCATCGATCTGGTCGCCGGTTCCGACGGTGAAATTGCTGGCGCGGTCGGCTGGCATGTCGGCAGCGGTGCGCCGGTGATGATCACCGCCAAGGCCACGGTGCTCGCGACCGGCGGGCTGACACGGCTCTACCGGCGCAACAGCGCCTCGCTCAATATGGGCGGCGATGGTTATGCGCTGGCGCTGCGCGCCGGCACCTCGCTGATCGACATGGAATTCGTGCAGTTCTTTCCGATCGGCCATTTGGCCCCGCGGCTGGTCGGCATGGATCCGATCATGTGGGATCCGTTCCGCTACAAGCTCGGCGGGCGGCTTCTCAACGGCCGCATGGAAGAGTTTACGTCGCGCTACGGTTCCGACGAGGACGGCAAATACGTGCTGCCGCGCGATCTCGCGACCTTTGCCATTTTCAAAGAAGTCGAGGCCGGCCGCGGCTCGCCGCATGGCGGCGCCTATCTGTCGTTCGAACATTGCTCGGCGGCGGCTTTGCGCGCGGCGTTCGGGCCGGTGATCGATCGGCTCGCCGCCAACGCGATCGATCTCACCCGCATGCCGGTCGAGGTTGCGCCGATCGCGCATTATCATATGGGCGGCGTCGTTGCCGACGCGGCGATGCAGACCGAATTGCCCGGCCTGTTCGCCGCCGGCGAAGTGGTCGGCGGCGCCAATGGCGCCAATCGCCTGTCCGGCAATGCCATCACCGAAGCTCTGGTGTTCGGCCGCCGCGCCGGGCGGAGCGCCGCGGCCCATGCCAAGACGATTGCGCGCAAGGATTTGCGTCCCGTAGATGCGCGCGCGGCGCTCGATCTCGTCGGCGCCGGCAGTGGCGCCGGGCGGGACCTGAACACAGCGTCGATGATCGCGCGCTTGCAGACGATCATGGCCGACGAGGTCGGGCCGTTCCGCACCGCCGCCAAGCTCAAGCGCGCGCTCGCGGAGATTGCCGCGCTTGCCGAAGAGCTGGGCGAGCCGCGCTTGGCCGGCGCGGTAGACGCCGGCTTCGATCTGCAGCGGCTGGAATGGTTTGATCTGCGCAACATGCTCGTCGTCGCCCGCGCGGTCGCGCAATCCGCGCTGGCGCGGACCGAAAGCCGCGGCGCCCATCAGCGCGAGGATTATCCGAAAGTGTTGCCGGCCTGGCGGCGGCATCAGCGCGTGCGGCTCGCCGGGGGCGCGCTGCAGCTCTCCGGCGCGCCGGAAC
>JBAQBC010000335.1:0-4055 GCA_049286035.1 Xanthobacteraceae bacterium
GTGCTGGGGCGGCGCCCGCGGCCGGTGCTCCGCTGGCAGCGGCCTTCGCGGCCTCTTCTTTGGCTTTGCGCTCTTTGCGTGGGACGGCCCTTTGCGGATTATTGCGTTTCGGCCGCTTCATGATTCCAGCAGCATCGAGAAAACGCATGATGCGGTCGGACGGTTGCGCGCCCTTGGCCATCCAGGCTTTGGTCTTTTCCAGATCGAATTTCAGCCGCTCGGTTTTGTCCTTCGGCAACAGCGGATTGAAATAGCCCAGCCGCTCGATGAAACGGCCGTCGCGCGGCGCGCGGCTGTCGGCGACGACGATGTGATAGAACGGCCGTTTTTTGGTGCCGGCGCGCGCCATGCGAATAACAAGCATTATGCGGTTTCCTTTCGTTGCTGAAATCGTGTTCCGTCACCCTGAGGCGGCCGCGAAGCGGCCCTCGAAGGGCGACGGCAGCCAAGTCGGCTGTTGCCGACTTGGAAAATCATGATCCGAAATCGGAAACCCGATTTCGGTTGGCCGCTCATCCTTCGAGGCTCGCTTCGCTCGCACCTCAGGATGACGGATAACGGTTGGTTCTTGCGCATCACTTCTTCTTTCCAAGGCCGGGAATCCCAGGTGGAACGCCGCCGCCAAGTCCCGGCAGCCTGCCGGGAAAATTCGGCGGCAGGCCCGGCATTTTCGGCGGCAAACCGGGTCCGGCGCCGCCGGGCGCGCCGGGCATTCCGGCCGGCAAGCCGCCCGGCATTTTTTCGGCAAGCTTGGCCATGTCTTCCGGGCTCGGCATGCCGCCGCCGAACCCGAGCACGTTGGCAAGCCCGGCCATTGGTCCGCGCTTGGCGCCGCGACCCATGGCTTTCATCACGTCGGCCATGGTGCGATGCATTTTCAGAAGCTTGTTGATGTCTTCGGGTTTGGTGCCGGAGCCGGCGGCGATGCGGCGCTTGCGGCTCGCTTTGAGCACGTCCGGGTTGCGGCGTTCCTGCGGCGTCATGGAATCGATGATCGCCATCTGCCGCTTGAGTACTTTCTCATCCAAGTTTCGTTCGGCGAGCTGATTCTTGATCTTGGCGATGCCCGGCAGCATCGACATCAAACCGCTCATGCCGCCCATATTCTGCATCTGCGCGAGCTGCTCGCGTAGGTCGGCGAGGTCGAACGCGCCCCGGCGCATTTTCTCGGCGACGCGCGCGGCCTTTTCGGCGTCGATGGTCGTCGCCGCCTTCTCGACCAGCGAGATGATGTCGCCCATGCCGAGAATGCGATCGGCAATGCGCGCCGGGTGAAAATCCTCAATCGCATCGAGTTTCTCGCCGGTGCCGATAAGCTTGATCGGCTTGCCGGTCACCGCCCGCATCGACAGCGCCGCGCCGCCGCGGCCGTCGCCGTCGACGCGCGTGAGCACAATGCCGGTGAGGTCGAGCCGCTCGTTGAAGGCGCGCGCCAGATTGACGGCATCCTGGCCGGTCAAGGCGTCGGCGACGAGCAGCACTTCGTGCGGACCGGAAGCGCGGCGAACCTCCGCGGCCTCGTTCATCAGCGCCTCGTCGAGCGTAAGCCGGCCGGCAGTGTCGAGCAGCACCACGTCATAGCCGCCGAGCCGCGCCGCTTCTTTGGCGCGCGCCGCGATCTGGACCGGGCTTTGTCCCTCGACGACGGCGAGCGTCTGCACGCCGATCTGGCTGCCGAGCACCGCGAGCTGTTCCATCGCCGCCGGACGGCGGGTGTCGAGCGAGGCCATCAGCACCTTGCGCTTGGCCACATCGGTCAGGCGCTTTGCGATTTTCGCCGTCGTGGTGGTTTTGCCGGAGCCCTGCAGTCCCACCATCATGATCACGACCGGCGCTGGCGCATTGAGATCGATCGGTTCGGCGCTCGCGCCCAAGGTCTCGATCAGCTGGTCATGGACGATTTTCACGACCATCTGGCCGGGCGTGACCGACTTGATCACTTCAACCCCGACCGCGCGCTCTTTGACCTGATCGGTAAAGCCGCGCGCGACATCGAGCGCCACGTCGGCCTCGAGCAACGCGCGCCGGACCTCGCCGAGCGCGGTCTCGACATCGGCTTCCGACAACGCGCCGCGCCGGGTCAGCCGGTCGAGGATGCCATTGAGCCGTTCCGAAAGACTGTCGAACATTCTTGCCTTTCGCCTCACCCCGCAAGGCGGGGAGAAGGAGAAAACACAACAGGCGCCCGAGGGCGCATCGCGCTGTCGGGCGGTTGCCGCCGGCCTCCTGGGCCGGTCGGCGGTTAAACCTTGGTCTCTTACGAGAGCGAGCGGAACCTAGTGACGGGCTTTCGGACTGTCAACCGAGGTCTGGATGCCAGGGATCGCGGCAAAGCCGCGCTGCGGAGCGAACCGGCGGATTCAGCCAGGCGAGGGCTGCCCGGTTTTGATCAGGACATAGACATGCACGACGAGCTTCTTGGCGTCGGTGGTTGCCGGATCGGTCTCATATTCCTCGATGAACATATCCTTGGCTTCAAGCCGCTGGTCATCAAGGTAATTGGTGATCGCTTCGTAAGTATTGTCGAGATCCTCATACGAGCCGCGATGGACGAATTTCAGCGCCTTGCCTTCAGGTGAATGACCGACGGCAAGTTCGCCATGCGGCGGGTTTTTCGGCGCCGTCGCGATCGGCACCGCCGCCTGAAAGTCAAAGCCGGTGTCATCGGTTGCGGTGAAGATCGTCATCGGCAGGCCGTCCGGCTTGATGCCTTCCTTGTCGAGATAGGTTTTGATCTTCTTGAATGAGCCGCTGATGACGTCGAAGGCTTTGTCCCAGGTCCCGCTGCCTTTGACATAGACGATGATCTTGGCGGTGAGAGCCGTGTCCTCGCCGAAGGTGTCGCCAGCCGGCGCGGGCGCGTTTTGGGGCGCGGATTGGGGCGCAGGTTGCGCAGACGGTGCTGGGCTCGGTGGTGCTTGCCCGAATGCCGGCGCGGCAACCCCCACAGCCAGGATGGCGGCCACGAGACCGGGGCGAAACACTGCAAAGGACATCGCGTTCTCCTGATCGAGCGCCGGTTCGCCCATCTTTTTAAGCTTATCGCCCCAACTTGATTTACCACGCCAGGATTTACCACGCCCTGGCAGCTTCGCCTTGCCCAAATTTCCGCCGCTGCTAAAGCACGATCCCGAAAAGTGGCCGCCGGTTTTCGGAAAAGATCATGCTCAAACAACACGCTAAAGCGAAATACCGAATCAACCTAAAATCATTTCGCTTTAGGAGTGGGTTAGATTTGAACGAAGACGCGTGACTGCTCATATAAACCGTGACATTCGGGCATATTTGCGGGCTTATTTGCACGCTTATCGCCGGCCGAAAATGCGAGCTTAGATCATGAGCGCTCCTTATATCGGCGCGTTGGCGAACCGGGAGTTCGTCAAGATGAACGGTCTCGGCAACGAGATCGTCATCGTCGATCTGCGCCGCGCGCCGAAGCCGATCGAACCAGCCGCCGCTCGCGCCGCCACGCGACAGGAGCCGTATGATCAGCTGATGGCGCTCTATCCGGCGCGCGGCAAAGCCGATGCGGCGGTGCGGATCTACAACAATGACGGCTCGGAAGCGGGCGCCTGCGGCAATGGCATGCGCTGCGTCGCCGCGCTTATTGCCGCCGAGACCGGCCACACCGATTTGAGCTTCGAAACACCGGCCGGCCTGATTTCCTGCCGGCGCGCTGGCGAGTTTTTCACCGTCGATATGGGCCGTCCGCGCTGGCGTTGGGACGAGATTCCGCTGGCGCGCGAAATTGTCGATACGCGCGCGATCGATCTCAGCTATGGCCCGCCCGGTGCGCCAATCCTGCGCTCGCCGTCGGCGGTGAGCATGGGCAATCCGCACGCCATCTTCTGGGTCGACGACCCCAAAGCCTACGATCTCGCCACGATCGGTCCCGCGCTCGAACACGACCCGCTGTTCCCGGAGCGCGCCAATATCACGCTGGCGGCTATCCCGTCGCGGGCGCGGCTTTTGATCCGTACCTGGGAACGCGGCGCCGGACTGACCCAAGCTTGCGGCTCGGCAGCCTGCGCCGCCGCGGTGGCAGCGGCCCGGCT
>JBAQBC010000336.1:0-2589 GCA_049286035.1 Xanthobacteraceae bacterium
CCATCAGCCTGAAGCGCAGCACCCAAAATCTCCAGCTATCCACAAGCTCGCCGGCCGATTACCCCATCTTTTGGGGGAATAGCGGACATGAAATGGAGGTGACGCGGAGTGCGCCCCTAAGATTATCGGCCACGGGGCCTTGACTATTTTTGGTCGCGTCGAGGGAGAGGTACGCGCCTCGAATGTCGTGATCGCCGAAGGCGCACAAAAGGTGGGTGACGTCGTCGCAGAGGAATTGACAGTTGGCGGCCACCTTAAGGGCACAATCCGCTCGTTGAAGGCGATATTTTCCATCGAACACTGATGATCGAGGAGAATGCTCGGTTCGAGGGAACGTCGCGCCGAAACGAAAATCCGATCGAAACGCCGTCGCCCGTTCAAATCAACTGAAAGCAGACCCGCGTAAGCAGGTGAGGCGCGCGGCCGGCAGTCGCTTGCCGCGCGTCACCCACGCCCTGCGCCTGCGATCCTCGTTAATTGCCGTAGCGGTAGCCGCCCCAGTACTGCTCGCGTCGCGGCGTGGGATAGAGGGTCTCGGGCGAACGCGGGATCACCCGCGAGCGGCGGGGATAGCGCGCGTCCGGCCCGAACCGCGGTTCGCCGTAAGAATTATAGACGCGATCATAGTCGCGGGCATCGAAGCGCTGCGTCGCACTGCCTGACCATGCACCATACTGGTCGGGCCCGTAGCGCGGCACATAGTTCTCGTCGCGGTCGCGCGGCGCATTCGATGTGAACGTCGCTTGCTTGCGCGGGTGGCGCACGCGGCGCGATGCGGCGGGGCGATCATCATCATTGGCAATGGCAGCGTATGGCGCAGGCGTGGCGCTTACTTGCGGCGCTGTTTGCTGCTGCGCCGGCGTCGCTACTTGTTGTTGGTTGCCCGGCGCCTGATTGGCCCGGGCCTGATTGCTTGGCGGCTTATTGCTCTGTGGCAGGGCGCCGAGCTGCTGCGCGATTCCGGAGGCTGCCTGCGCCGGCGTGGCGCCCGGCGGCTGAAATTGCGATGCCGGGCCGAGCGGCTTCGCGGCCAAAATCGACTGCGGCAACGGCGTGGAACCAGGCTGCGGCTTTTGCTGCGGCGCCGGCTCCAATAGGTCCGACTCCTGCGGCACGACCAGCCCAATGTTGTTTTTCACGGCCAGCCGCTCCTGCGGGGTCAGAGCCACAATCGCGCCTGCGCAAACACCCACTGCTGCTGCGACCAATCCAGTACGAACACTACCCCGCGATAGGCGCGATAGAAGTGCGGCGCCCCAATAGGGATGGAAATATGAAGGTTCGAGCTCGCCCGCGATATTGACAACTAATCGCTTCCACAGCGAAGTGAACACGAGCGCAACGAACACCAGCGCCGGTGGTATGAACGCCACTTTTGGCCCTGATCCAGCCAAAAAGGAATAGCTCACCCAAGTGGGCGTCAACAGGAGCCATAAGACAAATACGATCCAGCGCATGGTCCGGTCCATCAATACGCGCCAAGACACAGGAGGCGAAGCGTCAGCAATGCCGCTGACAAACCGGAGATGAAGATGGCAAAAGCATCCGGTCCGACCACGAGAATTATACGCCCTAAGCACTGTCTCAAACCGCGGTTATCTAGGCGCGACAGGCCTATCTATTGGTTGACGAATTGATACATGCGGATAGGCGCGCTGGAACAATGATGGTCGCGGATGACGAAACACCCAATTCCTCGACGGGCCACGGCGGCGGGAAGCGGCGATGAGCCATGCACGCGGCTTTCGTTTAATCGAGGTATTATCGAGTCGCCGTGAAACTCATTCTCGCTATCTTTGGAATACTAAGTGCGAGTGCCGCGCAGGCTCAAAATGCGCCGTGGTGTCTGCAGCCCAGGGGGGAGGGCTCGCTACACTGCACCTACGCCGCCTTTCAGCAGTGCCATCCATTCGGCGGCGTTAGCTCGAAAGGTTATTTTCCCCAATCTTCTTCGGCCTCGCGCTTCACGGCTGGAGCATTCAGGTTTTTGACTTTCAGCCAAAGCGGCGAGCGGCCCCGGCGATAAATCGAGCCGAGCCGCTTTGAGACGATTCCCTCGCAACCAAGTCGGCAAGCCTCGCGGAACACGATCTCGCCGTCCTCCCCGAAACACTCGTTGAAAACGATACTGACTTGCGAGCCATTCAATAGCTCCGCGAGCAATTCCTTTCGCTTTTCGATTGGCTTGCGCCGCAAATCCTTCCCGTCAAGCTCAAGCAAATCGAACGCGGAAAGGACGGCGCGCTCGCCAGCGTCGTGCCGGCGTATTAGCTCAAAGACTGCAACGCCGTTCTCGTCGCAAACGATTGCCTCGCCGTCGATCAAGCATGAGCGAACTGTTAGCTTGCTCACCGCCATTGCGATAAACGGAAAGCGAGAAGAGAAATCGTTTCCGGCGCGCGTTATGAGCCGGACGCCCGCGCTATCCCGGCACGCGAGAATACGGATGCCGTCGTGTTTGAATTCATGAACCCAACCGGGACCGCTCGGCGGAGCCTTAGCGGGCGACGGCAGACACAGCTCGATTACTCCCAGCCCAGGGGGGGACGCTCACGCAACATAGCGGCGCAGATATAAGCATGCGAGCGA
>JBAQBC010000337.1:0-1601 GCA_049286035.1 Xanthobacteraceae bacterium
CTGCGGCATTGGTCGGGTGCGGTCATGTGTCCGGCCTGTTTGTGCGGCGGTGAAGCCGCTGGCCATAATGCTCTGCGCGGATCGGGTCCCAATCGTAAGCGCGCACTTTAAAGTGCGATGACCCAAATGGGTTCTCCCGATCCCCGGATCGACCTTGTCTGCATTACGTCGTCGTGTCCTCGCCAATTCCTTCGAAGCTCCACCTTCCACGTTGACAGTCGCTTCACCTCCTTTGTTGCTCGCACTTCCAACGCAACTACTATAGCACTTCGATGCCTCAGAGCTGGCGCCGTCCACAGCATCATTAGCGGACATTGAGGCGCGTCGAGCCGATGTCTGCTTTACCCCCGAAAGCGGACATCCGTTGGCGTCATCGCGATGTCAGCTTTGTGCCAAAAGCAGACATCGGCCGCCTTCGCTCGATCACCTCGTCGGCGCGGGCCAGGAGGCTTGGCGGCATCGGCTGGCCCAAAGTTGGCTCGAAACAGCCGAGTTGCAATGGCTTTTAGAGGGCAAACACGGCAAAGCAGCCGCGCATAAGTCCTGACTCGGGGGCGTAAAAAAGAAGGCCCCGACACCCCTTGCGAGGTTGAGGCCCTTTAAGTTGGTCGCGCCTAGCTCAGGCTGGCGTCTGCCGGACGCCGGGAGGAAATTGCGTGAGCGATCGGCGCGTGACCCTGGATATTCCGATTCGCGATGACAGCGGAAGAGTTGACAAAGGGCGACTCAGGCTTGGGCGCGCCGCCCTCCACTATCCTTCCTGCATCAGCACACCCAAGACGCACCACAAAATCACAGCAATTAGAGCAGTGGCCGCGAGATATTCGCTTATCGTCATGGCTGCCCGCGTCGATCTAAATGACTGAAATCGTAGTTCGCCATTGCGACAATTGCTCGACGTGAGTGCGGCGATCTTTTCAAGCGCACGCCGTAGTTTTTGCGCTGTTGTGCAATTTTCCTGCCGCTTTAGGTGTTCTTACTTACTGGGCCGTGTCGCCATTCAGGGGAGGACGCAGGATGGCATTTGGGTTCGCTGTACTGCTGATAAATCTCGTTATGGGATTTGTGATCGGCTATTCATTCCGTGCAGCGGCGGAAAATCACCGAAAGCCAAAAATCTTGCATGGTGACGCGCTGTAGCGAGGCGACGATTACAGCTTGAACGCATCTCGGTCCGAGATCTCAGCTACGAGCCACACAATCACGACCGTCATGAGTTCGACGCCGATGTCCGCTTTACCCCCGAAAGCGGACATCGAACGGCAATATTTACACGTCGGCTTTGGGCCAGCAGCGTGACTGGTTGGGTCTTTGCAAGTTAGGATACGCGGATGGGGAAGTCCTGTCGCCTCCTCCTTGCCCTCGTCCTTCTGCTCCTCGCCGCCCCCGCACTCGCCGCGCCATGCGGCGGCGACTTCAACGCTTTCCTGGCCGCGATCGCGCGCGATGCGCAGGGCCAGGGCGTCTCGCGCGCGGTCATCGACCAGGCCTTCGCCGGCCTGACGCCCGACCCCGCCGTCCTCGCCTTCGATCGCCGCCAGCGCGGCATGTTCCACGCCAAGAGCTTCGAGGAATACGCCGCCACCCGGGTCATCCCGGCC
>JBAQBC010000338.1:0-1944 GCA_049286035.1 Xanthobacteraceae bacterium
GGCTTCGACCGCCATTGCTCTTCTGCTTGCGCTTCCCACCACCGGAACGTTTGCCGGTTCTGAAAATGACCCGACCGCTGGCGCGACGCCGCCTCAGGAGTCGCAAGCGGACAACGCAAACAAGCCCGCGGCGGGCTCCGACACCACTCCCGCGCCTGCCGCTGCCCCTGCCGGCCAAGCGGCCCAATCGGCTGGCGGCGAAGCCAAGCCTGACGCCAAGCCCTCGCCTTCAACCGATGCCGCCCAGCCGGGTGAAGGCGCCAAATCCGCCGCGGAAGGCAAGCCTGCGGAAACAAAGCCCGCCGATGCCAAACCCAGCGACACCGCTGTAACCAACGCGCCCGCCACAGCGAGTCCCAAAGCGGCGCCCGCGACTGCGGCCGCGCCTGTCGCGCCGGGACCGGATGCAGCGATTGCCGAACAGCTGCGCGAACTCGGCAATGGCAAGTTCGATCGCATCATCGGCAGCAAGAAGGATCGCACGCCGATCGAGGCTTTCTATTCCAGCCGCAATTACGCGCCGTTGTGGATCGCTGACGGCAAGCCCAATGCGCGCGCTACGGCGGCGATCGGCTACCTGCGCCATGTCGATGCCGACGGGCTCGATCCGGCGGATTATCCGGTGCCGAATTTCGCGGTACTGGGCACTCCGGCAGATCTCGCCGATGCGGAAATCAAGCTGACGAATGCGGTCGTTACCTACGCGCATCATGCCAGCGTAGGGCAGGTACATTGGTCGCGCGTGAGCAGCGACATCGAATATTCCACGCCGCCTGCAGAACCAGGCGACGTGCTCGCTGCGATCGGCGATGCAAGCGACGTCGCCGCGACGCTCGATTCCTACGAGCCGCAGACCCCCGGCTATCGCGCGCTTAAGGCCAAGCTTGCGGACATTCGCGCCGGGAAAATGGACAAAACGAAACCGCCGATCGCGAGCGGTCCGGTGCTCAAGGTCGGAATGGCGGACGAGCGCGTGCCGGCACTGCGCGAGCGGCTTGGCGTTACCGGAAACGGCGGTACTACCTACGACAAGACACTCGCCGAAGCGATGAAGAGATTCCAGCAGGAGCACGATCTGGCGGCGACCGGAACACTGAGCGTCGCGACCCTCGACGCGCTCAACGGCAGAGCGCAGCCTGATCGCGTCACCGACATTATCATCGCCAATATGGAGCGTTGGCGGTGGATGCCGCACCGCCTTCCCGACACTTACGTGATCGTGAATTTGCCCGACTTCACGCTGCGGGTGATGCACAACGGCAGGCAGATGTGGACGACGCGGATCGTGATCGGCAAGCCGGAAATGCCGACGCCGATCATGACGGCGGATATGAAATACATCACCGTCAATCCGACATGGAACGTGCCGCCGTCGATCGTCCATCACGAATATCTGCCGGCGCTAGCGCAGGATCCGACGGTGCTTGCTCGCATGGGTTTGCGGGTCGATTACGGCCCAGACGGCGTCCATATCTGGCAGCCGCCTGGCGACAAGAATGCGCTTGGCCGGATCCGCTTCAATTTCCCGAACAAATTTCTGGTCTACCAGCACGACACGCCGGACAAATACATGTTCGCCTACGACAAGCGCGCGTTCAGCCATGGCTGCATGCGCGTGCAAGATCCGGCACACTATGCCGAGGTGCTGTTGTCGCTGGTCCGTCCCGGCGACGGCTATACCGAGGACCGCATCAAGAAAATGTTCGGTCCGAACGAGACCGATATCCAGTTCCCGGCCTTCATTCCGGTCAATCTGACTTATCAGACCGCTTTCGTTGATGACGCGGGCAAGCTCGAGCTGCGCGAGGACATTTACGGCCGCGACCGGGCCCTCCTGGCGATCCTCAAGGGCACGGACCGTAAGGTGGCGGATATCCCGGTCGAGCACAAAATCGATGCTTCGCATCGTGAGGTCATGGCTATCCCCGACGAACCGTCCTGGTT
>JBAQBC010000339.1:0-4961 GCA_049286035.1 Xanthobacteraceae bacterium
TTCTATTGTCGATGCCCGGCACGCCGGTGATTTACTATGGCGACGAGATCGCGATGGGAGACAACATCCATCTTGGCGATCGCAACGGCGTACGTACACCGATGCAGTGGTCGCCGGATCGCAACGGCGGATTCTCTCGCGCCGATCCCGCCGCGCTGGCGTCGCCACCCCTGATGGATCCGCGCTACGGCTACGGGACGATCAACGTCGAAGCGCAAAGTCGCGACCCACATTCACTTCTCAATTGGACGCGACGTATGCTTGCGACCCGTCGCCGACATCCAGGCTTTGGCCGTGGCACGCTGACATTGCTTTCTCCCAAAAATCGCAAAGTCCTGGCCTACCTTCGCCAGTATGCCGGCGAAACCCTCCTGTGTGTTGCCAATCTCGCGCACAGCCCGCAAGCCGTCGAGCTTGATCTGTCGCAATTTGCGGGGCGTGTTCCCGTGGAGCTCAGTGCCGGGTCGTCATTTCCGCCCATCGGCGAACTCACTTATCTCCTTACCTTGCCGCCCTTTGGTTTCTATTGGTTTGCGCTGGCAACGGCGAGCGACCAGCCTGGCTGGCATACCCCGGCTCCCGAGCCGCTGCCAGAGTTCGTGACAATGGTAATTCGCGATAGCCTCGCCAAGGAGCTTTCCACGTCCGCTGTGAGACTCCTCGAGGACGAGGCTCTCCCACCATACCTTGCTAGGCGTCGTTGGTTTGGTTTGAAAAACCAATCCATTAAGGCAACACGTGTTATTAATCCCATCAACATCGATGAGGGCGCCGACGAAATTCTGCTCACCGAAGTTGAAGTGAAGACACTAGGCGCGAGCACGCGTTGGTTCTTGCCGCTATCGGTCCTATGGAAAGAAGACGAACCCTCCGCCGCACTGCCTTACCGGCTGGCGGTGGCGCGCGTCCGACGCGGTCGGCGGGTGGGGCTTCTTACCGACGCTTTTGCGCTACCATCATTCGCGCACAGCTTTTTGGCCGCTCTGGCGGCAGGGAAAGAGTTTGCCTATAGCGACGGCGTCGTGCGTTTCCGACCGACCGAACTCGGCCGCGCGCAACTCGCAGCCATTCCCAATGCAGACGTCCATTGGCTCGCCGCGGAGCACTCCAACAGCTCGCTAACGGTTGGCGACGTAGCGATGTTGAAAATTTTTCGTCGCATCTCGCCGGGCGAGCACCCCGAAACCGAGATGGGACGCTATCTCACCGCGCAAGGTTTCATCCACGCGCCGCCGCTTCTCGGCGATGTTGTTCGCGTGGCGTCAGATGGAACCCCCTTAACCCTCGCCATCGCGTTCGGTTTCGTCCGTAATGAAGGCGACGCCTGGTCTTGGATCCTGGACCACCTGACCCGCGCGCTGGACGCCCGCGCGGCTCCAGCAGGGGTTGCCGAGGGCTCGGAAGCCGATCTCCTAGCGGACTGCGAGGCGGTGATCGGGACGATCGGCAAGCGTCTCGGACAGATGCACGCAGTTCTGTCGCGCGACATATCGGATCCGGCCTTTGCGGCCGAAGCCGCCGATGCGGATGACGCGGCCAATTGGGCGCAGAAGACCGAAGAGCGAATTCAAATTGCCTTCGAGGTACTAAGCGGCCTGCAAACTTGGGAGCGTGAGCAAGATCGCGAACGCGCGCAGGCATTGCTAAGCCAGCGCAAACAGATCGACGCCGCAGTCCGTAATCTTGTAAAGGCCGTCACGGGAACTTTGAAGACGCGCATCCACGGAGACTTTCATCTCGGCCAGGTTCTGGTTGCAAGTGGCGACGCCCATATTATCGATTTCGAAGGCGAGCCGGCCACTTCGATCGCCGAACGACGCGCCAAGACCAGCCCATTGCGCGACGTCGCCGGGCTTCTCCGCTCCATCGACTACGCCGGCGCGACGCTGATCGACCGAAAAGGGGTCGGGACGGCGCCAGTGGATGAAGCGCAGCGCGACCAACTGATCTCACTGTTTCGCCAGCGTGCTTCCCACGCCTTCCTGCGCGCCTACTGGGAGGCGACGGACGCGCGCACCGGTCCCACTGCTCGGGCGCTGCTTGATCTTTTTCTGGTAGAGAAGGCCGCCTACGAAATTGCGTACGAGGTTACCAATCGGCCGACTTGGATCGGTGTGCCCATGGCGGGGCTAGCGAGACTTGCGACGCGCATCCTCGATAAAGAAACCAGAGGTCGCAATAGTTAACGCCACAGGCCACAGTTCCCGTTTTTTCGCTCCCTACCACCAGCAGCGAGCCTCGATGCGTAGAGTAATTTCGCCTTAGGCGCTCGGGCCGCGAATCATAAGAGGGCCAAGGTCACCTTGTCACCGCACTTACTTTCATTCAGTTCGACGGGTTAGAGTTTAGGGCATTGTTGGGTAGGCGCCACATCTGGCACCTCTGCAATATGCGTCAGCAAACGAGTTGAAGACAACGCTGATGTCGCATAGCATCATCCACGGCGATGCCTACTTCGCCTACTTCAACAAACTCTGGGGCATCCCCTAAGGAGACCATGTGAAAGCTTTGGTCGCTCAAGGTGGCGGCCCAACGGCTGTCATCAATCAGTCGCTAGCCGGCGTTGTACTCGAAGCGCGTCGCTTCAGCAATATCGAGTCTGTCTACGGCGCCTGCCACGGCGTTGCCGGTATTTCCCCCGAAAACATTGTCGACTTGGGGCAGGAGACTACGCAGCAGATCGAGCTGGTCGCGGCCACGCCGGGGTCGGCACTCGGTTCGACGCGTGACAAGCCAGACACCAGGTACTGCCAAGAGATCCTCAGGGTCTTGCAGGCGCACGGAATCGGCTACTTCTTCTATATCGGCGGCAATGATACCGCCGATACTCTGCGCATCGTCAGCGAGGAGGCACGTAAGGCTAGCTACCCGCTGCGCTGTATCCACGTCCCGAAGACCGTCGACAATGACCTGATGTGCAACGATCACACGCCAGGATTCCCGTCGGCGGCGCGCTTCGTCACCCTGACATTTGCGGGCACCAATCTCGACAACGCGGCAATGCCCGGCGTCTACCTCGCGGTCGTTATGGGCCGGCATGCGGGCTTCTTGACTGCCGCCTCGGCGCTGGCCAGGAAATATCCCGACGATGGTCCGCATCTGATCTATCTGCCTGAACGCGTGTTCATGTTGGAAAAATTTCTCGCAGACGTGAAGGCCGCCCACGAACGCTTCGGCCGCTGCATGATCGCAGTGTCCGAGGGCATCCACGATGCCTCTGGCACGCCGATTGTGAGCCAACTCGTAAAAAACATCGAGCGCGACGAACACCACAACGTTCAGCTCTCCGGTACCGGGGCGCTGGCCGATCTCCTCTGCGAGGAGATCAAGTCCAAGCTGAAAATCAAGCGTGTCCGTGGCGATACGCTCGGCTACCTGCAACGGTCCTTCCTCGGCTGCGTGTCCGACGTTGACCAACGCGAAGCGCGTGAGGTCGGCAAGAAGGCCGTGCAGTATGCGATGCAGGGTGTGCCGGACGGCTCGGTGACCATCCACCGAACCGGTTCCTACGCGGCTGACTACAAGCTCACCGCGCTGACTGAAGTGGCAGGCAAGACGCGAACGATGCCTGGCGCGTTCATCAGCGCCAACGGCACCGATGTTACCGATGAGTTCCGACTTTACCTGCGTCCTCTGCTGGGCTCGGGCATGCCCGAGGCTCACCGGTTACGTTCGAATCCGGTGCAGAAAATTCTGAATATGTGAGAGTGTGCTAGGAAAATCTATTGAGACTGAGACGGAGTGCCCCCTGCGCCCTCCGTCTCTTTTTCGTGGGTGTATATCAGTTTGAGAAAGGCTTTACTCCCCACAGCCACGTTCGGATCCTTGGCAACTACCCCGGCCGACACATTGGAAAGATGTTGCACGCCCTCCGGCAACAATTCCGGCTTGACGTTACGGGCCCCTGGAACATCGGCGAGAACCTCCGCTTTTGTCGGCCGGGGAATCCAATCCCCCCTACCGACCTTGGTTTGCGCTGCCCGCGCCTCATCACGCTCCGTCATGTCGTTCTCCACAGCGTCAAATAGTCGAATTCTGGCCCCGACGTCGCTTATGCGTGTACGCTATTATCAGACTTCACTCTAGGTTTAGAATCAAATGAGGTCAAAGCCCGCCTACCGGCAGGGCGAGCAAAAAAACACTGCCTGGACACTGTAGAGGGTATTCGAACCCATTTTATGACGGCGGCAGTAGTCTAAAAACGACTCCCGTAGGGGGACAGCAAAACGGTGGATGCAACCACATTGCGACGCTATCGGTTTCAGGAAGCGCAAGGCGCTTGGATACACAACAAAAAAATAGTTGGATTTTGATTCCCCGGCACATGCACAAAATGGCCACCGAACATATTAGGCAACGGTCATCGGGGGGAAATAAAAGGCAATGCGGCCATATGCAGGTCAAGCCAAGGACGGCGATTATCTGCTTGCGTTCTCGTCCGCGACATAAGCGATGCGCATGAAGTTCGTCGCGCCCGGTGTGCCGAGCGGCAGGCCGGCGACGACAATAATGCGCTGCCCCGGCGCGGCAAAGCGTTCTTTGAACGCAATGCGGCAGGCGCGCTCCACCATGTCGGTTTGATCGCGCGCATCTTCGTCGATGACGCAATGGACGCCCCAAACTACGGACAGTTTCCGCCCGGCGGCGTCGATCGGCGAAATGGCGACAATCGGACATTTCGGCCGTTCGCGTGAGACGCGCAAACCGGTTGAGCCGGAGCAGGTCCAGCAAACGATCGCGGAGAGATCGAGCGTCTCGGCAACTTGCCGTGCCGCGGCGGCAATCGCATCGGCGCTGGTTCGTTCCGGCTCGGTATGCAGGAGGTGAATCGACGACAAATAGGAATCGTCGTCCTCGACCTCCTCGGCGATGCGGTTCATGGTCGCGACGGCTTCAATCGGATATTGCCCCGACGCCGATTCCGCCGACAGCATGACTGCATCGGCGCCGTCGTAAATCGC
>JBAQBC010000340.1:0-6661 GCA_049286035.1 Xanthobacteraceae bacterium
CAAAGGCATCATCTTTTTTGAAAAACCCGACTCCGCTTTTCCAGGTCATCCTTAAAAGCGATTCTTCCGCTCGCGAATTTCGGCGAAAACTTTCCACGCCGGCGCGCCGCTGAGACCGAGCGATTTCGCGAACTCGGAATCGTCGGCGCGCAGAAAAGGATTGGCCGCTTTTTCCTCGCCGATAGTGGCCGGGATTGTCGGCTTGCCGTCGGCGAGGAGCTTTGCGACCTCTTGCGCGCGCGCAGTGAGCGCCTTGTTGTTCGGCTCGACGGTTTGGGCGAAGCGAATATTCGCGGCAGTATATTCGTGCCCGCAATAAAAGCGCGTGTCGTCGGGCAGCGCGCGAAGCTTGAGGAGCGAGTTCCACATCATTTGCGCATCGCCCTCGATTACGCGCCCGCAACCGATCGAAAACAGCGTGTCGCCGACAAACGCCAGCTTGTCGGCCGGGAAAAAATACGAAATGTGACCTGCGGTGTGACCTGGCGTATCGAACACGCGGCCCTCGAGCGCACCGATTTTCACGGTATCGTTTTCCGCAACCGTCGCATCGACATCGGCTATGCGCTGCGCCTCGCGGCGCGGCGCGGTCACGCGGCAGCGGTGATGCGCTTTCAGTTCGCCGATGCCGGCGGTGTGATCGCCGTGATGGTGCGTCACCAGAATATCGGTGAGCCGCCACCCGGTCTTTTTGAGCGCCGCTTCGATCGGGGCGGCCTCTGGAGCGTCAATTGCGGCGGTGGCGCCGCTTGCGGGATCGTGAAGCAGAACGCCGAAATTGTCCTGCAAACATCCGAACAAATAGGTTTGCGCCGGCATGGCTGTCTCGTATTGGCTGATGGGAAAGCGAGCGGTAACGATAAATCACGATGCAATAAAGTTAAGTATTCGGCGCCGCCAACTGCAAGGGCGCTGCGGGCGCCGACATGCTATTTTGCCACCATGGACGTCGTCGACCTGCGCAATTTCTACGCCCAGCACTTGGGCGTGGTGGCGCGCCGCTTCATCGGCCGCGGCATCCGCGCGCGCTGGAACGATGCGCGCGCGCTGCGCGTCCTGGGCATCGGCTATACCACGCCTTATCTCGGGCTGTTCCGCGGCGAAGCCGAACGCTGTCTCGCCCTGATGCCGGCGCCGCAAGGCGTGGTGCGCTGGCCGTCGACGCGTCCGGCGCTGGCCGCGCTGGTCGAGGAGGATGAATTACCGCTTACCGACTCGGCGGTCGATCGCGTGCTCCTGGTGCATGCGCTGGAAATGTCCCCCGATCCGGTCGAGCTGTTGCGCGAATCCTGGCGCGTGCTGGCCGCTGGAGGACGGCTCTTAGCCGTCGTGCCGAACCGCCGCGGCGTATGGGCGCGCCTGGACACGACGCCGTTCGGCCACGGCCGGCCGTATTCGCGCACGCAGATCATGCATCTGTTGCGCGACACCTGGTTCACGCCGACGGCGTGGGGCGAGGCGCTCTACGTGCCGCCGATTCCGCGGCGCTGGTTTCTGCGCTCGGCGGGCGCCTGGGAGCGCACCGGCGCGACCCTGTCCGCCCCATTTGCCGGGGTACACATTGTCGAAGCAACCAAGCAGGTCTATCGCACCGTACCGGCGCGGCGCGAACGGCGACGCCTCGTTCCGGCGCTCAAGCCGGTGCTTATACCCTCGCCCGGCGCGACCGCGATACGCTGAACGGATCGGGACGGTCAGCGGATCACGAACATGACGGATCACGACCATGCGCATGACGATCAACTGCGATATGGGCGAAGGTTTCGGGCTTTACCGGCTCGGCAACGATGCGGCGCTGATGCCGCATATCGACCTCGCCAATGTTGCGTGCGGCTTCCACGCCTCGGACCCTTCGATCATGCATGAGACAGTGCGGCTGGCGAAGCGGCACGGCGTCAAAGTCGGAGCGCATCCTTCGCTTCCGGACATGCAGGGCTTCGGCCGGCGCGCCATGGTCATCGCGCCTGACGAGGTGGAAGACCTTGTGATCTACCAGACTGGCGCGCTGAAAGCTTTTCTCGATACCGAAGGCATGCCGCTCAACCACATAAAACCGCACGGCGCGCTCTACGGCATGGCGGCCCGCGACGCGGCCATTGCCGGCGCGATCGCCAATGCCGCGCGCATATTCGGCGTTCCGGTGCTCGGCATGGCGTTCACCGCACACGAAACGGCTTACCGAAAAATGGGAGTCGTGATGATTGCCGAATTTTACGCCGATCTCGCTTACGACGGCGACGGCAACCTTATTCTCAGCCGCGTCCATGACGCCGTCGACCCGGCGCAAGCCGCCGCGCGTGTTCTGCGCGTGATGCGCGACCATGTCGTCGCCACGACAACCGGCCGCGATATTCCGGTTCGGGCCGAGACGGTCTGCGTGCATTCCGACACGCCCGCGGCGGTGGCCATTGCCGCGGAACTAGCGAAAACGCTGCGACGGCAAGCGGTGTGATCCGATCGCGACGTCAGACTGGCCACGCTTCGGCGGTGACCGCGGCCGCATCGGCGCCGACATAGTCGGCGATGGTTTTGCTGCCGTCACGTTCGAGCGCGGCCAGCATCGCGGCCTTGATCTCGCCAACGAGGCCAAGGCCGCGAAACACCAGTCCCGAATAAATTTGAATGAGGCTTGCGCCGGCGCGGATTTTGCCGAGCGCGCTCGCTCCGGAATCGATGCCGCCGGCGCCGACCAGTGGGAACGCGCCCTCCGCCCGAACATAAGTCTCGGCCAGCATGCGGTCGGCGAGCGGCAAGAGCGGCCGTCCGGAAAGGCCGCCCGCTTCTCTCGATTGGGTATCACGCAGACCGGCGGACCGGGTCACGGTGGTATTGCCGACAATCATGCCGTCGACCCGGCGCGCGCGTGCGATTCCCACCACATCGTCGAGATCGGGAAGCGATAAATCAGGAGCAATCTTGAGCAGGACCGGCGTGGGTCCGGCGTTTTTGGTCACACGCTCGCGCGCATCGATGACCCGCGCCAAGAGATCGTCCAATACCCCTGCTTGCTGCATGTCGCGCAAGCCGGGCGTGTTGGGCGAAGAAATATTGACCGTGACATAGCTCGCCACTGCGGCGAACCGCTCAATGAGTCGCACATAATCGGCAACGCGATCCGGCGCGTCCTTGTTGGCGCCGATATTGATGCCGATGATGCCGCCGGCCTTGGCCCGTGCCGCCAGGCGCCGCAGCACGACATCGGCGCCTTCCGAATTAAACCCGAGCCGATTGATCACGGCTTGATCGGCGTCGAGCCGAAACAGGCGCGGGCGCGGATTGCCCGGTTGCGGCAGCGGGGTGACGGTGCCGACCTCGACAAAACCGAAGCCGGCGCGCAGGAGTGCATCGGGAATCTCGGCATGTTTGTCGAATCCGGCGGCGATACCGATCGGATTGGGGAAATTCAACCCGAACACACGCGTCGCCAGTCGACTGTCATCCGGCCCTGCCGGCGGCAACGGCGCGATTTGCAGCATTCTGATCGCAAGCCGATGGGCGTCTTCGGGATCGAGCGCATAAAGGAACGGCCGCGCCAACCGATCGAGCAATCCGATCATGGCGTGAGCTCCGGCAACACCCGCCGATCGCCGACTTCGTCCGGCACAGGTTTTGTCCAGCGCACCGCGGTGAGCGGCAGCGCGGCGTAGAGATGGGGAAACAGTTCGCCGTCGCGCGAAGGCTCCCATTTCAGCGCCGCTCCCAATGCGTCGGCATCGACGGCGACGAGCAACAGCTCACGATGTCCGGCAAAATGTTTTGTCATGGTCCCGGCAAGCTGTGCGGCCGTGGAAAAATGAATGAAACCGTCGCGGGCATCGGCTTGCGAGCCGCGATACGTCCCGGTTTGCTCGGCGAACTGCCAGGACGCTCGCTCGCAGATTTTGTAGATCGTCGTCACGGATCGTTGGGCATGGGCTGCAGACATGGGCTGCAAGTCGCGGGCAGGTCGCGCGGACCCTATCGGCCCTTGAGGCAACAGGCAATAATTCCTATGCTTTGCGCCATTCAGGGGTGCCGATGCTGACGCACGCGCAGATCTGGTCTGCGATTGATCGGCTTGCTGCGCGCGCCGGATTGACCGCGTCGGGCCTTGCCCGGCGGGCCGGGCTCGACCCCACCACCTTCAACAAATCCAAGCGCATTACCGCGGCTGGGCGCGCACGTTGGCCGTCAACCGAATCGATCGCCAAGGCTTTGGTTGCGACCGAAACCGCGCTTGAGACCTTTGTCGGCCTGATCGACGGAGGCGGCGGCGGGGCGGCGCGCCCGGTCCCACTCATTGGCTTGGCCGAGGCCCGCACCGGCGCCCATTTCGGCGACAACCGTTTTCCGGCCGATGATGGCTGCCGCGAAATCGCATTCCCGATGCTCAACGACGAGGACGCCCGCGCGTTACAAATCTCCGGTCGCGCGATGGAACCGGCCTATCGCGACGGCGACATCATCGTGGTTTCGCCGTCGGCGCCGCTGCGCCGTGGCGACCGCGTCGTGGTGCGCACCAAAACCGGCGAAGTGCTGGCCAACGAGCTCAAGCGCAGGACGGCCAAATCGATCGAGCTGAAATCGCTTGATGGCGAGCACGCCGATCGCACGCTGCCAACGGCGGATGTTGCCTGGATCGCGCGCATTCTGTGGGTGAGTCAGTAACGCACCGCGCGCGTGCGCGGCACGCAGCAATAAAGATCATGCTGAGCGCGCTAGCGCGCCGTCGATCATAGCGATTGTATTGGCGACGCCATAGGCGGCGACAAACGAGCCGAACCGCGGCCCTTTCTCCTGGCCGAGCAGCACCTGATAAAGCATGTTGAACCAGTCGAGCGAAACGCCGGGCTTGCCGTCCTTAGTTTTGATCTTGCCGGTTTTGTCGAGAAATGGCTCGCGGCGGCCGACCTCGTACACCACCTCTTGAATAGCCTCCGCCGTCGGCTGCGCCTCCAACTGCGCCAGCGCATCGCGCAGGTCCAAAAGCGCGGCGCGTTCGGCGGCGCTCGGCGCGCGGAACTTTTTCGCCGGCGCGACGAAATCGCGATAGTAGTTGATCGCGTAGTCCACGAGCGCCGCAAGTCGCGGATGCGTGGCGGGCGTCACGCCGGGCCGGTAGCGCGTGATGAAGCCCCACAGCGTCTCGGCATTGGCGGCATTCGAGGCGGTGACCAGCGAGAGCAGCATCGCAAACGGCACCGGATTGTCGGGCGGCGGCGGCGCGCCGTTGTGGATGTGCCAGACCGGATTGCCAAGCTTTTCCTTCGGACCCTGACGCGGATAAGCATCGAGGAATTGCAGATACTCATCGACGTGCCGCGGGATGACGTCGAAATGGAGCCGCTTGGCGGCTTTCGGCTCGCGATACATGAATAGCGATAGACTTTCCGGACTGGCATAGCGCAGCCATTCTTCGATGGTCAGGCCGTTGCCTTTCGACTTCGAAATCTTCTGTCCGTTTTCGTCGAGAAACAGCTCGTAATTGAAGCCTTCCGGCGGCGCGCCGCCGAGCGTGCGGCAGATTTCTCCCGACAGCTTCACCGAGTCGATCAGATCCTTACCGGCCATTTCGTAATCGACGCCGAGCGCCACCCAGCGCATCGCCCAATCCGGCTTCCACTGCAGCTTGCAGCGGCCGCCGGTGACCAGCGTCGTGACACGCCCGCCCCGATCGGGATGTTCGTAGGTGATGGTGCCGGCTTTGGCGTCATGTTCGACGACCGGCACCTGCAGCACGATTCCGCTTTCCGGATCGATCGGCAAAAACGGCGAATAGGTCTGCGCCCGCTCCTCGCGAAGCGACGGCAACATCACCTCCATCACCTGCTCAAAATGGTGCAAGACTTTGAGCAATGCATCGTCGAACCGGCCCGACGTGTAACAGGCGGTCGAGGACATGAATTCGTAGTCGAAGCCGAACTGATCCAGGAAAGCGCGCAGCCGCGCATTGTTGTGTTCGGCAAAGCTGTTATGGGTGCCGAACGGGTCCGGCACGCGGGTGAGCGGCTTGCCGAGATGCTTTGCGACCAGCTCTTTGTTCGGAATGTTGTCAGGAACCTTGCGCAGTCCATCCATGTCGTCGGAAAACGCGATCAGCCGCGTTTTGATTTTGTCCTCGGTGAGCACGCGAAAAGCATGGCGCACCATCGAGGTGCGCGCCACTTCGCCGAATGTGCCGATGTGCGGCAGGCCCGAGGGTCCATAGCCGGTTTCGAAAATGACTTCGTTCTTGGGCCGCCGCTTGAGTCGAGCGACGATCTTGCGGGCTTCTTCGAACGGCCAAGCGTGGGAGAGCTCGGCCACTTCGCGGAGCGAGGCGGTAGGCGCTTCGGTCGCCGTCATGATTTCTTGGCCAACTCCGCGGTTTCAGGTTTTCGGCGCGACGACACTAGTGCAAGAGTTACATTTGCTAGTGTCCTTATCGATTCCGAAGTTCGTCTGAGCGTGCCACATATGCTTACGAACTTCGGAATCGGGACACTAGGAAGGCGGCGTCGCATCGTCAAACGCCACGGGCGCCAAATGGGTCGGCTCAAAACGGGCTGATCGGAAAATAGCGCAGCCACAGATCCGTGAACCGGCCCTTCTCCCAGTCCCGAAACAGGGCCCAGTTCAAAGCCTGCCGCAACAGATCATTGCCGCGTTTGACCGCGATGCCGACGCCCTCGCCAAAATAGCG
>JBAQBC010000341.1:0-5555 GCA_049286035.1 Xanthobacteraceae bacterium
GCTGAGGCGCAGCAGAGCGTCGTTCGTGCCCTTGAGTTCAAATGCGACGTGCTATGGGCGATGCTGGACGCGCTTTATCATGCCTATGTCGCGCCCGGGCACATTCCGCCCGGAGCTTTCGTACCAGACGACGGGGAGCATCGGTGACCGAAGCTGCGGTAGTCCCTCTCGATGCGCAACCGCGATTGCCACACGGCGTGCGGCTGGTTCATAATGAGGCCCATGGCGGCTGGGTGCTGCTTGCGCCCGAGCGCGTCTTCAAGGCCGATCCTATCGCCGCCGAGATCTTGAAACGCTGTAACGGACAGGCCACCGTTACTGCTATAGTGGACGATCTCGTGCAGGCCTATTCGGCGCCTCGCGACCGGGTGCTTGCCGACGTATCGGCGCTGTTGCGGCAGCTTGCCGACCGCCGCCTGCTGGAACTCTGATTGATGGCTACTGACGAACGCGAGCAGCCTGTTACTAGCCAAAATTCCCGCTCGACGAACGGAGCGGCGGTGCCTGCGCTGCACGGGCCCATTGGCCTTCTTGCCGAATTGACGCACCGCTGCCCTCTCGGCTGTCCATATTGCTCCAATCCGCTGACTCTTGATGCGCGTGAACGCGAGCTCGACACCCCGACCTGGGCTCGCGTGTTCGAGGAGGCGGCGACCCTCGGCGTGCTGCAGGTCCATCTCTCCGGCGGCGAGCCGGGCGCACGGCGCGACCTGGTCGAGATCACCGCCGCGGCGCGTTCCAGCGGCCTTTATACGAATCTCATCACCTCCGCTGTCGGTGTTACCGCCAACACGCTCGAAAAGCTCGTCGCGGCCGGTCTCGATCACGTGCAGATTTCGATTCAGGACAGCGAGCCCGACTCGGCTGACAAGATTGCGAATTATGCAGGCGCATTCGTGCGCAAAAAAGCGCTGGCCGACAGACTGGTCGCGCTGAAGGTTCCGTTGACAATAAATTGCGTCGTGCATCGCGCCAATATCGATCGCATCGCGGCGATGGTCGAGCTCGCCGTGTCGCTCGGTGCAAGCCGGGTCGAAATCGCCCATGTGCAGTACTACGGTTGGGCCTTGCGCAACCGAGAGTCGCTGATGCCCACCGCGGATCAGGTCCCGCACGCGGTCCAAGCGGTGGAGGAACTCCGCAAGCGCTATCACGGCAAGATCGTCATCGACGCGGTGCTCCCCGATTATTACGCGCGCTTCCCCAAGCCGTGTGTCGGGGGCTGGGGCCGACGCTCGCTCAATGTGACCCCAGCCGGGAAGGTTTTGCCGTGCCACGCCGCGGAAGTGATCCCGAATCTCGAGTTCTGGCACGTGCAGGATCATTCGCTCGCCGATATTTGGGCAAACTCACCAGCGTTCCAAGCCTTTCGCGGCACCGCTTGGATGAAAGAGCCCTGCCGCAATTGCGAACGGCGCGACATCGATTACGGCGGCTGCCGATGCCAGGCTTTTATGCTCACCGGCGACGCCGCCGCCGCAGATCCGGTGTGCCACCTATCGCCGCACCACGCCGATGTGATCGCGCTTGCCGCTCGGCAGCACGACGTGCCGTATTCCTATCGGTTGAACCCCCGCAAAGCCGATGGCGATGTCCCGGTCGGTTGAATGCGCGTCGGACGAACGTGCGGAAGCTTGCCGCGCGCTTTTGCCTGACGCTAAGCGCCATAGTCGCGATGGTGCGCATCGCAAACGATGTTGCAAAAGCTAGAAGGCGGTGTTCTGATCATGTGCTTCTTTACAGGGTGCAGACAGATCGCGGCCGCTCTGCTTGTTGCCGCTCTGGCGAATTCCGCCGCCTATGGCGCGGACCGCATCCGCGTTGCCGCGCAGATCACCGGCACGCTGGGCTGGGAGCTCGAAGTGATGCGGGCCCATGAGCTCGAGAGGAAAGGTAATCTGGACATCGAGACCATCCAGCTCGCCAGCACCGAGGCCGGACAGATCGCGCTGCGGGGAGGCTCGGTCGATCTTATTGTATCGGACTGGCTATGGGTCTCGCGCGAGCGCACGCTCGGCGACGACCTGGTATTTTATCCATATTCGAGCGCGCTCGGCGCGGTGATGGTGCCCGCCTCTTCCCCGATCGAGGACGTGGCCGGTCTCAAGGGCAGAAAGCTCGGGGTTGCCGGCGGTCCGCTCGACAAGAGCTGGCTGCTGCTGCAGGCCTTCGCCCGGCGGTCGAGCCTCGATCTGAAGAAGCAGTCCGACATCGTTTATGGCGCACCCCCGCTTCTAATGGAAAAGGCTTTGCAGGGCGAGACCGACGCAACACTGACATTCTGGAATTTTTGTGCTCGCCTTGAAGGCAAGGGCATGCGGCGCGCGGTCGACATAGCCGACGTCATCAGACACCTCGGCGCGAGCGGACCGGTCGCCATGGTCGGCTACGTCTTCCATGACTCCTGGGCACAGCGCAACCGCGACATTTTGGATCGCTTCTTCAGCGCGGCCGATCAGGCAAAGAAGATCCTAGTGGACTCACCAGACGAATGGCAGCGCCTGGTTCCGCGCATCGGCGTCAGCAACAACAGCGCCGCACTCGACGTCTATCGCCGGCGCTACGTCGAAGGTATCCCACGCCGCTCGGTTGAGGACGAGGCTGCCGACGCCAAAGCGCTCTATCGCATATTGGCCGACGTCGGCGGCCGCGATCTGGTCGGCTCGGCGCGGGAACTTGCTCCCGGTACATTCTACATGGCGGGATCGCGCGAATGAAATCGATGCTGCATTTGGGCTCGATCCTGCTGCTGCTCCTGACCTGGATCATCGGCTCGCACGCGATCGGCGCGCGCTTGTTGCCGGAGCCGAGCGCCGTGGCGCTGGCGCTCGTCGACGAAGCGCGCTCGGGTGCGCTCACGTTCAATCTCATCGCGACGCTGTTACGCGTCTTTGCCGCGTTCGCGATCGCGATGGTGCTCGGAACCGTCATTGGCCTTCTGATGGGCCGCAACGCGATCTTCGACTGGCTCGCGGATCCATGGCTTGTCGTGCTGCTCAATCTGCCCGCGCTGGTCATTATCGTACTGGCCTATATTTGGGCCGGATTGACCGACACGGCCGCGATCGCGGCGGTGGCTTTGAACAAATTGCCGCTGACCATCGTCACCATACGCGAAGGGGCGCGGGCGCTCGATCCGACGCTCGACGAGATGGCGACGGTGTTTCGGATGAACGGCGGAGCGCGGTTGCTCTATGTCATCTTGCCGCAGCTTGCGCCGTATCTCGTCGCCACCGCACGAGCCGGATTGTCGCTGGTCTGGAAAATCGTGTTGATTGTCGAAATGCTCGGCCGGCCCAACGGAGTCGGTTTTGAAATCGGCGCCGCGTTCCAGCTATTCGACGTCACGCGCATCTTGGCCTATGCTTTGGCCTTTACTGTGGTGATGCTCGCGATCGAAGCCCTTCTGGTGCAGCCGCTTGAACGACATGTCTCCCGCTGGCGCCTCAGGCCGGCTTGAACTTCACATCAAGCAAAAATCCTACCGGACACCTGCGGGCGGGCGGCTGCACGTCCTCGGCGAGCTCTCGATCGCGCTGGCCAAAGGCGAGGTCGCCGCTCTGGTCGGCCCATCCGGCTGCGGCAAGACCACATTGCTGCGCATCATCACGGGGCTCGATCGCGACTTCGAAGGCACCGTGTCCCTCCCGGTGAATTGCAAGCTCGGCGTAGTGTTTCAGGAACCTCGCCTGCTTCCGTGGTGGACCGTCGAAGAAAACATCCGTTTGATCGCGCCACAGGTAAGCGCGCAGTCATTGAAAGCGCTGTTCGCGACACTTGGCCTGGCCGAACACCGCCAGCACTACCCCGGCGCGCTTTCGCTCGGCCAGGCGCGTCGCGTCGCCTTGGCCCGAGCCTTCGCGATCGAACCCGATCTTTTGATTCTGGACGAGCCATTCGTCTCGCTTGATGCGGCGCTGGCCGATCGGTTGCGCCGCGAACTCACCGAACTCGTTTCTCGCCGGCCGGTGACCACGCTCGTCGTGACCCACAATATCGAGGAAGCGATCGGGCTTGCCGATCGCGTTTTTTTGCTTTCGGCTTCTCCCGCCCATGTGCTTGCCGACGTGCCTATCGAGCATCCGCGCAAACCGCAATCGGCGGATGAGATCGCGGCGATGGCGAATAGAATAAGGGGCTTTGCCGATTCGGCGCCATTGAGCGCTAGAACGCCCAACGCTTGAGTTCGGCCCCTACGCGGCTTGTGGCTGGGCGGTGCGGCGGATCATGCCCCACTGCGGGTTATAGCCGTGTACCGCCAGGAGAAAGAATACAATCGTCGCGCCGCATACGACGGCTGCCGAAAACGGTTCCACCTCGCCGTAAAGCGCGAAGCGGATCAATTCCACCGCGTAAGTGAAGGGATTAACCGTCGCGACGATATAGACCCATTGCGATCCGCTCTGCTGCAGCTTCCACAGCGGATAGAGCGCTGAGGAGAAGAAGAACATCGGAAACATCACAAAATTCATCGCACCGGCAAAGTTCTCGACTTGGCGAATGTAGACCGACAGCAATAACCATAGCGCGCCGAGCATCAGTCCGGACACGATCAGCGCGGGCAGTACTTCGAGCCAGGCCAGCGGCTCGAATGTGACATCGAACACGACGCAAATGGCGAGAAAAGCGTAGCAGGTTATGACCGAAAGGGCGGTACCGGCGCAGAGCTTGCACGCTAATAGGACCCAGCGCGGCAGCGGCGCCGTGAGCAAAAGACGCATCATTCCCATTTCGCGGTCATAGACCATGGACAGCGACGATTGCATGGCATGAAATAAAAGAATGATGCCGAGCAATCCGGGTACAATGTAGACCTGATAGGTAACGTAGACCTTATAAGGGGGAATGATTGATACGCCGAATACGTCGTAAAAGCCGGCTGCGAATACCGCAAGCCACATCAGCGGACGAACGAGCGCAGAAAGCAGTCGGCCGCGCTGCTGCACGAACTTAATGATTTCGCGGACAGTGACGGCGCGCAGCGCGCGAAGAACGTGGATAAATCTCATGAGCGATCTTTGGACGCTGCTATCCCGGCATTTAACGGTCACGCGGAGGCTAACCTAACTCTGAGGCACGCCGACGATCAACTCCTGCACGTGATTCAAGTAAATCAGGTGAAGCAAGTGATCTAATTGGGCCAAATGATATCAGCGGTTTTATGACACCTGAACCAAGCGGCACCGCCCTGTTCCTCGACAATGTCGTCAAAACCTACGGCTCGATCCGTGCTGTAGACGGCGTGAGCTTCAGCGTCGCGCCCGGCGAATTCGTTGCACTGCTCGGGCCGAATGGTGCCGGCAAGACCACGCTCTTCCAGCTTCTTTCCGGGCTGTTTGTTCCGGATTCCGGCCGGGTGGAAATCATGGGACAAGATATGCGGCGCAATCCGGTGCCGGCCTTGGCGATGCTGGGAATCGTCTTTCAACAGCCGGCTCTCGATCTGGAATTGAGCGTCAGCGAAAATCTGTTGTTTCATGCCGGGCTGCAAGGCATGCGACGGAGCGCCGCCAAGGAGCGCATTGCCGTCGAGCTCAAACGGCTCAGCCTTGCCG
>JBAQBC010000342.1:0-10592 GCA_049286035.1 Xanthobacteraceae bacterium
TCTTTCCCCTCCCCCCACCCCGGGCCGCGCTCGCGCGCGCCCGAGTGCAAGCTTGAGGGGGAGGGTCAGGGGGGTCGGTACCGCGCGGCCGAAACGCGTCAGCGGCAAAACTCACCGAGCCGGCGCTCGCTCCATCGCGAACTCGGCCTTCAGACTATCGAGATCGCGATAGATCGACGCGACGGCGAGCACGCGGCCATCGCGGCGATAGCGCAACAGACAGTCCTTCGCTTTAATATCGCCTTCGACCACGATCGAGTCCCAGCGTTCGGCATGGCCGACATAATTGATCGGCACGTCATAATGCTGGCTCCAGAAAAACGGCACCGCGTCGAAGCGCTCGTTGAAGCCGAGCATATTGGCGGCCGCGGCCTGGCCCTGGCGCTCGGCCACGACCCAGTGTTCGACGCGGATGCGCTCGCCGGAATGCCGATCGGGCCAGCGCGCGATGTCGCCGGCGGCGTAAATATCGGGTGCGCTGGTTCGCAGATACTCGTTCACCGTGACCCCGCGATCGATCGCCAGTCCCGCCTGTTCGGCGATCGCCAGGCGCGGCCGCACGCCGACACCGACGACGACGAGATCGGCGTCGAGCGTGCCGCCGCTCTTAAGCGCGGCGCGCTTGCCGTCGATCGCCGTCGCCGTGTCTTGAAGATGAAACACGACGCCGCGCTCCTCGTGCAGCGCGCGCACGAAATCGCCGAGCGCGGGGCCGAAGACACGCTCCATCGGCCGGGCTTCCGGCGCCGCCACATGGACTTCGAGGCCGCGCGTGCGCAGCGACGCCGCGACTTCCAGCCCGATAAAGCTCGCGCCGATGACCAGCACGCGGCGTGCGCCCTTCGCTGCGTCGATGATCGCACGGCAATCGGCGAGCGAGCGCAAAGTATGGACGTGCGGCTGGTCGGCGCCGAGAATGGACAGTCGCACCGGTTGCGCGCCGGTCGCCAGCAACAGCCGGTCATAGCTCAATCGTTCGCCGCCCTCGAGCGCGACTTGCCGCTGCCGGGGATCGATGCCGGCGACTGAGGTCCTCAAACGCAGATCGATGCCGTTCTCGGCATAGAAATCGTCGGGACGCAGCGGCAGCCAATCCTCCGGCGCAGAGCCGGCGAGATAATCCTTCGACAGATTGGGCCGGTCCACCGGTGGTGCGTCGTCGTCGCTAAGCATGACGATACTGCCGCGGTAATCGCGCCGGCGCAGCATTTCGGCCGCGGCAAACCCGGCAGCCCCGCCGCCAATGATGACGATCTTGCCGGGCGCGTCGGCCTTGGCGGTGGGGCCGCGCGGCTTCGGCTGCTCGCGCTTGTCCTTGACCACGATGCGGCCGTCGCGCCGCTCGACTTTCCAGCATGCGATCGGGCTTAACGCCGGCGCGCGTTCCGCCTCTCCGGTGCGCAGATCGAAGCAGGCGTGATGCCAGGGACAGCGTACGCTTTCGCCGGTTACGAGACCCTCGGCCAGCGGGCCGTGATAATGCGCGCAATGGGCGCCGACGGCGAAGATTTCGCCGCCGCTGTGCACCAACAGCACCTCTTCGTCGCCGACATGGCCGAGGAGCTTGCCGTCGACGAAATCCGTGAGCGCGACCCCCTGGGTGAGGTCGGAACCTTGCGGTTTGTTCTCGTCCTGATTCGTGCCTTGGGCCATCGCTGTGCTCCTACACGCTCCCCTCGCTCCCTAGATGCGCCTGCGGGCCAGAGGTTCCCAAAAATCCACACTCGGCAATGTGCGCTCACCGCCTCGTAGGGGGCTCCTAAGGTCGAGTAGAGGGTATTCGCGCGAGCTATCTCGGCTGAAATCCGGACTCCCGGATCAGCTTGGCGCCGTTGGCGCGCTGCTCTTCGAGATATTGCGCGAGGTGCTCCGGCGTGTCGAAAACCGGATCGATGCCGATATCGGTGAGGCGAGTTTTGCGAAAGTCCGGTTCGTTGCCAATGGCGGCGATTTCGTCATGCAGCCGCGCAATGATCGAGCGTGGGGTGCCCGCCGGAGCGACAAAGGCGAAATAAACCGGCGCCAGATTTGGAAAACCGAGCTCGCCCAAAGTTGGCACATCGGGAAACAACGCCGAGCGCGTCTCCGAATCGACGGCAAGTGCTTTGACGGTGCCGCCGCGGATATAGGGAATGAAATTCGGCAGCCCGACGATGGCCACCGGCGTCGTACCGGTGAGCAGGCAGTTGACCATATCGCCGCCGCCGCGAACCGGGACATAGACGAGATCGGCGCCGGTTTTCTTCTTCCAGTTCTCGATCGTGATCTGCATCGGAATGGCGAGCGCGCTGTAGCTCAAAGTCCCCAGCTTTGACTTCGAGACTTGCGCGAGTTCGTCGAGCGAGGCGACATTAAGCGCGGAACTCACCACCGTGACCTGAGTGTTGATGAATGCATTGGTGATCGGCGCAAAGTCCTTTTCCGGGTCGTAGGAAATGGACTTGTAGGTAAACTGATTGAGCGTCAGGGTTTCATTGGGCAACAGGCAAATCGTATAACCGTCATTTGCCGCATCCGCGCAGGCACGCCCGGCGATGATCATGGCGCCGCCAGGCCGGTTCTCGACAATGACCGGCTGCCCCAGCCGAACCTGTAGCTTTTCCGCCAGAGCGCGCACGAAAATATCGCTCGTGCCCCCCGCGCTATTGGCGGTGATGACGCGGAGCGGTCTGGCCGGATAGTCTTCCGCTCGGGCCAGCGGCGTGAAAACGTTTGCGCTTAGGATCGCCAAACTTATCGAGATCCAATTTAGCAAAGTCTTCATTTGCAAACCGACCGCTCGCTTGTCAGCTAAGCTTTAACAGACGTTTGGCGTTGCCAGCGAGAATTTTTTCTTTATCGGCCGCCGGAATATCCAGGTCGCGTATGAGCTTGATGGCGCGCGGCTTCAGCGACGTCAGCGGCGGCGCATCGCTGCCATAGATCACGCGATCGACGCCCATCCAGTCCAGCACCATTCGAATGGCCGGCGGATTATAGGTCACGGTATCGAGGTACATCCGCTTGAGGTAGTGGCTCGGCGGGTGCTTGATCCGCATCGGCGCATAGGGCCCGAGGAAAAATGCCTCATCTTGCAGCTCGTAGGCATAATCCATGCGGCTGACGGTTTCGCAAATGCCGCCGCCGCCGTGCGATGCGACGATTTTCAGCCCTGGAAAGTCCTCAAGCACGCCGCGCACGATGAGCCGGCCGAGCGCCAGACACAGATCGAACGGCCGGCCGATGCTGGAGGCAAGGCGGTAGTCCCGCATTCGCTCCTCGCCGAAGCCGAGATGCGGCGGATGGATCATCACCGGAACGTCGAGGTCCTGAACGAGCTCCCAAAACGGGCGCGCTTCATCGTCGTCCGGATAGTGACCTTTGTGACTGGAATGAATGAATACGCCTTTTAATCCGAGCTGGCGCACCGCGCGCTCGGTTTCTTTGATAAAGGCCGGTCCTGCACACGGCAGGATCGTGGCAAAACAGACAAGCGTGCCCTTATATTTTTCTTGCACCTCGGCCGCGTAGTCGCTCCAGCGCTGCACCGCGGGCAATTCCTCGCTCTCGACCTTGCCCCGCAAATAATGTGCGGCGTTGGTCACGACGCTTAAATCGATGCCGGCCTGGTGGTGTGCGTCCAGAAAATTCTCCAGCACCATTGGACAGCCGCGCTCGCCCCATGACGGGCCGCTTTTGCCATCGAAGGTGCGGCGGTCGTCGGCCGCCTCTTCCGGAGTGTAGATGTGCGCGTGCCAATCGATGATCATGACGAACCCTTCAGCTGTTCTTGCAGCGCGGCGGCGGCTCGCGCGATCACGGCGTTCCAATCGGCCAACGCCGATTGCCGGAACACGCGCGCACTCGGATACCAAGGCGTGATTTCGCCATCGAGCATCCAGCGCCAGTCCGGCGCGAACGGCACCAAGACCCAAACCGGCCGGCCCATCGCGCCGGCCAGATGCGCCGGCGCGGTGTCGACGGTGATGAGGAGATCGCACAGCGAAAGCACCGCGGCGGTGTCGTTGAAATCGGCAAGCTCGCCGCCGACATGGGTCAGGCGCGGCTGTGCGGCGAGTTGGGCCGCTTCGTCGCCGCGCACATCGCGCTGGATGCTGATGAAGCTTCCCGGCATTGCCAACAACGGTGCCAATGTCGACAGCGCGATCGAGCGATTGCGGTCGTTGTCGTGCGCCGGATTGCCAGCCCAGGCGAGCGCGATGCGCGGCGGTGGCAGTTTTTCGATCCGTGCAGACCATTTTTGCAGACGCGCTTCATCGGCGAATACGTATGGTATTTGCGCCGGCACCGTCGGCAATTCGGTTTTCAGCGCCAGTGGCAGCGAGCCAAGCGGACAATGCACGTCGAACGGCGGCGGCGCTTCGCCGCGCGCCACCACCGCCGTGACGCCATCGAGCCGCGACAACAGCGATTTTAGTTCCGGCTGCACTTCGAGCACGATTTTGGCGCCTTGCGCGGCGACGAGCGGCGCGTAGCGCGCGAACTGGATCGTATCGCCAAATCCCTGTTCGGCGTGAAGCAATATGGTTTTGCCGGAAAGCGAATAGTCGCCGAGCCACAAGCGCCGGCCGCGGTTCTTCTGCGCCGGCGCGCCAGTACGGGCCCAGCGCCATTCATAGTCCTCGAAGCCGCCGCGAAAGTCACCGATCGTGAGCAGCGCCAGCGCACGATTGAAATGCGCGTCGGCGTTGTCCTTGCGCCGGGCCAGCACTTCGCCGTAGCTTAAGACGGCCTCCTCGAAGCGCCGCAGCTGCGCCAGCGCCATTCCACGATTGAGCCAAGCCGCGACATAGTCGGGCGCCGCGGCGATCGCGCGCTCGTTGGCGGCGACCGCCTCGGCGTAGCGGCGAAGCTTGATCAGGACGACGCCGCGGTTGAAATGCGCCACCGCATGCGCCGGCACAAGCGCCAGCGCCGCATCGAAATCGGCCAGCGCGCGTTCGGAAAATCCGAGCGCAGCTTGCGCCAGCCCGCTGTTCAGGCGAGCCTCGAAATGCTGCGGCTTGCGCGCGAGCACCGTTTGCAGTTCGGCCAGCGCCTCGCGGTGCCGATTGAGGCTGATGAGCGCGTTGGCGTGCTGATAGAGGATGTCGACGTCGTCGGGCGCGAGCGCGCGCGCCTTGTCGAAGCTTCGCAGCGCGTCGGCCGGGCGCTTGAGCGCATGCTGGGCCTGACCGAGATTGTTCCAACCCGCCGCGATTGCCGGATTGGCCTTGACCGCCGCGGCGAACAAGCGTTGCGCCTCGCCAAATTGGCCTTGTTGGACCTTGATCCCGCCGAGGAGATTGAGCGCATCGAAATGATCAGGCGCGACTTTGAGCACGCGCGCATAGATTCGCTCCGCCTCGCGCAACTGCCCCCCTCGATGCAACGCCACGGCCTCGCCGAGCGCCTGGCCAAGATTGAAGGGGGTCGAAACTGTTCTCATTGCCGCGCGCTCACAGCCGATTGGTGCGGGCGATGCGGCGGGTGATCTCGATCGACGTCTCCCGGTCGGACTTGGCCCTGAGCGCCAGCGCTTTGCGCGCCGCCGGACGTTCGAGGCAGCGCATCAGCCAGTCTTTCAGGTGTGGCCACGGCGACAGATCCATATCGACCGCGCGGTTGATTACGGCGGCGACATTGAGATCGGCGACGGTGAAATCCGATCCGAGCAGATAAGGATTTTGCGATACCGCCGTATCGAGCACCTTAAACGGCGCCGCGAGCACTCCGAGCGCTTCGTCACGCAATGCCGCGTCGCGTTCGTCCGGCGGCAGCCGGATCGCATGTAGCGACCAGATATTGACGCCGCGATCGACCTCGGCCACCGCCCAGAAGCTCCACTGCCAGAGGCGCGCCTCGTCTTCGAGCGCGGCGGGATAGAGCGTGCCGAGCGCATATTTCTTGGCGAGGTAGAGCGTAATCGCAAGCGATTCCGGCAGCACGAACTCGCCGTCGACAATGATCGGCAGCCGCCCATTGGGATTGAGCGCCAGGAATTCGGGGCCGCGCGCGCCGGCCTCGCCGATCTCGACCGGCACGTGCTCGTAGGCAAGTTGCAGCTCTTCGGCGATCCACAAGGCGCGAAACGCGCGCGTGCGGGCGACGCCATAGATGCGAAGATTCATGCTCAAGCGAGCGCCGCTGCGACCGCCTTGCCGCAGGCGACCGTGTTCGCGGCGCCGCCGAGATCGCCCGTGCGCAACTTCGGTTCGGCGAGCACGTGTTCGATGGCCTTGACGATCGAGGCGGCGGCTTCAGGTTCACCAAGGTGGTCAAGCATCATCGCGCCGGACCAGATCTGGCCGATCGGATTGGCGATGCCCTGGCCGGCGATATCCGGCGCCGAACCGTGCACCGGCTCGAACACGGACGGAAATTTGCGCTCCGGATTGATGTTCCCCGACGGCGCGATGCCAATGGTGCCGGTGCAGGCCGGACCGAGATCGGAGAGAATGTCGCCGAACAGATTGGACGCGACCACCACATTGAAACGATCCGGCTTGAGCACGAACAGCGCCGAGAGAATATCGATGTGGTACTTGTCCCATTTGATGTCGGGAAAATTCTTCGCCATGGCTTCGACGCGCTCGTCCCAGTACGGCATGGTGATGGCGATGCCGTTGGATTTGGTCGCCGAGGTGAGATGCTTCTTCGGCGTCTTGCGCGCCAGCTCGAAGGCGAATTTGAGTACGCGATCGACGCCGATGCGCGACAACACGGTCTCCTGCACCACGACTTCGCGCTCGGTGCCGGCGAACATGCGCCCGCCGATCGCCGAATATTCGCCTTCGGTGTTCTCGCGCACCACCCAGAAGTCGATGTCGCCCGGCTTGCGACCCGCAAGCGGCGACGGCACGCCCGGCATCAACCGCACCGGGCGCAGATTGACGAATTGATCGAATTCGCGGCGGAACAGGATCAGCGATCCCCACAGCGACACGTGATCGGGCACTTTGGCGGGCCAGCCGACCGCGCCGAAGAAGATCGCGTCATGTCGGCCGATCTTGTCCTTCCAATCCTCCGGCATCATGCGGCCGTGCTTTTCATGGTAATCGCAGGAGGCGAAATCGAAATGATCCTGCCGCAATTCGAAGCCGAACTTCTTGGCCGCGGCCTCGAGCACGCGCACACCTTCCGGCACCACCTCCTTGCCGATGCCGTCACCGGGGATGACGGCAACGCGATAGACGCGATTGGTGGCCTTTTGCTCCCTGGCAGCCGGGTTCAATTGCGCGTTCATTTGCACGTTCATGGAGATTTTCCTCCCGCTCGGCTCGCCATTCGCGCCGCCGCCGCCACGTTGTCAAGATGCGATCGGAATCGTAGCTTTGGCTCTGCGTCTAATCCGTCATCCTGAGGTGCGCGCCACAAGGCGCGCCTCGAAGGATGCACGGCCAACCGAAATCGGGCTTCCGATTTCGGACCATCATTATCCAAGTCGGCAAGAGCCGACTTGGTTGCCGTCGCCCTTCGAGGGCCGCTTCTTGGCCACCTCAGGGTGACGGTACCAAGAGCGGAGCAGAAGTGATGCGCCTCGGACTGTTCATGATGCCGGTGCATCCGCCGGGACGCGCGCTCGCCGACACGCTGGCCGAGGACGACGAGAAGGCGATCTATGCCGACCGGCTCGGCTTCGACGAATTGTGGCTGGGCGAACATTTCTCCGCGACCACCGAGCCTATCCCCTCGCCGCTGATGTTCATGGCCGCCCTCGTGCCGCGTGCCAGGAATCTCACCTTCGGCACCGCGGTGATCTGCCTGCCGAACCACCATCCGGTCAAAGTGGCGGCCGAGGTCGCGCAATTCGATCATATGAGCCGCGGCCGCTTCATGCTCGGCATCGGCATCGGCGGGCTCTATTCGGATTTCGAATTGTTCGACAACGGCGACCGCAAAGTGCGCGAACGCAAGGTCATGGAATCGATCGGCATGATCGAGCGCATCTGGGCGCAGGATCCGCCCTACGACCTCAAGGGCGAATTCTGGAACGTGCAGTTGAAGGACGCGATCATTCCCGAGCTCGGCATCGGATACATGCCAAAACCTTATCGCAAAGGCGGACCGCCGATCTCGATGTCGGTGTCGAGCCGCAATTCGCCGACCGCGCGGGTCGCCGCGCAACGCGGCTGGGGGATTATCTCGGCCAACAATGTGCCGCGCCCGGCGCTGCCGGCGCATTGGCAGACTTACAGCAAGGCCTGCGCCGACGCCGGCAAGCCCGCGCGCGGCGACAATTGGCGCGTGGCGCGCAACGTGATGGTGGCGGCAAGCGAGGCCGAAGCGCGCGACCGCGTCTTCGGCGAACACGGGTCGAACCGCTATTTCTACGCCTATATGCGCGAAGTGCTCTCCCGCGTTGGGCTCCTCGGCTCGTTGAAGCCGCAGCCCGAGATGAGCGACGAAGAGGCGACCGTCGACGCCATCACCGAAGGCTCGGTGCTCTATGGCTCGCCGAAGACGTTTCTCGACAAGCTCGTCGCGCTGCGCGACGAAGCCGGCCCGTTCGGCACTTTGCTGATGACCGGTCTCGACTGGAGCGGCCCGAACCGCGAATGGGAGCGCGAGTCGATGCGGCTGTTGGCGCAAGAGGTCATGCCGAAATTCCGCCAGCACGCAACGGCGCAGGTGGCGGAGTGAAGGTGCGCTTGATGTACGTGGTTTGAGCCTCGACTATTGCTTTTTTATGATTTGCTGAAGTTCAGCACCAATCGTCTGGTTTTTAGGAAACCCAAGCCGGGAGTCCGAAAGTGAACACTCCGAAGGCCGACTGCGAGGCGGTCATGAGCGCGATTTTCCCGTTCGCGGAGCAGATGTTGCGAGATCGTGGCGAATTCTTTCCGTTTGGCGGCGCTATGCGGGGTTGACGGGAAAATAGTCGCTGTTGCTGGCTACGACGGTACAGGGCAGCCGCCAGCCACTGATATAATCCAACTGATAAAAGAGGGCTTTGTCAAAGACGTACACGAGGGAAAGTATAGGGCGACGGTACTGATCTATGATGTACGCGTGGCATTGCCGACGGGCGAAAAATCCGATGCGATCGCGGTGTCCCTGAACCACCGGGATAACTACTCGATGATGGTGTTCTTTCCCTACAAACGCCAGGGCCGGGAGGTGACGATCGGGACTCCTTTCGCTCGATGACGTACAGAATCTTTCGCACAATTGAGTAGGGCTGGCGGCCCCGAATCTGGCTGAACTGGAGGTGGCTAAACGCAACCAGGGCAGCAAGAAGGGGAGCCGCCATGACCGAGACTACACCGAGTCCATTGGGCAATGTCATCACGATTGACGACGAGCGGATCAAGAACCACCTCGATCGGGTGGTTCGGGGCAGCGTGGAGGAGACGTTGAACGCCCTGCTGGATGCGGAAGCGGATCGGCTTTGCAATGCGCAATGGTACGAGCGCAGCGAGGCTCGTCGCGATACCCGGGCCGGTCATTACGAACGCAAGCTGCACACCAAGGCTGGCGAGGTTCGGCTGCGGATACCGAAGCTGCGCCAGCAGACCTTCGAGACCGCGATTATTGAACGCTATCGGCGACGTGAGAGCTCGGTCGAAGAGGCGTTGATCGAGATGTATCTGGCGGGGGTGTCGGTGCGCCGAGTCGAGGATATCACGGAAGCCTTGTGGGGGACGCGGGTATCGCCCTCGACAGTGTCACAGCTGAACAAGAAGATCTACGGAACGATCGAGACCTGGCGCAATCGGCCGATCGAGGTCGAGCATCCCTACGTCTACCTGGACGGCATCGTGCTCAAGCGCAGCTGGGCCGGCGAGGTGCGCAACGTCTCGCTACTGGTGGCGATCGGTGTGAACAACGACGGTTATCGCGAGATTCTCGGCATCTGCGAAGGCGCTAAGGAGGACAAGGCGGGCTGGAGCGCGTTCCTCAAACACCTCAAGGAACGCGGGCTTAATGGCGTTCGACTGATCATCTCCGATGCCTGTATTGGCCTTGCCGAAAGCGCTGCCGAGTTCTTCCCCGATGCCGCCTGGCAACGCTGCATCGTGCATTGGTACCGCAACATCTTCAGCCATGTGCCCTCGACCAAGGTGCGCGAGATCGCGGCTATGCTCAAGGCGATTCATGCCGGCGAGGACATCGTGGCGGCACGCGAGAAGGCTGTCCGAGTGATCGAGAAGCTGCGCGCGCTGCGCTTGACCAAGGCCGCCGAGCTTGTGGAAGCTGCAGCCGAAGAGACGCTAACCTACTACGCCTTTCCAGAAGAGCATTGGCGCCGCATCCGAACCAACAATCCACTCGAGCGCATCCTCCGCGAGATCAGGCGACGCACCCGTGTCGTCGGCGCATTCCCTGATGGGCAATCGGCGCTCAACCTCGCCGCCGCCAGGCTCCGACACATCGCCGGCACCGCGTGGTCGACTAAACGTTATTTGAACATCGAGCTGCTGAAGGACCAGCAGATGAAAGGAGCCATCACCGCTTGAGCCAGTGCCGGGCGCCGCTCAGCCCAAACCAAATGTGCGAAAAACTCTGGACACTACCTGTAAGCCTCTCGATGACGCTGCCAAGGCTGGTGCGTAAAGCGTCCGCTCCATTTGCCGGCAAAAAAAATTTTACGGATGGGGCAGGGCTTCAAT
>JBAQBC010000343.1:0-12143 GCA_049286035.1 Xanthobacteraceae bacterium
GTGCTCCTCATGGTCGGCCCTCCAAAAGCCGACCACCCATGAGTCACAGAAAAAATGATTTGGGAATCCCGTGCCGCTAAAAATCTGCCAAAGTAGTGCTAGTTTACCTGATTTTCATCAAGCGACCGCGTGGTTCTTCTTTCTCGCCGCCTTCTTGCGGTGTTGCCCGACGCTGCTCGACTTGACCGTCTCGCCGGTGATCGACGGCATTACAGCGGCGATGAAGCGGGCGAGCACGCCTTTTTCCGATAGACCGAACGTCTCATGCGGGTTGGTGGGCCTCATCGCGGCGATGAAGTCCCGGCACAACGCCTCCTGTAGCTCATGCCATTTTTTGTTGTTCTCAACAGTATTGCGCTGGCCCCAGAACCGATTCCAGAACTTGGCCCGCATCGCGATCAGGACGGACTGCAACAGCGCCTCGATCTCATGCAATCGTTTCTCCTTGGCGGCGACGATGTTGCCGCCCCACTTGACGGCGCGAAGGAAGTCCAGCTCGGCTTGGGTTTTGGCTTTCAGCCGCGGCAGCACGACCGCCAGGGTTTCGAGTGCCGTTTCTTCTTGCCGCAACAATTCGTCTTGGTCGTGAGCAATGCTCGCGTAGTGGCTCTGCCAGTAATTGAGGACACCGACCAGCCGCTCGATCTCGGCGTCGCCGGGCATCTGTTGCCGCCGCGATAGGACGCCTTGCAGAACCGCACGCAGCGAGGCGACTGTGAACGGTTCGGGCATCAATGCACCGCACCAACAGCCACGAAATCCGGCGGGGAGTCGATGCCGAGCATTGTCAACGCGCGATCGCGCTCGGCGCACAGCGAGTGGTAGCGCTTCCGGTGCCACGCGTCGAAGTCGAGGCCGCGCGCGATCAGCGTGTCGTAGATGAGCAGATGCGCCAGCTTCACACCTAAAAATGCGTGCAGCGCCGTGCCGCGATCACTGTCCCGAAGATAGCCGACCAGCAACGCGCATATCCTCGCGCTGAACCGGTATTCCTGACTGATCTCGCCGACTGTCATGACTGCCTCCAATCTGTCTGATCGCTGCTCGCCTTGGCGAGATTCGGATCGTTCCCGATCAATTGGTAGTTTGTTCGCCAATCAAGTCTGCGCGACCAGTCCTTTTTGAGACTCACGACATGGTCCACGACCAAACAACGGCACCCGCAGCTAACTTTCGCATCCTTGGCCGTCGCGCCGCAGATCATGCAGCGCAGCGGGCGCGGCAACGTCTTGAGGAACTGATAACGCGCCGCTCGCCATGCGCGGGACTTGTAGAACCGCGCATACTTGTCGGACTCCGCCGCCTTGGCCGCGCGCTGTTGCTCGGCGGCAGTGACGGCGGCGATGGCTTCGGCAACATTCATGGCTAGCGGTTCGGTAGATTAGCGTTGGGACCGCGGACGCGTTCGCGGCGCGGCGCTAGACTGCGACCGGGATCGAGACCAATCACAACCCCGGCCATGCTCGCGACACGTAGATTCTCATCCAGCGACGCCGCCGGACTAAAAATGCCGCCCGGCAAACGTTCCGATTTTGCCAGTGCCTCGCTCGTCAGCTTGACCTGTTCGGCCCACACGAAGCCCGCCATCGCGACCGTCAACACCGGCAGCTCGTCCTTAATGATGGCCATATCGATGAGCTCGGCCCGCACACCAACGCGCGCAAACTCTCGCGCCACCGGTTCGGTGCAATAGACAAATGCCGCCAATGCGCTGACGCGGCCACCAAGATCACGCAAACGCGCCACGATAGTGCTAAAAGCCGCCGGGGCGAGCGGTAGCAGATCAGCGTCCAAAACGATCAGCTCGGTGCCGCCAACCCGACCACGGGCAAAATAGCAGGCGGCAACATCGCGCTCGCGCTCGCCGACCATCGCCACGGCATAAACCGCTATCGCACGAGATGGCATTGGCACCGGCGCACCGTGAATCAAAAACGATTCCGGCTTCCACAATGCTGGCACCGCGTTCAATAAGCGATGAACACCACGCCCGGCGCCGACGAAAAAAAACGCGCCGGTAGTATCGCCAGAGCGAGCAAAAAAAGAGCGATATTTATTTGGAGTGCATCCCGTTGTAACGTGCCATCGTCGAAGTACGCAATGGCGGCCCGACCGTGCAGCAACGCGCCCGTGGTCGCATTGGCCAAGTCGTCATGCCCGCCCCGCGGATGATCGACGCTATCCCGCACGCGGCTTGGTGCGACTGCCGAATAACGCCCGGTTGTTGCGCGAGTTGCGCCAGCTTGAACGCACCACGCATCGCGGTGGGCGGGCGTGCATTCGATGCAAGGCTACCGCTTCGGCAGACCGGTCGCCGCGGCCGAGATCGACGATCGCCTCGCCGCGCCCGAGGACTGTCGCGTCGCCAGTCCCGATAAGGAAATCGCGGTCGCAAGCTGATCTTTCCGTCATTCCAGGGCCGAGCAACACCTCTCTGCGTTGCACGGGGAGAGGTCGGATTGCGACAGCAATCCGGGTGGGGGGCGTGCTCGCAATTACGAGCGCAACGGCTGAGTCCCCTCACCCCAACCCTCTCCCCGCACACGGGGAGAGGGAGTCTATTGCCGCCGCGCATCCCCTTCGCCACTATCCGCCCGGCGCAAACCGGAGGGAGGATAGCCATGGCGGAGCGGAAAGTTGCATTGGTCACAGGCGCCGGTACCGGCGTCGGTCGCGCCGTCACGCTCGCCTTGATGCGCGAGGGCTATGCCGTGGTGCTTGCCGGTCGGCGCAAGGAACTCTTGGACACGGTCGCCAAGGAAGGTGCACAGACGCCTGGCGAAGCGCTCACCGTGGCAGCCGATGTCGCCGATCCAGCCTCGATCCGGGCATTGTTCGCCAAGGCCAAAGACAATTACGGCCGGCTCGATGTCCTTTTTAACAATGCCGGCATCGGCGCGCCGGCAGTGTCGATTGAAGACTTGCCGCTCGATAAATGGCAGGCGGTAGTCGCCACCAATCTCACCGGCCTGTTCCTGTGCACGCAGGAAGCCATCAAGATCATGAAGGCGCAGCGCCCGCGCGGCGGCCGCATCATCAATAACGGCTCGATCTCGGCGCATACGCCGCGGCCGCATTCGGCTGCCTATACCGCGACCAAACACGCGGTCACCGGGCTGACCAAGCAGACCGCACTCGACTGCCGCGGCCACGACATCTGCTGCGGCCAGATCGACATCGGCAATGCCGCCACCCCGCTCACCGAGCGCATGGTGCAAGGCGAAGGCGTGCTGCAGCCTGACGGCCGTAAAATGATTGAGTCGCGCATGGCCGCCGAAGATGTCGGCCGCGCCGTCGTTTACATGGCGAGCCTGCCGCTCGACACCAACGTATTATTCATGACTGTGATGGCCAATTTGATGCCCTATGTCGGGCGTGGATAATTTCGCATTATGCCGAGCGAGTGGCACGACTGGCATGATTTTTACATGCTGCTCGGCGCCGGCTCGGCCGCACTGGTTGCGCTGTTGTTCGTGGTGGTGTCGATCGGGGCAAGTTTTCTCACGCCGAAGCGGTCAAGAAGAAACTGACTACTTGGTCTTTTCATAAAGGCATCCGACCAAGCCTCAGCGATAATAGCTATGCTTGCGGAGTTGAACGATGGGCGCGAAACATTTTGGTGCGCGCGTGCAGCGGCTTGAAGATCCAGCACTGCTTACCGGGCGCGGGCGCTTTGTCGACGACGTGAAGTTGCCGGGCGTGTTGCACGCCTGCTTCGTCCGTTCGCCGCACGCCCATGCTAGGCTTCGTGGCATTGATATCAAACCGGCGATGGGTATTCCTGGCGTCCACGCCGTCCTGACCGCCGATGACCTGCCCGAACCGATGCGCAGCGAGCCGATGCCGATGTTGCTGCCAAATCCAGCGATCATGGTGGCACGCACGCAAACGGTACTGGCGCGAGACGAAGTTCATTATGTTGGCCAGCCGGTCGCGGTGGTGATTGCCGATACTCGCTACATTGCCGAGGATGCGGCCGCCCTGCTCATCGTCAATTACGACCTTCTTGACGCGGTCGGCGACTGCCGCGATGCGATCAAAGACGGCGCCGCGCGCGCCCACGGCGATCTTGACTCCAACGTCGTCGCAAAATTTGCGTCGGCCTATGGCGACATCGATGCCGCCTTTACCGACGCCGCGCACGTTTTTGATGAAGTGATCTGGCAACACCGTGGCGGCGGGATGGCGCTTGAGACGCGCGCCGTGCTCGCAAGCCTCGATCCTGTTTCTGATGTGCTTACGGTGTGGTCCAGCACGCAGACGCCGCATATTGGCCGCCGCATGCTCGCCGATCTTCTTGAACGCGAGATCGAATCGATCCGCATGATCGCGCCCGATGTCGGCGGCGGCTTCGGCCCAAAGGCGATTTTCTATCCGGAGGAGGCGGTGATTCCGGCGGTGGCCCTGAAACTCGGCCGGCCGGTGAAATGGATCGAGGATCGGCACGAGAACTTCATCTGCGCAACACAGGAGCGCGATCAATATTGGACTATGACGATCGCCGTCGACGCCGACGGCAAAATCCTCGGCGTGCGAGGCCGCGTGTTGCACGACGGCGGCGCGTTCGTGCCGTGGGGAATCATCATGCCCTATATCGCCGCCGTGACGGTGCCCGGTCCCTACGTGATTCCCGCGTACCATCTCGAAACCGTTGTCGCTCTCACCAACAAAGTGCCGACGACGGTGGTGCGCGGTGCTGGCCGGCCGCAGGCGGTGTTCGCGATGGAACGTTTGCTTGACCGCGTGGCGCGGGAACTGCAGCTTGATCGCGCGGAGGTACGCCGCCGCAATTTCATCAGGCCCGAGCAAATGCCCTACGAGGTCGGCCTGCTGTTTCGTGACGGAAAGCCGCTAGTCTACGACAGCGGCGATTATCCGAAGGGGCAGCAAACGGCCTTGGAGCTTGCCGGTTACGAATCATTTCGGGAGCGGCAGCGAGTGGCGCTCGATGAAGGAAGATTCATCGGCATTGGGCTTGCCAATTACGTCGAGGGGACCGGTCTCGGTCCGTTTGAGGGCGTGACTGTGCGAGTATTGCCGAGCGGTAAAATCGCGGTCGCCACTGGCGCCACCAGCCAGGGCCAGGGCACGCGCACCACGCTGGCGCAGATCGTCGCCGAACAGGTCGGCTGCCGCATCGAGGACGTAGTGATGACGATCGGCGACACAGCGGCTATCGCCCACGGCGTTGGTGCCTTCGGCGCCCGCCAAGCAGTAAACGCGGGCTGCTCGGCGTTAATTGCCGGTCAAGCGGTCCGCACGCAGCTCATTGCGCTCGCGGCGCGCGCGCTTGGCGTGAGCGAAAGCGATATTGATGTCGATGACGGCCACGCGGTCGTGACGATCGGCAATAAGCCGACAATTCCGTTTGGCGAGCTAGCGCGACTAGCGCAGGGCATACCTGGCGTGTCGCTGCCGACTGGACAGGCGGTGGGGCTCGAGCACACCGCCTATTACACACCGTCGCAGGCCGCCTATTGCTCCGGCACGCATGTCGCCGAGGTCCAAGTCGATCACATGACCGGCGGCGTGAAAGTTTTGAACTATACCGTCGCCCACGACAGTGGCCGCATAATCAATCCGCTTATCGTCGATGGGCAGGTGCAAGGCGGCGTCGCTCACGGCATTGGCAACGCTTTGCTCGAATGGATGCGATACGACGAGAACGCGCAGCCGCTCACGACCACGTTCGCCGATTACCTGCTGCCATTAGCGACTGATGTGCCGATGTGCACCATCGTCCACGTCGAGACTGTCAGCCCGCTCAATCCGCTCGGCGTTAAGGGCGCCGGCGAGGGCGGAACGATACCAGCGCCGGCGGCAATCATCGCGGCGATCGAAGACGCGCTGGCGCCGTTCAAGGTGCATTTCGCTGAAACGCCACTCACACCGGACCGGATCGTGGCAGCGCTGCGCGCGTCCGGAGCATATCAGACGTTTTTTGCAGCGTAAGCGTTCGTGCACGAATGTAGTTCGATTCCATCGGCACGATGAACTACACGGGTTAACATAAAATCATTTCGCTTTAGCGTGGTTGTCCATCGAAAAACTCGCGCTCGAAAATTTTGCCAAGCGTCGCGTAAGAAAAGCCATTGAGCCTTCCGATTGGATTGAGCTTCTTCATGTCGATATATCCATTCGTCATGCAGGATGGATCGACATGCATGTAAACCACTTCGCCGATGACCAAAGGATGCCGGTTCGGGCCAAGCTCAAGGACGCGCTCGAGCTTGCACTCGAAATGGATCGGAACCTCCTTGACCCGCGGCGCCGCGATTTTGACGCTCGGGATCGGGGTGAGACCGGTTTCGCTGAACTCGGAATCTCCGGCCGGGAAGGCATTGGCCGAATCCACCATTTCCCGCCATACCTGCTCCGTCACCACGTTGAAGCAGAATTCGCCGGTCTCACGCACGTTCTTGAGCGTGTGCTTCTCGGTGCCGTCGGGATTGCGTGCGATCGTCAGCAAGATCATCGGCGGAATGACGCAAACCACGGTGAAAAAGGAAAACGGCGCGAGATTACTGACGCCGCTCTTGCTTACCGTCGATGCCCAGCCGATCGGCCGCGGCACGACAGCCCCGGTGAGGAGTCGATAAATCTGACGCTTTTCGATGGTTGCGGGGTCGAATTCGAGGTAATGGGGAGTCATAATCATAGAGGGGCTTGTGATGGCTTGGTTAGAGTTGTTACCGGTCGCTTTTGTTGCGATCTTAGGGCTGGTAGCTCTCTACGCATTGTCAAGTGGCCGTGCACGCCTATGACGCGACAATTGATGGCCGGGGGGTCCAAATGCGTGTCCTAAAAGGCCTGACGCCCGTCGCCGCCTCGTTTGGCTTGATGTCGGCGGTTACGGCGCTGCTCTGGCAAGTCAACCAGACGGCCGCCGGCTCCCACGCGCTCGTCTACATTTATCTGTTCCCCGTGACTTTGATTGCCGCTCTCTACAACGGTCGCGTTGCCGTGTTGTCTGTTGCCATGGCTCTGGTCTGCGCCGACTACTTCTTGCAGGAGCCGCTCTATAGTCTCGCCAATGACAATCCCCGGGAATATGGCGACCTTGTTTGCTTCGCACTTTTGGCTGTGACTGCGATCAAAGTTATCCGGGAATTGGTGCGGCCGCGTACGAGCAGCTTTGAGGCACGATCGCCCTGAGGCGGTCCGTATATATTGCCGACCGGCGCTAAGAGAGAAATTGTCTTAAGCGAAATTATTCCAACTAGTCCGCCGCGCTTACCTTGATCTTGGCGCCGGCGCGAACCTTGCCCAGCGTTTTCACGTCGCCGAGCGCCTTCGCCCAGATGTTGCAAGGGCTGGCGAGCCGCGTCTCGTCGCCTTTGGAAATCGGCGTGCGTCCGAAGCCGATCGCAATAGCATTGCCGTCCGGCCAATAGGCGATCTCGCCCGGCGTCACCACCGCGCGCGCATCCTTCTCGCGCGCGACCTCGACCGGAATCTCGAAATAAACCTCCTCGCCCCAGGTCAGCGCGGAGGCCGTAATCGGCAGCGCCGCGGCGATCGCCTTGGCGGTCAGGGTGTCGAGGAGCTCGGCGTCGAGCGTCAGCGAACCGAAGTCGAAGCGAATGCGCATAAAGAAATTCCTGCGTTGATCGCCTGGGGAGGAATCCCCAGGGAGGAGGAAGGGTACATTTGAAGCGTCGCAATCACATCGCAAAGCGGCACTATTCCCAGCCCCGGTCGCGAAAACAAAGGTCGGCCGCGAAAACAGGGGTCGATGGAGAGAAGGCTTATCCAGCCATTTCGTTACCGAGTCTATGATCTATGCGAACGGCTGAATAAAAATGAACCTCCCCCGCTGCCACGAGGACGGTTAAGTTCGTCACGGGGAATCGGGGCTCACACTCATGCAATCGTTGCAGTCCGCGCTCGGCGTCGTCGCGATCGTCGCTATTGCCTTTGTCATCAGCGAGAACCGCCGCGCGGTGCCGTGGCGGCCGGTCATCGTCGGGCTAGTAGTGACGTTCGCGCTCGCGCTGTTGATGCTGAAAGTTCCGCAGACCGAAATCGTGTTCGGATGGGTCAACCGTGCGGTCGAAGCGATCGCGGCAGCGACTAGAGCCGGCACGTCGTTTGTGTTCGGCTATGTCGGTGGTGGCGCGCTACCGTTCGATCCGAAGAGCCCGGGCTCGGACTTTATTCTCGCGTTCCAGGCGCTGCCAGTCGTGCTGGTGATGAGCGTGCTGTCGTCGCTGCTGTTCTATTGGCGCGTCCTGCCACCAATCGTGCGCGGCTTCTCATGGGCGCTCGAACGCACGCTCGAGGTCGGCGGCGCGGCCGGCCTCTCGACCGCAGCCAACATTTTCGTCGGCCAGGTCGAGGCGCCGCTGTTCATCCGGCCCTATCTCGACAAGCTGTCACGCAGCGAAATGTTCATCGTGATGACCGGCGGCATGGCTGGCATCGCCGGCACGGTATTCGTGCTTTATGCGACGATCCTCGTCCACGCCATCCCGGATGCCGCGGGCCACATCGCGGTTTGTTCCGTGCTCGGCGCGCCGGCCGCGATCGTCATCAGCCTGCTCATGGTGCCCGACCCGAACCGCCGGCACACCGGCGGCCAGTTCGACGACGTTAAGCAAACCGCCAGCGGCACGATGGACGCCATTGTGCGAGGCACGGGCGCGGGGCTTGAGCTTCTCCTCAACATCGTCGCCATGCTGATCGTATTTGTCGCGCTGGTTTATCTCGCCAACGCCGTGCTCGGGCTGTTGCCGGATTTTCTCGGCAGCCCGGTGACGCTACAGCGCGCGCTCGGCTGGATCATGGCGCCGGTATGCTGGCTGATGGGGATTCCGTGGTCGCAGGCCGTCACCGCTGGCGGCCTCATGGGCATTAAGACCATCCTCAACGAACTCGTCGCCTATCTCGAGCTTGCGGCCTTGCCCGACGGCGCGCTTGATCCTCGTTCACGATTGATCATGCTCTACGCTATGTGCGGCTTCGCCAATTTCGGCTCGCTCGGCATCATGATCGCGGGCCTTGCAACCATGTGCCCGCCGAAGCGCGACGAAGTCGTGTCGCTCGGCCTCAAATCGATCGTCTCGGGCACGCTGACGACGTGTTTGCTCGGCGCGATCGTCGGGGTGCTGACGTGATGTCATTACGGCCGGCGCGAAGCCGTCCAGCCCGATGACAAGCTCTACGAAGCAATCCAGTCCCCGGGGAGAGGCGCGGTCGCTAGTGCAGCCGAAACTCGCCGTCGATGGCGCGGATCTCGGTCGGCCGGATCAGCCGCGCATGCGCAACGGTGACCGAGTGTAGCGGGCCTTCAAGGGTCTCCAGCCAAAAATTGAGGAATTTGTTGAGCGCCGGAAATGCCGGGCAGAGATCGTAATCCTGCCAGACATAGGTCTGAAGGAGCCAAGGGTGATCCGGCCGGCGATAAAGAATACTGGCCGTTGTCAGTCCGTAGCCCTCGAGCTGCTTGCGAAAATCTTGCGACACCATCGTGCCCTCCATCCCGCCACCGGGAATGTTCAAGTGACTCGCTCCTCCAGGCAAGCCTCTAGAATGAGAAACCTGTTTATTTTCAAGGCACTAGCAGCATCAAAACTCTTCTGCTAACAAACAGCCCGTGCGCTAAACGGCTGCGCTAGTACCTACCTGAACGCCATCATCAACGAGACCGTCCGGCGCGGCGTTTCCTTCCTCCCCTTCACGAAATTTTGGTCGGCGGGCGGGAACCCGCATCATTAACCGGGGGCGAAAAGAACCTTGGCAATCCGCTTAAGTGAGTGCTAAAAAATTTTCCGGCACCTCTTGCGGGCGAAAAATCATGCCCCTATGTCGCCACCAAGCGGTCCTCCGGGAGGGGAAAACAGTTTAATTTCAAGCCTTTCCGGCGGCTGCTGCGCTTCACGCAACTGCAATGTTTTCAATCAGTTAGGAGGACACCATGAAGTTTCGTCCGCTTCACGACCGCGTCGTCGTTAAGCGCATCGATGCCGAGGAAAAGTCTGCCGGTGGCATCATCATCCCCGACACCGCCAAGGAGAAGCCTTCCCAAGGTGAGGTCATCGCCGTCGGCCCGGGTGGCCGCGATGAATCGGGCAAGCTGATCCCCATCGATGTGAAGGTCGGCGACCGCGTGCTGTTCGGCAAATGGTCGGGCACCGAGGTCAAGATCGACGGCCAGGAGCTCCTGATCATGAAGGAGTCCGACATCATGGGCGTGCTCGACGAGCAAGTCTCCAGGCGGAAGGCCGCGTAACGGTTAGTATTCAGGAGAAAAAGAAATGGCTGCTAAAGAAGTAAGATTCTCGGTCGATGCGCGCGACAAGATGTTGCGTGGCGTCGACATTCTCGCCAACGCGGTGAGAGTGACGCTCGGCCCCAAGGGCCGTAACGTTGTGCTGGACAAGTCGTTCGGCGCTCCCCGTATCACCAAGGACGGCGTCACCGTCGCCAAGGAAATCGAACTCGAGGACAAGTTCGAGAATATGGGCGCCCAGATGGTGCGCGAGGTCGCGTCCAAGACCTCCGACATTGCCGGTGACGGCACCACGACAGCGACCGTGCTTGCTGCCGCGATCGTCAAGGAAGGCTCCAAGGCGGTTGCCGCGGGCATGAACCCGATGGATCTCAAGCGCGGCATCGACCTCGCAGTCGAGACCGTGGTCGAGGAGCTCAAGAAGAACTCCAAGAAGGTCACGTCGAACGAAGAGATCGCCCAGGTCGGCACGATTTCGGCCAACGGCGACCAGGAGATCGGCCGCTTCCTCGCCGAGGCGATGAAGAAGGTCGGCAATGAAGGCGTGATCACGGTCGAAGAGGCCAAGAGCCTCGAGACCGAGTTGGACGTGGTCGAAGGCATGCAATTCGACCGCGGCTATATCTCGCCCTATTTCATCACCAACGCCGACAAGATGCGCGTGGAGATGGAAGATCCCTACATCCTCATCAACGAAAAGAAGCTCTCCGCGCTCAACGAGCTGCTGCCGCTTCTTGAAGCGGTGGTGCAGACCGGCAAGCCGCTTCTGATCGTCGCCGAGGATGTCGAGGGCGAAGCGCTCGCCACGCTTGTGGTCAACAAGCTGCGCGGCGGGCTGAAAGTCGCCGCGGTGAAGGCTCCGGGCTTCGGCGATCGCCGCAAGGCGATGCTGCAGGATATCGCCGTCCTCACCGGCGGCACCGCGATCAGCGAAGATCTCGGCATCAAGCTCGAGAACGTCACGCTGAATATGCTCGGCCGCACCAAGAAGGTGATGATCGACAAGGAGAACACCACGATCGTCAACGGCGCCGGCAAGAAGGCCGACATCGAGGGCCGTATCTCCCAGATCAAGGCGCAGATCGAGGAGACCACCTCCGACTACGACCGCGAGAAGCTGCAAGAGCGGCTGGCCAAGCTCGCGGGCGGCGTCGCGGTGATCCACGTCGGCGGCGCCACCGAGGTCGAGGTGAAGGAGCGCAAGGATCGCGTCGACGACGCGATGCACGCGACCCGCGCCGCGGTCGAGGAAGGCATCCTGCCGGGCGGCGGCGTTGCGCTCCTGCGCGCCACCGAAGTGCTCAAGAAGGTGCGCACGCACAACGACGACCAGAAGACCGGCGTCGAGATCGTGCGCAAGGCGCTGCAGTCTCCGGCCCGGCAGATCGCCACCAACGCCGGTGAGGACGGCTCGGCCATCGTCGGCAAGATCCTCGAGCACGGCACCTATGGCTACGGCTTCGACGCGCAAAACGGCGAATACGTCGACATGGTGAAGAAGGGCATCATCGATCCGACCAAGGTCGTGCGCCAGGCGTTGCAGGGCGCGTCCTCGGTCGCCGGTCTGCTCATCACCACCGAGGCGATGGTCGCCGAGCTGCCGAAGAAGAAGGAAATGCCGGCCATGCCGCCGGGTGGCGGCGGAATGGATTTCTAATCAGAAGTCCATCGTCCAATCGGAACGAGGGCGCGGCGCAAGCCGCGCCCTTTTTTGTTGCAACGACTGATCACATCCGCTCGTCCCCGCGAAGGCGGGGACCCAGGGGCTGGATTCCCGCTTTCGCGGGAATGAGCGGGAAAAGGAACGCGTGCGCGGGGCAAACTCCCGACGGCGCCCCTCACGCAAGCAGGGTGCGTTCGATCAGCCAATAGAGCCCGAACACCAGGATCACCGCGGAGCAGGCGTAGACCA
>JBAQBC010000344.1:0-9613 GCA_049286035.1 Xanthobacteraceae bacterium
TGGGAGCAATCGCTGTCGCCTGGCAACGAGCAGACCTTCTACTGGGGCTCGGCGGCGGCCGATCAGGACGGCTCGCGCAATTACATGGGCGTCAAAAGTTCGGCGCTGGACGCTATGATCGCGGCGCTCTTGCGCGCCCGCGCGCGCACCGACTTTGTCGCCGCGGTGCGCGCGCTCGATCGCGTGCTCATTTCCGGTTCCTATGTCGTGCCGCTGTTCTATCTGCCGGAGCAATGGGTGGCCCGGCGCGCCGCGATCAATCATCCGGCGCGCACCTCGCTGTTTGGCTTTCTGCCGGATAGCTGGTGGCGCGACCCCGGCCAGGCGCGGCAATAAAAAATCTCCTCTCCGCCGCTTCGCGAGGGGAGGGAAATCGCGCCGCATTGGCCTTCGTTGACGGCCCGTTAACGGCACTTTGGCAGGATCGGCCGCAGTTTTTGTAACCGTCTGCGCGCGAGCGCCATCCACATTCCCGGCCCAACCGCCAACACAACAACCATGGCGCTGCAAGGTCCCTTCGCCGTCATTGCCGACCAGCCGGCCCGCGACGTCGTCGAAGCTTTGCGCGCGGCCGGCGCCTACCCGATAATCGAGGCGCGCTGGGCCAATGCAGCGGCGGTGTTGCAGGCGCGCCCGCCGCAGGCCGTGATCCTCGCCGAAGGCTGCGGCGATCACGCCCGCGCCGCGGTGCTGGAAAAAGCGCTCGAAGTCCAGGCCGAGCAAGAAGCCGGCCTGGTCACGCCCGTCATCGCGCGGGTCCGCGACGATGCCGCGCCGCACTTTGCCGATGCGCTCGTGATCGCCGCCAAGGCGCCGGCCGAGCGCCTGATCGGCCGGCTCAATGCCGCGCTGCGCGTGCGCACCTTGCACGCCACCGTGCTCCGCCGCATGCGCACGCTCGCGGCGCGCAGCAAAGAATTGCCGGACCTGCCGGACGCCGATCCGCTCGACGAAGCAAGCGTGCTGGTCGCCGGCCGCGGTCGCTCCTATCCGAGTCTCAGCGCCGCCGCCGGTAAGCATGTCGGCGTTATCGGCGCACTCACCGTCGAGGGCGCTGCCCGCGCGCTCAAAGCCCGCGAGATCGACGGCATGATCATCGGCGACGGCTTCGGCGCCCGCCTTGTCGAGGCGCTGTTGACCGTGCTCGCCGAGGAGGCGCGGTTTCGCGATCTTCCCGTCGCCGTGGTCGGCAATCATGCCGCCGTGATCGAGACTTTCGCCGCGGCACTGCCCAATCTCGAGCGCGTCGGCGGCGGGCCGCAGCGCGCGATCGACTATCTCTTGCCCTATATTCGCCTCCACGCCTTTGCCCGCCGGCTCAAGCGCATGCTCGCCACGCTCGACGCCAAGGGCGCGCTCGATCCCGATACCGGGCTTCTCGCCAATGCCGTGTTCTGGCGCGATCTCAACCGCGCCGTCGACGACGCCGACAAGCGCGGCGCCGCTTTGTCGATCGCGCGATTTTCGCTCGCCGCCGCCGATCGCCGCACCAGCCTCGAAGCGGCGCGGCTCGTCGGCCGCCTGATGCGCCAGGTCGATTTCGCCTGCCAGGAGGCCGACAAATCGATCCTCACGGTGTTCACCGAGACCGATCTGCGCGCCGCGCACGTGGTGACGCGGCGGATCGCGAGCGTGCTCAAAAAGATCACGCTCGCCGCCGACGGCAAAGCCGGCGCTGAGCCGGCGGTGACGCTCGCGACCCTAAAATCGAGCGACACGACCGATTCCTTGATCGCGCGCGTCGTCGAAGAGCCGCCGAAACCGGCGTGACTCACTCCTTCTCCCCGCTTGCGGGGGAGCTGAACAACAGCATCTCGTTTTCGCGCCGCACTTCGTTCCCCTCTCCCTTGTGGGGAGGGGTTGGGGTGCGGGGGGTCGAGAGGTGACGCATATGCGTCACTGCAAGTGCACGACCTCGCTACCCCCCTCCCTACCCTCCCCCACAAGGGGGGGAGGGATTACATTTTTCATTTCACAACAGTGCACCACCTGCCTGCTCTCAGCGGGCGAGCGCATCCAGAGAGGCTGGCGTCCGGCGCACTGCCTCCCGATATAAACTGGACCGAAACGAACCCGACCGAGGACTTTCCCATGGCCCCCATAATGGCCGCCGCATCGCATTCGCCAACGCGCGTGCATATCGACGTCGTCTCCGACGTGGTCTGCCCGTGGTGCTATATCGGCAAGCACCGGCTGGAACGCGCGCTGACGCTCACGCCCGACACCGCGGCCGAGGTCGAGTATCGGCCCTATTTCCTCAATCCCTGGATCCCGCGCGAGGGCATCGACCGCAAGACCTATCTCGAAACCAAATTCGGCTCGGTTGCGCGCTATGACGCGATCGCCGAGCGCGTCGCCGCGGCCGCCGCCGCGGAAGGGCTTGCTTACAATCCAAAGAAGATGACGCGCCAGCCGAACACCATCGATTGTCATCGCCTGATCCTGTGGGCCAAAAACGCGGAAAAGAATGGGGGCAAGAACGAGAGCAAGAACGGCGCCGATCCGGCGCGCGTCAAACAACGACTGATGGACCTTTACTTCGCCGAGGGCGCCGATCTGTCCGATCGCGACGTTCTCGTGCAGGCGGCCAAGGATTGCGGCCTGGACGGCGACCTGGTGCGGCGCTTGCTCGCCGGCGAGGACGATGTCGAACGCGTCACCAGCGAAGCCAATGCCGCCAAGGACGCCGGCATCGACGGCGTGCCGACTTTCATTTTCGATTCAAGCTTTCTCATTTCCGGCGCGCAGCCGCCGGAACAACTCGCCAGCGCAATCGCGCAGGCGGCAAAGCCGCAATCGCGCGAAACGGCATAGCGCCGCGCGTTGACGCTACACCTGGGCACTATAAGGCGGCGCGATCACCCGGCGCTCACGCCACGCGCTGATGGCGCGTGCTAATACGCGTAGCGGTGATATGCCCGGTGGACCCAGTGGCGGTGAATACGCGGTCCGCCATAAGCATAGTACCCGCGGCTGTAGTACGGACTGGCGTAGCCATAACCGCCGGAATAGGCCGGGGCATAGCCGTAGCTGCTGTAGCCGTAAGCGGGATAGCCGTAGCCATAGCCGCCGTAGCCGTAAGCTGGATAGCCATAGCCATAACCGTAGCCGGCATAGGCCGGATAGCCATAGCCGTAATAGCCGCCGTAATACGGAGCTGCCAGCGCGCCACCGATGAGGGCGCCAGCGGCCAGGCCGACGCCGAAACCGCCCCAGCCCCAACCGCCGTGACCCCATCCCCAGGCATTGGCTGAGCTCGGAAGTGCCGGAACGGCCGCGGTCATCAGTGCGGCAGTCAAAGCCGCAGTGCGTAATCGGGGAATTTGCATCTTTCCTCTCCTGTTTCCTCTCGTGCCAAGCGACCGTGCCTCCCGCCGCTCGCTTTGGCGAGGGACAGTTTTGTCGCTTAACTGACGACCATTGGCGAGCGGCGTTGGTTCCACGACCCCGGCCGTTTCCGTCGTGTTGATGGAGGTTCTTGGCCGCTTCCGTTGGTTTAGGGCAGCCTCCGCTGGTTTAGGCATGCGAACGAACCAAGCCCTCATTTGCGTCGCTGTTTCAAATAAAAATCGACCGGCATGCACTGCCGCGCCGCGCGCTCGGGCGCGCCGATATTGCGCGGCGTGGCGGTGAGAATGTCCTGTCGCGTCCGCCATTGCTCGCGGTGCGGCACGCGACCGAGCGCGACTGCTTTCGCCAGGCACGCATCGGCATCGCCGCGGCAGCGCCGGCTGCGCAAGCACGGGCCGAAGTGGCTCCGCCATAGCGCGAAGGCGTCGCAATAGCGCCGCTGCTGGCGTGCCTTCTCGGCGCCGAACCGTGTTGCGTATTTCAGATCCGAAGCTAACGCCGCTGGTTTTGGTTTCGTCATGCGGGGTCCTTTGTTTCATCCCTCCCCGCGACAGCGGGGAGGGGGGACCGCGCTCTTGCGCGGTGGGAGGGGTGCGAGCGGTAACGCCACGCAAAACGTCTTTCCATCGCTCAACCGCATGTCACGCGCCCCCTCCACCGCACTTCGTGCGGTCCCCCTCCCCCGTTTCACGGGGGCGGACGAACTTCATCGTTCTCGCGACGCATCTCAGCGCCCGAGCTATTCCACGCCACGGTCACGCGACTCTCAGATACGTCACCACCGGACTTTGATCCGGTGGTCCATGCTGAGCTGCGGCAGCAAATGCCGGTGGAAGCATTCGCAAGCATCGCTCCGGCATGGATGACGAACGGGAAAGAACGAACGAAAGAAAAAAATCGGAAGCGAAACGCCGACAGACGCAATGAAATTATTTGCCGTGCCTTGTCCTGACTCCTAGCTCGTTCCCTGCCTCGTCACGCTGTCATTGCGGTGGAGGTAAAACAATCAGCCTAAAGTACCGATGGGCGCGGCTTTAGTACCTCAGTCTGGATTGCTTCGCTGCGCTCGTAATGACGAGCTACGCTGCCTTGGCGCGCCGCGCTGTGTCGATTAGCGAACGCAAGAATTCCGTCGCCGCTGTGCGTCCTTCTTCTACGCCCCGCGAAAAATGTGATCGCGGCGCCGGCCGCGAATGCCGCGAATCAGGAGTATGCTTCGTGCAGAGGCGATTCGCTGTCGCCGGCGTAAAGGCGATTGGCTGGTCGCCGCAACCAAACCAGGAAAGGTTTGATCATGTGCGACTTCAGCCTGCAGCATGCCAAATCGCGTCCCGCAGTCGTCGCCGACAAATTGGTAAGCCACAATTTCGGACGGGGCACGGTCGGATTCAAAGCCGTTGACGATCCGATCGGCGATGCCACGGCGGTTTGTATCCTGCCCGGCACCGAGCTTGCGTTCGACAAGCCGATCAAGCTCCGCTGGTCCTCCGACGAGGCCAAGAGCATCGAAGCCTTCACCACCGCGATCTTCCGGCAAAGGGACAAGGACACGCCGAGCGTGCATCACGATGTCCTGGAAATGCCGGACGGCCAGCAGATCCTTCTGACCCATCTCGAGGAAGGCCAGACGGCAACCGTGTTGCAGCTCCCGGCCGCTCCGAAGACGGAACTGGAAGCCGAGGAGCAGAAGCGGGCCGAATTCGCCGGGTGAGAGCACGTTGCTCCTTCTCCCCGCTTGCGGGGAGAAGGTTGGGATGAGGGGGCGTTACCGCTCGGCTCAGACTCACGGCCAACCCCCCTCACCCGGATTGCTGCGCATTCCCCCTCTCTCCGCTTGCGGGGAGAAGGTTGGGGCAAGGGGGTTGGCGTGAGGGGTTTCGGAGATTGAAACACCGAGCCCCCTCACCCGACTTGTTCGACTCGTTTTCGGGGCGGCCACTTTGGGCGGCGATGTCACATCGAGCGGCGGCGTAAACGCCATTGTGCCCAAAGTCCTATGAAGATGAGCACGACAGCGATCGCGATCCAGAATCTGGAATAGAGCGCAATTTCAGCACGGTCGGAAAGCTGGCTGCCGAAAAAGGATTCCCACTGGTCCCAGTGGAAAACAATCCGAAGCGCGCTCAAGCTTTGCAGCAAACAGAAAGTGGCCGCGAGATAGAGCAGCAACACCAGCATCCAGCCCAGAACGCGGAAGTGTCTGGCTTTTTCCGGAAGATCGATCGCGACGTGAGATGGGTTAAATGAATCACGTACTGCGATGGCCGGCAGCAGGCCGATGCGAACGCGCGCCGTGATGACTGCGACCACGACAAAAGCTGCCGCGCCGATAACGGCGACAAGAACACAAGCGGTCAACGCATTCATAGTATCCTCGGCACCCTCGGCGCGAGCATCAAATTGCGCGAACAGTAAACTCATTTCAAGCCGGTGATCGGCAATCGACTGTTTGCAATCCCCCTCGCCTGCGATCTTTGCTGCGTCTCTCGGGCGCAGTGGGGGACGCGACGGCGCGTGCTAGCCTGACCCAACATCTCTTTGTCGCGCGGGGCGGCGATGGTGGCGACCGACAAACTTTTCGCCGGATCGATTCCGGAAATCTACGAGCGTTTTATCGTTCCGCTGATCTTTGAACCCTTTGCGCTTGATCTCGCCAGGCGCGTGGCCGACGCCGCGCCGCGGGATGTGCTCGAGACTGCGGCGGGAACGGGCGTGTTGACGCGGGCGATGGGTTCGCGATTGCCTTCAGCTACACGCATCGTGGCGACCGATCTCAATCAGCCGATGCTCGATCAGGCCGCGAAATTGCAGAAAAGCGACCGCCGGATCGAATGGCGGCAGGCCGACGCCCTGGCGCTGCCGTTTCCGGCTGAAAGCTTTGATGTCGTCGCGTGCCAATTCGGAACGATGTTCTTTCCCGACAAAGTCAAAGGCTACAAGGAAGCGCGGCGGGTTCTGCGATCCGGCGGACATCTGATATTCAATGTGTGGGACCGGATTTCCGAAAACGAATTCGCCGATATCGTCACGCAAGCTCTGGCGGAGATCTTCCCGCACGATCCGCCGCGCTTCATGGCGCGCATACCGCACGGCTACCATGACGTTGAGCAAATCAGACGCGAACTGAACGCGGCGGGGTTTTCGGACATTGCCGTCGACGCCGTGGACGCAAAAAGCCGGGCCTCGTCGCCGCACGACGCGGCCGTTGCCTACTGCCAGGGCACGCCGCTGCGCAATGAGATCGAGGCGCGCGATGCTTCGCGTCTCGAGCATGCGACGGCGCAAGCCGCGGCGGCTTTGGCGCGCCGGTTCGGCAATGGCCCGATCGAAGGCCGCATCCGGGCCTTTGCGATCACGGCCGGCTGAAACGAAACATTTCGCCGTTTCCCGGACGCTGCGTCCGTCATCCTGAGGTGCGAGCAACGCGACCCTCGAAGGATGAGCGGCAAAATGGCAAAATACTCTGGCGCCTCGGCCGCATCCTTCGAGGGCCGCTTTCGCGGCCACCTCAGGATGACGGAAGACACGCAAGCACTCTCGCGGCGCGCCTGCTCGCGCTCCTCCCCGTTTCACGGGGGCGGACGGGGAAGTCACGCCGCCAATTTCAGGCAGCTTTCGCGCGCTCGGCGATCGCGACCAGTGAGCGCAAGATTTCGGTTGCGCCTTTCAGGCGCTCGACCGGGGTGTCCCATTCGTCGAAGAACACGACCTTCATGTCCGGGCGCACGCGCGCGCCGACCGGGTGTTTGGCGATGTAAGCAATGAGCCCGTCCGGATTTTGGAAAATATTGTCGCGGAACGCGAGCACGGCGCCCTTGGGACCGACCTCGATGCGCTCGACATTGGCGCGCCGGCACAAAGATTTGATCGCCACCACCTGGAGAAGATATTCAACCTCGTCCGGCAGCGGGCCGAAGCGATCGACGAGCTCGGCGGCGAACGCCTCGATGGCGCGATCGTCCTCGATCTCGGAAAGCCGGCGGTACAAAGCGAGCCGCACCGGCAGGTCGGTGACGTAATCTTCAGGGATGAGCACCGGCGTGCCGATGGTGATCTGCGGCGACCAGCGGTCGGGCGCCGGCGCGGTGATGCCGGCCTTCATCGACATCACCGCCTCTTCCAGCATCTGCTGATAAAGCTCGTAGCCGACCTCCTTGATGTGGCCGGATTGCTCGTCGCCGAGAAGATTGCCGGCGCCGCGAATGTCGAGATCGTGGGACGCGAGCTGGAAACCGGCGCCGAGCGTGTCGAGCGATTGCAGCACCTTGAGCCGCCGCTCCGCCTGCGCCGTGATCTTGCGCGCGGCCGGGAGCGTGAGCAAAGCATAGGCGCGCAGCTTCGCGCGGCCGACGCGGCCGCGCAGCTGATAGATCTGCGCCAGTCCAAACATGTCGGCGCGATGCACGATCAGCGTATTCGCGGTCGGAATGTCGAGGCCGGATTCGACGATCGTCGTGGACAGAAGCAGGTCGAACTTGCCGTCATAGAAAGCGGACATGACGTCTTCGAGGACGCGCGCCGGCATCTGGCCGTGGGCGACCGCGACGCGCACTTCCGGCACCTGCTTGTCGAGGAAGGCTTTTGCCTCGGCTAAGTCCTCGATGCGCGGGCAAATGTAGAAGGCCTGCCCGCCGCGATAGCGCTCGCGCAGCAGAGCCTCACGCACGGTGACCGGATCGAACGGCGAGACGAAGGTGCGCACCGCCAAGCGATCGATCGGCGGCGTGGCGATGATCGACATTTCGCGCACGCCGGAGAGCGCCAGTTGCAGCGTGCGCGGGATCGGCGTCGCGGTCAGCGTGAGCACATGCACTTCGGCGCGCAGCCGCTTCAATCGCTCCTTATGCGCGACGCCGAAATGCTGCTCTTCGTCCACGACAATCAGGCCGAGATCCTTGAACTTGATGTTTTTGCCGAGAAGCGCATGGGTGCCGATGACGATGTCGACGGTGCCTTCGGCGAGCCCGTTCTTCACTTTGGCGAGCTCGGCCGCGGAGACGAGCCGCGAGGCTTGCGCGAGATTGACTGGATAGCCGCGCAAGCGTTCGCCGAAAGTCTTGAAGTGCTGGCGCGCCAGCAGCGTGGTCGGCACCACGACCGCGACCTGCTTGCCGTTCATCGCGGCGATGAAGGCGGCGCGCAGCGCGACCTCGGTTTTGCCGAAACCGACATCGCCGCAGATGAGCCGGTCCATCGGCCGGCCGGAGTCGAGGTCGGCGAGCACGGCTGCGATCGCGGCGTCCTGGTCTTCGGTCTCCTCGTAGGGAAAGCCGGCGCAGAATTCGTCGTAGAGCCCGGCGGCAAGTGCAAGCCGCGGCGCCTCGTGCAATTGCCGCTCGGCGGCAACCTTGATCAGTTCGCCGGCGATCTCGCGGATGCGGTTCTTCATCCGCGCCTTGCGCGATTGCCAGGCCGAGCCGCCGAGCCGGTCCAGCTCGGCGCCGGCCTGGTCGGAGCCATAGCGCGAGAGCAGTTCGATATTCTCGACCGGCAGGAACAATTTGTCGCCGCCGGCATAGTGGATTTCCAGGCAATCGTGCGGCGCGCCGGCGGCTTCGATGGCGCGCAAGCCGGCGAAGCGGCCGATGCCGTGATCGACGTGAACGACGAGATCGCCGGCGGCGAGGCTCGTGACCTCGGCGATGAAATTCTCCGCGCGTTTCGATGGGCGCCGCGCGCGGATGAGCCGCTCGCCAAGAATGTCTTGTTCCGTGATCAGTGCGACGTCGGCGGTCTCGAAGCCGGATTCCAGGCCGAGCACCGCGAGCCCGATTTGCGGCCGCGGCAGCGACAGCGCCGCCGGCCATGACGCGACCGGCGCCAGATTGTGCAATCCGTGCTCGGCCAGCACGTGGCCCATGCGCTCGCGCGAGCCTTCGCTCCACAGCGCAATCAGTGGCCGCTTGCCGGACGATTGCAGCGCGCCGACATGCTTGACCACGGCTTCGAACACATTGGCGCCGGGGGTTGCGCGTTCGGCCGTGAAATTGTGGCCGGCATGGGCGCCGATGGCGATGACATCTCCCCTCTCCTCGGCGGGGAGAGGGCTAGGGTGAGGGGGTGCTGGCCGGGAGGTTCGATCCCCCTCACCCCGACCCTCTCCCCGCTGGGGAGAAGTCGCATCCGGCGCGGTGAACGGCGTCAGTCTCGCCAGCGGCGAAGCGTCGAGCCGCTCGCGCCATTCACCTTCGGCGAGATAGAGCCGGTCCGGCGGCAGCGGCTTGTACGGCGCGCCGCCGCCGTCTTTGCCGAGCGCGTCCTT
>JBAQBC010000345.1:0-1798 GCA_049286035.1 Xanthobacteraceae bacterium
CGTCATTGCGATTCCGGAATCGGGCTCCGTCGCCCATGTCAAAGAGAATGCGGTGGCGCTGTCGTTGACGCTCACGCCACAGGAGCTGAAAGATTTGGACGCCGCGTTTCCGCCGCCGGGGCGTTAAAACATCAGCCGATGATCCGCGGCGGCAAGGACACGCGGACAATGGCTGGACTACTGGACAAGCCTTGCGCGTAGCCGCGTAAACTCGGCGTCGCTGATCGATCCAGCCTGCTTCAGCCGATCGAGTTTTTCTATCTCGTCGGCAACGCTGAAACCAACAGTGCGTCTGAGATCATCGCGCGCTTGTTGGACCTGCTGCACGTTGCGCTCGGCCATGCTTCTTCCCTGAAAGATCAAATATGCAAGTACGCCGAGGTAGGGAAACACGACCCAGGCTATTACCCAGAGCGCCTTGATCCAGCCGGAAATGTCGTGTCGCCGGAATAGATCGGCGGCAACGGTGATCAGCAGCCAGAACCACACGATGAAGACAAATATCGCGAGCACGTCGATCAGAAAATTTCGGTAAGTGAAGCCTTCCTGAAAGAAGAACATCGGCTGCCTCCTTTCCGTTATGACCGAGTTGGCCGTCTCACTGCGTGCAATCCGCGTCTTAGAGCGAAGAATAAGCGAGCAATCATTGATTTCGATCAAAGTCGGCGGCCGCCGCAACCGCTACGGCGAATATTGTTTGAGGCCTGCGCGGCGGCAGGACGCCGAATACAATTAAGGGAATAGTTTCATGAAAGCTTACTTTGTTACTCTGACTGCGCTGTCGGTGTTGCTGTCAGCGTCGCAAGCACGGGCGCAAATGACCGTCGACGTCGCGAAGATCACCTGCCGGCAGTATTTGTTTGACCGGAACTTCAGTCCGCGAGCGCCGATGATCGCAAACTGGCTGAGCGGCTATTTCAACGGGCAGAAAAACAATACCGTGCTGGATCTCGGCGCTATGGCCAGGAACAAGGATAAAGTCGAGGATTATTGCCGCATGAATCAGGACGTGACGCTGGTCGAGGCGGCCAAAACCGCGCTAGGACTTCCGAAGTAATCAACAATCGATCAGGAACCGCCTGCCTTCTGCACTACGTCAAGCTTCACCTTGACGACGCCGCGCTCGACCATTCCTAGACTTTCCGCCGCCGACCCCGACAAATCGACGACGCGGCCGTGAACGTACGGCCCTCTGTCATTGATGCGGACTACGACCGAGCGCCCGTTGATGACATTCGTCACCCGCAAGCGGGTGCCAAATGGCAGGGTCGGATGCGCCGCTGTCATCGCATGGGTGTTGAATCGCTCCCCGCTGGCCGTCCACTCGTCTTCGGTATAGAAGCTCGCCACGCCATAGGACGCTGATGCTTTGGGATGCGCGTCTAGCACCGCCGGTGTCGCCGGGTCGGGTTTCCTCGCGACCGTCACCCTTCGCACGACCGAGTGACGCGCAATGCTGCGCGACCGTGCAGCGCGAAGATCAAACCCTGCCTGCCGGGTCGCCGTTGGCATCGGCGCCGGCGCAGCAAACTGCGTTCTGTTTTGCACGAACGGCGACGGGGCACAGGCCGCAAGCGTCGCGAGGATTGGAACGATTGAAATCAGCGCGATGCATGGGCGCGCCAATGGCCGCGACCTGACCCAGATCACGGATGCAAAACGATCACGACGGACGATGTCCCGACGGCCTACCGACATACCCCACCCCCAACGGTTCAAAATTCGCCAGCCGATCGCGGCAGAACCGCGGCCGCAATCAGTCTAGTACAGGGCCGGTTACGGAATTGCTTAGGTGTGA
>JBAQBC010000346.1:0-1508 GCA_049286035.1 Xanthobacteraceae bacterium
GTCGGCGACCGGGACGGCCGCGGCCCCGAAGCCAAAGCCGCATGTCGAACCTGCCGTCGTCGCCGAGGCGAAGCCGAAGGCCGCGGAACCGCGCAAGGCCGACACGGAGAGCAAGCCGCAACAAACAGCTGCCGCAAAAGCGAGCCCCGCCCTGCAGCAGGAAGCCAATGCAGCAGCGCCGCCTGCAAGCGCGACAATGAGCGGCGCGCAGCCCGTCGTATCCGCCGGCAGCTTCGATAGCCGGTGGGCCGGACTGCAGTAATTTTGCTGCGAGCGGCCGGGCATGTGAAACTGAGGTCCCGCAAGTGCCGAACCGGAGCGCGGTCACAGTGTCTGGCTTGGTCGGTATCGCCTTAATCGGCCTTGCTGGCTGTACCACCGCTCCGGCGTCGCGCGAGGCGGACCCGACCTTCGCGCGTAAGGTTGTGACCTACCCCACGCCCGAGCAGCCGGGCACCATCCTCATCGACCCAGGCAGCCACTTCCTTTATTTGGTGCAGGGTGGCGGACAGGCCATTCGTTACGGCGTAGGCGTGGGCGCTGAAGGTTTCGTCTGGTCAGGCCGAGCGACCATTCACAACAAGCAGGAATGGCCCGATTGGTATCCGCCCGTTGAGATGATGGCGCGAAAGCCCGAGCTCAGAGAGCACATGGTGCAATTGCAGAGCGGTCTTGGAATGCCGGGCGGCCCCGAAAACCCACTCGGTGCCCGCGCTATGTATCTATGGCACGGCAACAAGGATACGCTCTACCGCATCCACGGCACCAATGAGCCTTGGACCATCGGTACCAACGTTTCCTCCGGCTGCATTCGTCTGACCAACGACGACGTCACTGACCTTTACAACCGCACCCGGGTCGGAACCAAGGTCATCGTCCTTGGCAGCGCTGCAGCTACTCCTGTTGACGCACTAGTTTCCAGGCCGACATTGCCCATCCGCTAGCCGGTCGGAGCTATCGCCGAAAAGTGCTCGGCCTCGACGTGCCCCGACACTCCTCGCCATTGCTGACGACGTGATCGAGTAACTGATCGAGCATTTATAAGCCGGATAGCTGCACGCTTCACGTGCTGCAACGGCACCGAATTCAAATGGTCAAAGAAGGCCGCCAATCAATCTGCATAGCAGGGCAACCGAGTTCCCGCCGACCAGCGGGAAAACAACGTCCCTGCCGGGACGCTGGCGTTGGTGAGATCGCCCCTGGCTTTGCGATGCTCGAAAGAGCAAGAAAATACTAAGCTGTGGCGATGTTCGAAAGGCTGAGGAAGTTGGGTCGGCCCGTTCTAGGATGCTGCGTATGACATCATCAGCTTCGGAAAAATCGGATGAGGTGCTGAGATCAGCTCTTGCTGGAGTTCCGCGCGTCGCGACGGTAATTGCTTATATGCCGCCGCAGGACCGGAAGCGAGCGTTTACGGCGGCGAAACAGAGTTATGAAAGGACAGCGCAAAAATTGGGTTACACGAGAGCCGCTGCTCGGCAATGGGCCTCCACCGTCCTCCGTCGATT
>JBAQBC010000347.1:0-2185 GCA_049286035.1 Xanthobacteraceae bacterium
GTCGACAAGATTGGCAATGGCCTCGAACAGAAGATCGCGGTCACCGTGGACAGTGGTTTCCGCTTCGGCTCGAACAGCGAAATCAACCTTTTTGTCTTCCGCAATCGGTTCGTATAGGTCACCGACCTCGCGCACCAGGTCGCCGAGCGCGACATTCCGGAATCCGTCCATACGGCGGCTGTGTTCGATCTCGGAAATCCGCAACAGCGCGGTGACAATGGTAAGCGATTGATCGAGGCCGACAATCGCCCGATCAACGCTTCCACGCAATTCGTCGAGGCTTGCCGCTTTCTGCCGCCCACGCTCCAAGGATACCCGTACGCGCGTGAGCGGCGTGCGCAGGTCGTGCGCGATGTCGTCTCCCACGCCGGCTAGCCGGCGAACGAGAACTTCGATTTCGCCCAGCATTCCGTTCACCAGCGCCGCGAGTTTATCGAACGGGTCATTCGTTCCCAGCGTGGGCAGCCGCTCTCGCAGTTCGCCGGCCACGATACGCTGGATCTTGCTATTGACCTCCTCGATGCGTTTTTGCGCACGAATACTTAAGAACGCTCCGACCGCGAGGCTCAGGCACAGCGCCGGAATCAAACCGACCGCCAGCGCGCGTTCCACGATGTGGACGATCCACGTAAATTCGTAATCACTGCGGGCAATGACCAAGATGCCGCCTTCAGGGAGTCTGCGTGCCACCGCGCGAACGGCGTATCGCTCGCGCACCCCGTCATTGATTTTTACCAGCGAAACAAGTTGTGCACCGGCGTCTGCGTGGAGCGCCTGAGGCGGAGGTTCGATATTACCCGCAATTCGGCTGCCGTCAGCAGCAAACAATCCTCCAAACTTCACACGGTTCGGGTCCGCGCGCAGGTACTGGTCGAGCCCCAGAATGCGTTGCTGTGGTTCGTGGCTGGCAATCGTATTTGCTATTTCACTGACTAACGCATCTACGTCGGCGGTCATGTAAGAATGGGCTTGCGCGAGGATGAAGCCGAACATCAAAAGCATGCAAGCAATGAACGCACCGGAAACGGCGAGCGTCCAGCGAAACGATGTGCTTCGCGTGAAATCAGGCAGGCGCACGAAGGATGAATCCCTCACGACGTACGCTGTGGATCATCGGTTGCTCATTTACCGCGTCGACCTTTCGCCTCAGCCGGCCCATGTGCACGTCAACGAGATTGCTCTGGGGCACGAATTTGTAGTTCCAGACTTCCTCGAACAGCATGGCACGAGTTAGCAACTGATCCTCTCGCCGCATCATGTATTCAAGCAGGCGAAACTCGCGCGGCAGCAAATCGATCACGCGATCGCCGCGTTTGGCTGTGCGAGACAGCAGATCGAGTTCGAGTGTTCCGACGCGCAACACCGTGTCGCGATTTTCCGAGGGGCGGCGCAGCAGCGCTTCAATCCGCGCAATCAACTCCTGGATAGCGAAGGGTTTTGTCAGATAGTCGTCGCCTCCGGCACGCAATCCACGCACCCGGTCATCGACGGCCCCAAGCGCGCTGAGCACCAGGACTGGTTTACTGACCCGCTCCTGCCTTGCCACTTCGATGATCGTGAGGCCGTCGACCCCGGGGAGGAGCCGATCCACAATCATCACATCCGCGTCACCGGTGCGGGCCTTATCTAGGCCTTCGATTCCTGTCGCCGCCCAATCGACTTCAAAACCGCGATCCACCAGTTCGGCCACGATCTCACGCGCCGTTTCGGCGTCGTCTTCGATCAACAGCACTCTGGACATCAGAGATCCCTCGTCGGGGCCGGCGTAAGGCTCCGTTTGGCAGCCAAGTTCAACTTCGCCCTGATCAAGCGATTCAGACGCGCTAGTCAACCCGATCACTGTTTCGTGCACCATAGCATATCCAACTTGGTCTTCGTGCCAGGCCCGTACTTAGGGCAGCAATGCGGCAGATGCTATTAAAATGGATTTTAAGTGGCGCAGGAAAGCCCAAAGCCCTTTATCCTCGCGATTAAATCCGAATTTAGTTGTGGAACGCGAAATTTAATGGCGTAGCGACGTGACTTGTCCGATCTCCTGGGCACGGTAGATGCCTAATGCATTTGATGAGCCCTCTTCGCGGTGAATAGTCGCAAGCAATGAAACCGATCAGATCACCAGGGAGACGTGCCGTGTCGGATCAACTGTATCTCCTCCTTCAGGTCTGGCTGATCGTCGTGCTGTCAG
>JBAQBC010000348.1:0-7113 GCA_049286035.1 Xanthobacteraceae bacterium
ATCGTGCCGGTCAGCGCCCGGTTTCGCGCGAGACGCTGCTGCAAGAGGTGTGGGGTTATAATTCCGGGGTCACCACGCACACTTTGGAAACGCATATTTATCGGTTGCGGCAGAAGATCGAAAAGGACGCCGCCGCGCCCGCGATTCTGGTCACCGAAGCCGGCGGCTATAAATTGGTGCCGTGACCGCGGATTGGCATGAGCATCGACGACGACATCGCATTCCTTGAACGGGTGCCGATGCTGGCTCAGCTGGGCGGCAGTGCATTACGCATTCTCGCGATCGGCGCCGAAAGCTATTCGGTTAACGAGGGTGAAACGCTCTTTGCGCCGGGCGAAAGCGCCGATTGCGCCTATGTGGTCCAGCACGGTTCATTTGTCGTCAAACCGGAAGCGGCGAACGGGATCGAAAGCATTGCCGAACCGGGAAGCCTGCTCGGCGAGTCCGCGCTCCTCATTGAAACGCCGCGGAGCGCGACGGCGACCGCGCGAGAAGATTCCATCGTGCTGCGGATTTCCCGCGCCATGTTCCTGAAAATGCTGGAAAGCAACCCGGAAGCGGCGCAACGGCTGCGCGCATTATTCGCCTCGCGTGCGGATCAATTGGCGCGCGACTTCGAGAAAGTACACACCATTCTGGCGCGCGGTACCGGACCGCAGTAGCGCTTTCGATCGCAGCTAGACTTCAAGCGCCGCCGTCACCGGCACGTGGTCGGACGGCCGCGCGGCGCCGCGATAATGCTTGGCGACGGCGATTCCAGCGACGCGGTCGGCGAGCATCGGCGAGGTCCAGATGTGATCGAGGCGACGACCTTTGTCGGCCGTGGCCCAGTCCGGCGAACGATAACTCCACCAGGTGTAGAGCTTGGCCGGTTCGGGCGTGAACTGGCGCATGCTGTCGACCCAGTCTCCGGCTTTCTGCACACCCACGAGCTTTTCGCATTCGATCGGCGTATGGGAAACGACGCGCAGCATCTGCTTGTGGCTCCAGACATCGTGCTCGAGCGGCGCGACATTGAGGTCGCCGACCAGAATCGCCCGCTCGGACTGTTGCGGGCGCAAGCGGGTACTGCCGCGCATTTCGTCGAGGAAGCCGAGCTTGTGCGCGAATTTCGGATTGGCTTGCGGATCGGGAATATCGCCGCCGGCGGGCACGTAAAAGTTATGCACCGTTATGGGATCGCGCAGACCGGCGCGCTCGCCGAATTCCGCCGCGATATGACGGCAATCGGCCTTGCCGCAGAACGTCTGAATCTCGAAACGCTCGAACGGCAGCCGCGAGAGGACGACGACGCCGTGATAGCCCTTCTGGCCATTAAGCGCGGCATATTCATAGCCAAGGCGCTTGAGCCGCTTGAGCGGAAATTTGTCGTCCGGGCATTTGGTTTCCTGCAAGCACAAAATGTCGGGGCGCACCGCCTTGATGAAGCGCGCCACCAGATTGATGCGCAGCCGGACGGAATTGATATTCCAGCTTGTGATGGTCAGTTTCACGGGGATCAGCGATCAGATAATCAGGGATCAGATTCACAGTGAGAAATAGATAAGCATTGGTCAAAAACAAGCCGCGAGACCGCGCAATCCACCGATACCTGATCCCTGCAGCCTGTCCCTGATCACTGCACTCCGGTCTGTTCGCGCTGGTAATTGATGACGAACAGATTCGGATCGGGCTTTTTGGTCGAATCGAGATTGTAGACTGCGACGGTGGTGTCGAAACCCTGTGGATCGGTCACCGTCCATTGCTTGAGCGTCAAGTCCTTGGCGTCGAACATGATCATCAAGCGATCGGTGCCGATAAGAATTTGTTTCTGCTCGATCACCACGGTAGCAAAACTGTCGTCCGCGCCCACGCTGACCACATCGGTGTCGCGCAACAAATCGATCCGCTCGGCCAAGAGATAGCGCAGCGGCGTCTGCGACAGCGGATAGAGATCCTGGGTGGCGAGCTTGCGGTCGCGCACCACGACCGAAGAGCCGTCGGAAATAATGTCGATCGGACTCGGCGGATTGTATTGGAAGCGCACGCGGCCCGGCTTCTGCATATAGAAAGTGCCTTCGGTGCGTCCGCCATCGGGGCCGACCTGGACGAATTTACCCACCACAGTCTGCAGGTTCGAGAGGTAGGCGCTGATCCGGTCAAGCAGCGCGCGCTGCTTGGCGTCAAAGGGCGACGGCGGTTCCGGCGCAGCGGGCGCGGTCGATGATTTGTTGCCGAATAGCGCCGAGAACGGAAACAAGCTCGGCGTTTGCCGCGTCTCGGTTGCGGGCTTGTCGTTTGCAGACTTGTCGTTTGCAGACTTGTCATTAGTAGCAGGTTTGGCTGCCGCCGCAGCCGGCGGCGCGGCGGTTCCGGTTTTCGGTAAAGGCGCCGGAACCGGCAGTGGCACGTTTTCGCTCACGACCGGGTCGGCCGAAGCCCGGGTCATGGCAAGTGGCGCTACAAGAATCGCGACAGCAATCGCGACAATAGTGCCGCAGCATAGGCCGATCGGGGCCCGGCGAAGAATCGGCGCAATCGCGATCAGGCCAGACCTCGCCAGGCGCTTTGGCGCCATAATCCCTCTCCCGCCGATGCGCTCTGTACGCACGCCCCGTTACGCACGCCCTGCCAGAAACGAACTTCGCTAAATGCGCGTTATGGCAAATTCGCGACTGACTATTTCGAATTGAGCACTAAAACCGGGTCTCAATAAGCATCCTCGTCCGCGGCTTCAACCAGGATTTCCCGCTTACCGGCGTGATTCGGCTGGCCGACGATGCCTTCCTCCTCCATTCGCTCCATCAGCGAGGCGGCACGGTTGTAGCCAATCTGCAGACGCCGCTGAATATAGCTGGTCGAAGCCTTGCGGTCGCGCGTCACGATCGCCACCGCCTGTTGATAAAGATCGCCGCCTTCGCCGCCGCCCATCGCGGTAGCGTCGAATATCGGATTGCCGTATTCGTCCTGCGGATCTTCGGCGGTCACCGCTTCGAGATATTCCGGCACGCCTTGCGACTTCAAATGGCGCACCACTCGCTCGACCTCCTCGTCGGACACGAAGGGCCCGTGCACGCGACTGATGCGGCCGCCGCCAACCATATAGAGCATGTCGCCCTGGCCGAGCAGCTGCTCGGCGCCTTGTTCGCCAAGAATGGTCCGGCTGTCGATCTTTGACGTGACCTGGAACGATATACGGGTCGGAAAATTGGCCTTGATCGTGCCGGTGATGACGTCGACCGAAGGGCGCTGCGTGGCGAGGATCACATGCAGGCCGGCGGCGCGCGCCATTTGCGCCAGCCGCTGCACCGCGCCTTCGATGTCCTTGCCGGCGACCATCATCAGGTCGGCCATCTCGTCGACGATGACGACGATATAGGGCAGCGGTTCGAGATCGAGCTCCTCGTTCTCGTAGATAGCCTCACCGCTTTCGCGATCGTAGCCGGTGTGAACCGTGCGGCTGAGTTTTTCGCCTTTGTTCTTGGCCTCGGCGAGCCGCACATTGTAGCTGTCGATATTGCGCACGCCGAGCTTCGACATTTTCTTGTAGCGCTCTTCCATCTCGCGCACCGCCCATTTGAGCGCCACCACCGCCTTTTTCGGATCGGTGACCACCGGCGTGAGCAGATGCGGGATGCCGTCATAGACGGAGAGCTCGAGCATTTTCGGATCGACCATGATCAGCCGGCACTGGTCCGGACGCAGCCGGTAGACTAGGCTCAGAATCATCGTGTTGATGGCGACCGATTTGCCGGAACCGGTGGTGCCGGCGATCAACAGATGCGGCATGCGTTGCAGATCGACCAGCACCGCTTCGCCGCCGATCGCCTTGCCGAGGCAGAGCGGCAGCCGCGCCGCGGTCTCGGCATAGTCGCGCGACGACAAAAGTTCGCGCAGATAGACCCGCTCGCGCGTCGGATTGGGCAGTTCAATGCCGATGGCGTTCCTGCCGGAGACCACGGCGACGCGCGCCGACAGCGCGCTCATCGAGCGGGCGATGTCGTCGGCGAGGCTGATGACGCGCGACGACTTTATTCCCGGCGCCGGTTCGAGTTCGTAAAGCGTCACCACCGGACCCGGCCGCGCATTGATGATTTCGCCACGCACGCCGAAATCGGCCAGTACGCCTTCGAGCGCGACTGCGTTCTCCTGCAGGATTTCACTCGACACGGTGGCGCGGCCAACCCGGCTCGGCGGATTGAGGAATTCGAGCGCCGGAAGCACATAGCCGCCGCTGGAACGCCGCGCCCGCGGGCGCGGCTTGCGTACCCGCGCCGGCTCGTTTTCCTCGTCATCGGCCTCTTCGTCGCTCTCGGCGTCCGCGACCGCGCCAAAGCGCGGTTCGACTCGTCCGCGCAAGACGGCATCGGCAGACGGCATCGGCCGCCGCTTGCGGCGGCCGAACAGCCGCCCCAAACGCGCCCGCAGGCTCAGGAGCGAATGCGCCAGCCAGCCGAGCGAGATCCAGCCGCGGTCACGATCGTCCTCGCTTTGCTCTGGCGCTTCGTCGTCGTCCTCATCGGCATCCGCATCGCGCCACAGAAGACCGGAGGCGACGGCGATGGTAAGCGCGGCCGCGGCGCCGAGCACGACGCCGGCGATAACGCTGCCGCCGCCGCGAAGCGGTACATGAAACAAGAGCACCGGCAGCCGCAGGATCGCATCGCCGATCACGCCGCCGAGTCCGCACGGCAGCGGCCAATGCGTGCTGTGCGGCAGGCATGAGGCGAAGGCGGCGGCGAGCACGGCGCCAAGCGGCCACAAGATCACGCGCAAGCGCTCGTGTCCCATGGCGCGGTGCCCGAGCAGCCGGTAACCCCAAATAGCGATCGGCAAGATCAAAGCCAGTGCGCCGAGCCCCAACAGCTGCATCATCAGGTCGGCGGCGACCGCGCCCGGCCAGCCCACCCAATTGCGCACCGGAGCGTCGGTGGCGTGGCTGAGCGACGGATCGGCGACCGACCAGCTGGCGAGCGCCAGCGCCGCCATCACGGCGAGGCTGATCAACACGATTCCGCACAATTCGGTGACCCGTCGCCGCACCATCGCGCCGAGCTCGCTCGTCAGCGCGGCCACGCCGTCAAGGCTGCGCTCGATCATCGACATGGTTGCGTTTGCCTTAGTATTTTACGCATTCGGTTTCGCTCGTCATTGCGAGGAGCCCGAAGGGCGACGAAGTCATCATGTCCTACCCCAGCGCCGCGACGAGGCGATGCAGCGCCTCGGCGGTGATTGCCTTGTCTTGGACCATGGCGACGCGGATGTAGTCGGCGCCGGGATTGCTGCCGTCGGCCTGTTCGCGCGCGAGATAGCGGCCCGGCACGACGCGCAAGCCGGCTTCGCGCCATAGCCGCTGCGTCACCGCTTCGCTGCCGCCATAGGCCGAGACGTCGAGCCAGAGGAAAAATCCGCCGGCGGGGCGGCGATAATTGTAACGATCGCCGATGATCTGATCGGCGAGATCGAATTTCTCGCGATAAAGCCGGCGATTGTCCTCGACATGTTTCTCATCGCCATAGGCGGCGATAGCGACGCGCTGCAACGGCGTCGGCACTTGCGGCGCGGCGACATTGCGCAATTCCAAATAGCTCGCCAGGAATTTGCCATCGCCGGCGGCGAAGCCGACGCGCAAGCCGGGCAGGCTCGAGCGCTTCGACAGCGAATGAAAGACGACGACATTCGCAAAATCGGCGCCGGCGGCTTCGAGCATGCCCGACGGCGCGCGATCAGAGTAGATTTCGCAATAGCATTCGTCGGAGAAAACGAGAAAACCGAACCGCCGCGCCAGCGCGGTCAGCTTTTCCAGATAGGCGCGGTCCGCCACCGCGCCTTGCGGATTGGACGGCGACGCCAAATAGAAAGCGACGGTGCGCGACAAGAGAGCGTCATCGAGCGCGTCGAGATCGGGGAGAAAGCCGGTCGCCGCGGTCGCGGGCAAATAAACGGGCTCGCAATCCGCCGCGATCGCGGCAATTGCGTAAGCCGCATAGAACGGATTGGGGATGAGGACGGCGGGCTTCGCGCCGGATTTGGCACCCGAGTTGGCGGCGCGCGCCGCCGCGTAATTGCGGGCAGCAATGCCGGCCAGGAACAGGCCCTCGCGGGTGCCGTTGAGCACGAGTACTTCGGACGCCGGATCGACGCGGCGCGGTAACTTATAGCGACGATCAAGCCATTGCCCGACGGCGGCGGTGAATTCCTCGAGGCCGCGGTTCATCGGATAGCGGCCGAACTCGTTGACATGGGCGGCGATCACCGAGCCGACAAAAGGAGGAATCGGATGCTGCGGCTCGCCGACCGCAAGACTGATCGGCGATTGTCCCGGCGACGTGTTGCCCAGAAGCTCGCGCAGGCGCACGAATGGCGAGCGCGTAGTCGGCGCGCTGCCTGGCCTGGCGCGAACAAGGTTCGGGGCAGACTCGGGCGTCATCCTGTACATCAATCGACAGCGGGACCGCCCGCCTCAGCTAATGCCGATAGCATAGAAGCGGCGAGGTTAAGACCCGATTAACCAATGGGTTTCCGTCATCCTGAGGTGCGAGCAAATGCAGGCACTCTCGTTCTCGCGGCGCGCGCTCATCCCATCCTTCCCCGCGACAGCGGGGAAGGGGGACCACGCTGCGCAGCAGCGTGGTGGAAGGGGCGGCGGCCCAGAAGCAATGCGAGCGGTCTAATGTCTTCCTCAAAGTCGAGCGAGGCACCCCCTCCACCGCACTTCGTGCGGTCCCCCTCCCCCGCTTCGCGGGGGCGGATGAGTTTCTCCGTCCTCGCGATGCGTCTGCGCATCCGAGCTATGAAAACGGGCGAATAGTCAGTGGCGAATGGAAATCCATTCGCAATTTGCTATTCGCAAAGGCACTAAACGAGCCGCGAAGTCAAAGCGCAGGGGTGGTGCCTACTTTTTGGTCTCCGCAAGCCAAGAACGAAAGAGAGAAATTCGGAGGCTAAACGCCGACAGACGCAATGAGTTTTCGGCCGTGCCTGACGGGCACGGCCGCGCCTCAACCGTGAGGCGCACGACTGTCGGCGTTCCACCGCGGTTCTCGCCCCAAGGAGTCTTTCATCGCAAGGGACTCAGCCTCAGGCCATGCTTCCTGGGACCCGGCCTGTTTTGTCTGACGGGCTTTCCTCGCC
>JBAQBC010000349.1:0-1654 GCA_049286035.1 Xanthobacteraceae bacterium
CCACGCGACTATGTGTCCGGCATGATGTTGCGCAGCTTTCGCAAGTATCGCGCGCGCCGCGTAAGCGACGAGCCAAAAGATAAAGCCGAACATTTCGTGCGCTGCCCGGCCTGCGGCGGCTACTTCGCCCCCTTAATCCCAACTTCCTCGCAAGTGCTTGGTCCACAATCACTTTCTCCACAAATGTCGGCGTCGAGTTAACCTAGAAATAACAGAAATCCGCGCCTTCAGGGCCTTGGGGCGCCGCCCGAATCGCAGGAGCCGCGGCCGGTGGCCCTGCCGGGTCGAAATGATGAGTTTTACCCTCGGCCCGGAAGAACAGCCGAGGGTCACGGCGTGCTGGCCGGGAGGCCTTCCGGTAGAGCCTCTCGAAGCACGGCGCCATCCCGCTCGGCATTAAGGGCGGGGATACTTTGTTGGGGGATTGGTGGATCATCATCACCGAGGTCGCAACTGATCCGAAGTGCTTCATCATGAAGCCGGATGAAGTCAGGAAGCGTGCCGTCCGAGACGGAACATGGTGCGCGGGCATGTGGCTTCCGGCAAAGCAATACAACACAAATGAATTCCGCGAGGCTTGGCACAGGATCGCCCGCGGCGACGTCCCTCTCATGGAAGCAGCGTGCGCTGCGCGAGCAGATTACGCTCTAATGCATCGGCTTCTGTACTGGCGTTTCGATTGCGGCGAGACGGTTCTTGACCGCCTCCTGCACCTTTTCGAAGGCGCGAGCCTCGATCTGGCGCACGCGCTCGCGCGATACACCAAATTCGTCGGCTAGCTCGGCAAGCGTCATCGGGTCTTCGGCCAGGCGCCGGCTCTCAAAAATGCGCCGGGCGCGTGCGTTGAGCACGCTAAGCGCATCGGACAGTACCTCGCGGTGATTATCGAACTCGTCGCTTGCGACGAGCGTCGTTTCCTGGTCCGGGGATTCGTCCATCAGCCAGTCCTGCCACTCGGCGGAATCGCGGTCCTCGCGGATGGAATCGTTGAGCGAGGCGTCGCCGCCGAGACGGCGGTTCATCTCGATCACGGCGCGCTCGGTGACGCCGAGGCGCTTGGCGATGAGCTTGACCTGATCCGGGCGCATGTCGCCCTCATCCAGCGCGGAAATCCGGCTCTTAGCCTTGCGCAGGTTGAAAAACAATTTCTTGTGGCTGGCCGTGGTCCCCATCTTCACCAGAGACCATGAGCGCAGGATGTATCCCTGAATGGCCGCCTTGATCCACCACACAGCGTAGGTGGAAAACCGGAAGCCCCTCTCGGGCTCGAAGCGTTCGACTGCTTGCATCAAGCCGACATGGCCTTCCGAGATCAGGTCAGCGATCGGCAGACCGTAGCCGCGATAGCCCCTGGCGATCTTAGCGACCAGGCGCAAATGGCTAATGATGAGCCGGTCAGCGGCGTCGCGATCACCGGCCTCACGCCAGCGCTTGGCCAGCATGTATTCTTCCCGCGGGTCCAACATCGGGAACCGCTGGATGTCCTTAAAATAATGGTCGATGCCCGATTCGGCCGTAAGCATCGGCCAGGTGACGCCGGGGGACATGATCAGCTCTATTTAGTTTCGAAACGAAATTAACAAGGCGCGATTGGTTGTCAAGTTAATTTCGAAACACTATTATATTGGGTGATCATGACAGCGCGCGAAACGGC
>JBAQBC010000350.1:0-1736 GCA_049286035.1 Xanthobacteraceae bacterium
ATCCCACATCGTGCCATTGCCGGTCAAGATCCGCCGGGGGCTAATTGATGCGAGCGGGCTCGGCTGATCGCTGAGCCACATAGTGGCGGCAGCGCCGCTTTTCCCAGCCACCTAACTCTTCTTCTCGTGCCGCTTTCGTCCCCGGGCCCCCACCGTTCTCGTCGATGAACTCGACCATTGCCAGGAATTTCGTGGCCTATGCACCTGCGACACGACGTCAGAGACCAAAATTGCAACTGCCCGCACGCCGCCAGGGCGACGGGCGGCTCGATCGTGAATCAATCCGTCGCTCTCTTTCTTAGCCGAGCACCCGGTCCCCCGCCGTTCTCGTCGAGCAATTCTGCGCCGCCGGCTTCCAAAGCACGTCGGATAGCCGTGGCATTTGCGAGCGTCATTGCCGTCTTCCCGTTGACTGCTTCTGCACGATGGATGGTGGCGTGACTGACCCCCGACTCGCGGACGAGATCGGCCCCCGACCAGCGAAGAAGGGCCCGGGCGGCTCTAATTTGCGCTCCTAGAATGGGCTCGCGCGCGCTTTTTGAAGCCTTGACATTTTTACTCATATGACGATATTTTAGTCATATGAAAGAGGGTTGCTCTCATGCCGAATCACGTCTCAGATCGCTATTTTATAGGAGGTTCCGACGCCCGCATCATCATGGGCGGCGATGAGGCCACTCTCGTTCGGCTTTGGCGGGAAAAACGCGGCGAGGTTGAGCCCGAGGACTTATCCGGCAATCTCGTTGTCCAGCTTGGCGTTGTGACCGAGGAGCTGAACCGACGCTGGTATCAGGCCAATTCCGGACAGGTGGTCATCGACATTCAGAAACAGGTCCGACATCCCGCGCTGCGCTGGATGGCAGCAACACTCGACGGGCGGATCGAGGGCAGTGATGCGGTCTACGAGGCCAAATTCATGCTGCCGTGGGCGTTCTCGGAGGAAGCTGCGGCCGAGAAATACATGCCGCAGCTGCAGCACAATATGTGGGTCGTTGCGGCTCGGTCAGCGGTGCTCTCAGTGATTACCGGTGGCGGCAAATGGGTCGAGATCACCACCCATGCCGATCCGCTCTATCAGCATCTGATTGTCACGGCAGAGCGCAAATTCTGGCGTTGCGTCAAGAGTGGCGAGCCCCCTCGCCTATTTGGAGTTGAGCCGCCAAAGCCACGGATCGAGGCGGTCCGGGTCGTGGATATGAGTGCTTCCAATTCGTGGGCGGAGTTTGCGGGTTTATTCCGCAACACCCGACGAGCCTTTCTGGAGCATGAGCGGTCCAAGACAGAGCTGAAGGCCTTGATGCCGGAGGATGCCAAGGAGGCAACTGGCCATGGCGTGCGCGCCAAGCGCTCAAAGTCAGGCGCTGTCAGCTTCGATCTCCTCGAGGTGGAGGATCGCCGTGCACCGCTCCAGTGAGACCATTGGCACCATCGCTGCTGCCTTGGCTAAAGCCCAGGCTCAGCTCGTCAATCCGGAAAAATCGCTGGTCGGCACCATCCGCTCCGATGGGAGGGGCGGAGCCGAACGGTCGTTCCGCTATGCCCCGCTCTCCAGCGGCCTCGATATTGTGCGCAAGACTTTGAGCCAGCATGAGATCGCGACCGTGCAAATCACCTCAATTGACGAAAGTGCCGGCATTGTCCAACTCAGCACGGTCCTGGCGCATGCCTCGGGAGAATGGATTGCCTCGGACTGGCCGGTATGCGCAATCGCCGAGACGGCGACTCCGCATCGGATG
>JBAQBC010000351.1:0-8161 GCA_049286035.1 Xanthobacteraceae bacterium
CGCTGATCGTTCTGCCGGGATTCCCGACATCGGCGATCTTCACGTTCCATGCTTTCGTCGCGCCGCTTATTCGCGCGCGGGCAGGATTACCCCTCGAAGCCGCGCACACGGTCGCTGCGCGGGTGCCAGTGCGCATACCGTCCGAGCTCGGTCGTGAAGAATTCGTGCTGGTCTCGCTGATAGGCGCCGACGAGGGCCTCGTTGCGTTTCCGACCGGAAAGGGCTCGGGCGCGGTGACGGCGTTCTCGCAGGCCGACGGATTTTTTGCCATCGATGCGCTCGCCTCGGCGCTCGACGCCGACAGCGAGGTCGAAGTCACGCTGATCGGGAAATCCGAGCGCGCGCCCGATCTTGTCATTATGGGCAGTCACGATATTGCGCTCGATGTTGTGGTCGGTGTTCTGGCCGAGCGCGGCGTGCGCGCGCGCACTATCGCTGTTGGCAGCCTCGGCGGAGTGAGCGCGGCAAGCCGCGGCGAATGCGATATTGCGCCTGTACATCTCATCGATGCTGCGACCGGTGTCTACAACAAGCATCTGCTCACACCGGGACTGGCGCTCGTCCCGGGCTGGCGGCGCATGCAGGGCTTTGTCTTTCGTCACGGCGACGCGCGCTTTGAAGGCCGCAGCGCCGAGGCTGCACTGCAGGCCGCTTTGGCCGATCCCGCCATCTTGATGGTCAACCGCAATGCCGGTTCCGGCACGCGCGTGCTGATCGACAGCCTTCTGCGCGGCGCGAAGCCTTCCGGTTATGCCAATCAGCCGCGCTCGCACAACGCCGTGGCCGCCACGATTGCCCAGCATCGCGCCGATTGGGGCGTCGCTATCGCGCCGGTCGCAAAACTGTACGGCCTCGGTTTTCTGCCGATCGCGCCGGAGCACTACGATTTCTTGCTGGTCGAGGCGCGACGCCAGCGGCCGGCAGTCCAGGCCTTTATTGCCGCGCTGCAAGACGAGACGACCCGCGACCGCATTCGCGCGCTTGGCATGGAACCGGCAGCCCAATAGTCCATATAATGTCTCTATGCGCGTTATCGGCCTCGCGGGGTGGAGCGGCTCCGGCAAGACCACGCTGGTCACCAAGGTGATCCCGGTGCTGGTCCAACGCGGCCTGAAACTTGCGACCGTCAAGCACGCGCATCATGAGTTCGACACCGACCAGCCCGGCAAAGATTCTTGGCTGCATCGCCGTGCCGGTGCCAGCGAAGTCGCGGTGGTATCGAGCCGCCGCTGGGCCATTGTCCACGAACTCGAGGGCGAGCCGGAGCCGTCGCTCGACGATGTGCTGAAGAAACTAAGTCCCGTGGATCTCGTGATCGTTGAGGGTTTCAAGCGGCATTCGCATCCCAAGCTCGAAGTCTATCGCGCCGCAGTCGGCAAACCGCTGTTGCACCCCGATGACGACTGCATCGTCGCTGTGGCGACCGACGCGCCGCTGCCGCAGGCGCAAGTGCCGGTGGTGATGCTCGACGACATCGAGACCATCGCCAATGTCCTGCAGGCCGAAGCGCTACCGCGCGAGCAGATCGGCAAAGCCGACGCCGAGCAGTCGACACGCGCTCCGCAGCGGAGCGACGCCTGATGGCGCAGCTCACCGACGATTGTTTCGCCTTCAACGGACCGCTCCTGCCGGTGGCCGAGGCCGAGCGGTTGATAGCCGCCCGCGTTAAACCCGTATCGGGTCGCCAAAGCGTGCCGCTACGCGAGGCGCTCGGCCGCGTGCTGGCCGAGGACATTATCGCGCCCCTCAATCTGCCGCCGTTCGACAATTCAGCGGTCGATGGCTATGCGGTTCGTGGCGAGAACATCGATGCCACGCTCGAGCAGCGTCTCGCCATCGTCGACCGCGTTGCCGCCGGCCACGCCGCCGCGCACGCGATCAAATCGGGTGAGGCGGTACGCATTTTCACCGGTGCGCCGATGCCGGCCGGTGCCGATACCGTGTTTATGCAGGAGGATTGCCGGATCGATGGCGCTCACGTCATTGTGCCGCCGGGCCTATCGCGCGGCGCCAATCGGCGTCTTGCCGGCGAAGACATCGGCGTCGGGGCAGTGGCGCTTCGCGCCGGGCGACGGCTGTCGGCGCAAGACATCGCGCTCGCCGCGGCGCTGGGACTGACCGCAGTCGAGGTTAAGCGGCGCGTGCGCGTAGCGCTGTTCTCGACCGGAGACGAAATCGCCGAACCGGGATCGCCGCTAGCCGGCGCGGCACTCTACGACTCCAACCGTTATCTGCTCGCCGCGGCGGTCGCGCGCTTTGGCGCGGAGGTCACCGATCTCGGCATTCTTCGCGATGAGCCGAAAACTTTGGCGCGGGCGATTGCGGCGGCGGCGGCTGATCATGATCTGGTGCTCACGTCCGGCGGCGTCTCGACCGGCGAAGCGGATTATGTGCGTAGCGCGGTCGAAAGCATCGGGCGTATCGTATTCTGGCGGGTTGCCATCAAGCCCGGCCGACCGGTCGCGATGGGAGTCATTCCCGGCGGGGAGACCGGTGAAGCCGCCGCCTTTGTCGGCCTGCCGGGAAATCCAGTCGCGGTGTTCGTTACCTTCGTTCGCGTGGTGCGGCCGCTGTTGCTGCGGCTCGCCGGTGCCTTGCCCGAGCCGCTTGTCGCTATGCCGGCGCGCGCCGCATTTTCGTATAAAAAACGAAAAGGTCGTCGCGAATATGTTCGCGTCGCGCTGCGGGCGGGCGCCGACGGCATGATTGATGCCGTCAAATTTCCGCAAGACGGCGCCGGTGTGCTCACCTCGCTCACCGAAACCGACGGCCTCGCCGAACTCGGCGAAGACGTGACCAGTATCGAGCCGGGCGCGATGGTCGGTTTTCTGTCCTACGCGTCCTTGTTGAGCTGAAGGTCAATAAATCGGGTCGCGATTGTTTGTGCTTGTGCCGCATCTTCCGGAGTATTGACGTTGAAGAATGGATCGACCGGCTCGGCCGGCCAACTGGCGATTGCGACGCCGTGACGTGCGGTCCAGATTTCGATCTTGCGCAGACCCTCGGCGACGAGCGCGCGGCGCAGATCATCGCGCAGCGCGAGCGGCCATAGTCCGATGACCGGATGGCGCCATTCGCCCGAACGCGCGCAGCCGAGCGGGGCGCCGGCAGCGGCGCGCGCCGCATGCAAGCGCGTGACCAGATCATTCGGCAGAAACGGACAATCGCCAGGCACGCTGGCGAGCCATTCGCATTCCGGCATATGCAGCGCGGTCCAGTCGAGGCCGGCGAGAATGCCGGCGAGGGGGCCGGCGAAATCGGGCACGTTGTCACTGACCACCGGCAGCTTGGTATCGGCGAAGCGCGCGGGGTCGCCGTTGGCGTTGATCACGAGACCGGTGCATTGCGGCTTAAGACAAGCGAGCACACGCTGCAGGATAGTGACTCCACCGATCGTGATTCGCGCCTTGTCGCCGCCGCCCATACGGCGCGCCAGACCGCCGGCGAGCACCAGCCCGAGAGTTGCAGGAACGGGCGCGACCACTGCGCTCAATCGTCGTGGACCGCGGCTTTGCGCCGGTGCTTTGCGCCTTCTTCGGCGACGTAGGCGAGGTCCTGATCGAATACGATGCGATCCTCTCCCGCTAGTGCGATGAAGCGCTTGCCGCGGGCGCGGCCGATCAACGTCAAGTTCGCCTTGCGCGCAAGCTCGACGCCCCAGGCGGTGAAGCCGGAACGCGAGATCAGGATCGGAATCCCCATGCGTACGGTCTTGATCACCATTTCAGAGGTCAGCCGGCCGGTCGTGTAGAAGATCTTGTCGGCCGCCGGTACGCGATGTTTGAACATCCAGCCGGCAATCTTGTCGACGGCGTTGTGCCGGCCGACATCTTCCATATAGACCAGCGGCCGGTCCTGCACCGCGAGCACGCAGCCATGGATCGCGCCGGCTTCCAGATAAAGCGACGGCGTGGTGTTGATCTTGTGCGTGAGCGCATAGAGCCAGGAGGTCCTCAGCTCCGCCGGCGGCAATGTAACGTTCTCCAGCGCTTCCATCAGGTCGCCGAACACGGTGCCCTGAGCGCAGCCCGAAGTTTGGATTTTTTTCTTCAGCTTCTTTTCGTAATTGGTCTTGCGTTTGGTGCGCACGACGACGACCGCGAGGTCCTCGTCGTAATCGACCGAGGTGACAACATCGTTCGGCTTGAGCATGTTCTGATTGAGGAGATAGCCGAGCGCGAGATATTCGGGATGGTCATTAATCGTCATTGCGGTGACGATCTCCTGTGAATTGAGGAAGATCGTCAGTGCGCGCTCGACGACCACCGCCGTTTCGATCCGGGAACCGGTCTGATCGACGCCGGCCACGCGTTCGGTCAAGCGCGGATCCTGCGGATCGGGGCGGATGAGGTAATCGTCGTCCGAGGCGTTCATGCCGCTAATGTAGGATAACGACCACGGCGGTGGAAGCGCGCAAAGAGAAGGCCCGACTCGGTGTCGGGCCTTCAATACGCACTACGCTACTTCCGCTTGGCAGTATCAGCCGTGAAGGCCGCCAAGCACCCATATCAAAATAATGATCGGGATCGGAATGCCGAGGAGCCATAACAATAGCCCACGACCCATGACGTCCTCCTGCTTCACCTCTTCCTAATCTGGCAGGATAACGAAATGTGCGCGGGATGGTTCCGACCGCGATCCGCCGCTGGATCCGCCGATTTGGTAACGCGGAACTCCGTCGCTATATTGCCGGTGAATTTTTGGGGTGAGGAGAGGTGGCCGAGTGGCTTAAGGCGCACGCTTGGAAAGCGTGTATACGGGAAACCGTATCGTGGGTTCGAATCCCACCCTCTCCGCCAGCCGGTGTCCGCACCGGCGCATCAGTTTTCAGATTCCGGCGATCTAGTAACTCCTCGATAGCGATTTTGAGGGATGCTCCGTCTGATGACGACACCGCCCGGCATCAATCGCATCGTCATGCCGTCGTGCAACGAGGAGAAGTTGCGCGTAGTGGTGCTGTTCCCGATGAACCAGCGTGCCGAAGACCTGATGATGGGCGCACCGTCGGAAGTCTCACCGAAGCAGCTGCGTGAGTTGCATATTCGGGTGGTAAAGCCCGATTGATCAATAAAATCTCAATCAGCTAACACCTTGTATTTAGCAATGAATCTTCAATTCATTTCGCAAAAGATACAATCTACAATTGTACACGTACCGGTCTACCCGTTTTTGGTGCTCCGGGCTACAGGCGCGTCTGGTACTGGCGACAACTGCCGGATTTTAGCCGGCTGAGCTTTTTCGCTCGGCAATTTCATCGGCTCGCCTTTAGGTTTTTTGGGAGCATGGCCGAGCACTTGTTTCATCGCTTTGCTCTGGATCAGGCGTTTGGTTGCTCGATCGATCATCGCGTTGAGGCGCTCTTCCAGCATGAGTTCCCGGACGAAGGCCTCTCCAGAATAAGTCGCGGCCGAGGTGATCATTGCTAAATGCCGCGCCGCTTCGCGCGAGCCGATCTTTACTTCAGGAAGCAGCACGAACGCGATGTCGTTTATGATGGCCTGCGCCCATTCTGAAGTGGATTCGAAATTTTTCCGCGGAAATTTATACGTAAAGTATTGGACCCTATCTGGGCTAAGACCCCGGCTTGCAAATTTGTCAAAAGCGGTTTCCGGTTGAGCCTCCATCAACAGGGCAAAACCACTCAGCGCGAGCTCCTCATCATAGGCAGGGTGCTCAGGATCGGCCATATTTTTCATCGATTGGACCTCGACGAATCGTTGGAAGCGACGCTTGAGCCACATCCCCTTTGCGATGGTGAGCACAGCATCCTGCTCGGTTGTCCCATCTGGTTGCCATTCCTCAGCTACCTCCTCAAGCAATTGTTGAAATTCTCGCGGATCTTCGCCAGGAATAATGGGAGCATTGCTGAATACCCCATGTTTCTGCGCATTGGGTTTTTTCCATCTTCGGTTAGGCATGAGCCCCTCATCTTTGACTTTGCTTCGTGAGCGCACAATGCTCGTGCAATAAAACCAATCCATTCGAACGGGTTTACGTTCCAAAAAAAGGATTCGGCGCCCACCGTTTCCGGCGCACTTGAGGCGCTAATCTGGTCAATGATGAAGCGCAAGCGCGAACTTTAAAAAAAACAAATCAAAATTTAAAAAACAACCCCGTGCAAGTACGGTTTTGCCGTCTCGCGTGACTTGGAAGCCAGAGGTGAGATTTTGGTCTGCCCTGGATTCTGCTCACTGCAAATGGTTACGGCTTTGACCAGTCGGGTTTGGCGGTGACGGAGTTGAATTCGGTGCTGCATCACCAGAGGCGCGCGACGGCGGCAAGGCTGATCGTGGCCACCGGGAGGTCATTGGATAAGCCTGCCGAGGAAACGCCGGTTCTTGCCGAGAGGCGGCAACCAGCATCGAAAGGCGACCTGGTACTAAACCGGACCGAATATGTCGCCCAAACCAAAGAATCATCGCCGTAACACCGGGCCAATGCAGGCAAGCCCGCGCTGCGGCGCTCGAACACGGTCTGGCAAGCCCTACCGGGCGCCGGCCGTGAAGGGAAAAAAGCGATGTCGCATGCACGGGGGCGCGCCCGGCTCGGGCGCGCCGCGCGGAAATCAGAACGCGCTCAAGCACGGTCGCTATACCCGCGAAGACATTGCACAACGCCGGAAGAGGAGACCACAGATTCGGGAGATCAGACGGCTTACAGGGAAGCGCTGATGTTCGGGAGACAAGACGACGACAGATCAGGCGTTGAATTTACTGAAAAAGCTTTGGTGTGCCCGGCGTCCCAGGTCTTCTTCTGATCCCTTTTTGTAGCCGCACCCCTTGGAGGATATAGCGGGAATTGGCCCACCCACCACCCTTTCGCCGAACTAGCTCTTCTTGGAGCGCCGCTTTGCTAGCCGTACGCCGGGGCCACCGCCGTTCTCGTCGATGAACTCGACGCCCGCCGCCTCAAGCGCCTTTTTCAGCGCGATTAATGTTGTCATATGCGCGGCCATGACCCCTGGCTTTGATTCAAGTCGTTTAATTGTCGGCAGCGAAACTGATGAAGCGGCCTCGAGGTCTCGCTGTTCCCAACGCAAAAGGGCTCGCGCAGCACGGACCAGCTCGCTAGTAAGAACGGTTTTCGGCTTGGACACGATTAAACCTGAAGTATTAAATAATACCCTAGGTATTGACATTCTGCTCCCCGCATATTAATACCTCAGGTATCGTTTTCGATTCCGATGGGAGTGGAATCATGTCAGTACATCGTACGAAAACCGAAGCCGCTGCCAATAGACGATACTTTATCGGCGGCTCGGATGCCCGGATCATCATGGGCGATGACGAAGCCGCCCTGATCCGGCTCTGGCGCGAAAAACGGGGCGAAGTCGAGCCGGAGGACTTGTCGGGCAACCTCATCGTCCAGCTTGGGCTGGCAACCGAAGACCTGAACCGGCGCTGGTATCAGCACAGTACTGGCCAGGTTCTCACCGATATCCAGCGGCGGATCCGGCATCCAGCGCTGCGCTGGATGGGCGCCACCCTCGATGGCCGGGTCGAGGCCACCGGGGCGGTTTTCGAGGCCAAGTTCATGCTGCCGTGGTCATTCTCGGAAGAAGCGGCTGGGGAAAAATACATGCCGCAGCTCCAGCACAACATGTGGGTGGTGGCGGCCAGGAGTGCGGTCCTGTCGGTCATTACCGGTGGCGGCAAATGGGTCGAGATCGCCACGCATGCCGATCCGCTCTATCAGCACCTGATCGTGACTGCCGAGCGAAAGTTCTGGCGTTGCGTCGAAAGCGGCAAAGAACCCAAGCTGTTCGGAGTCGAGCCGCCCAAGCCTCGGCTCGAGGCCGTGCGGGTTGTTGACATGGCTTCGTCCAACGCTTGGGCAGAGTTCGCTACGATCTTCACGCGATCCCACCAGGCGCATCTCCAGCACGAACAAGCCAAGGCGGAACTAAAGAGCCTGGTGCCAGAAGATGCCAAGGAGGCGGTCGGCCATGGCGTTAGGGCCAAACGCTCAAAAACCGGAGCCGTCAGTTTCGATCTTGTGACCCCGGACCTGGAGCTGAGCCATGCAGCGGTCTAGCTCATCGATCGCTGCACTCGCGACCGCACTGGCCAAAGCGCAGATCGAACTCACCAATCCTGAGAAATCGCTCATCGGCACGATCGAGCCGCAACGCGGGCAGGGAGGTGCACGGCAATTCCGCTAT
>JBAQBC010000352.1:0-5256 GCA_049286035.1 Xanthobacteraceae bacterium
GCCGACTTGCGCAAGTCCGTCGCCGGATACCTCAAGGCGGCTATGGCGGATGATTGGCCGGCGATGGACAAGGGCACGGTGCACGCGGGCGGAGCCGCCAAGCAGGCGCTCGACGCCATCTATCGCATGCTCTCGGTGGTCAACGATCAGCGCAATCGAGCCATCGTTGCGGAAATTTTCAGCCAGCTCGATCGCATAACCGAAGCGCGCCGATCGCGATTAATTGCCGCCGAGGGCGCAGTGCCTAATGTCATCTGGCTGGTGCTGCTGGGCGGCGCCGTGGTGACGATCGCATTTACGTTTTTCTTTGGAATGGAAAGTCTGCGGGCGCAAACCGTGATGACGGCACTGCTCGCGGTCTTGATATTTTCCGAACTTCTGGTCGTGATCGTCATCGACCGGCCTTTCACAGGCAGTGTGAAGGTGCCCCCCACTGCGCTTGCCGATGTGCTCGCCGACGTTGAATCCCAGCCTGATGAGCCTCGCTGACTGACGGTCCCGTCAGGTACGTGACGTCGCACGCCTCCGATCTACCTTGCGGGGTGTCGTGGAAAAGCGCTGAATAGCGGAACTAAATCGCGCTGTTGACGTGGCGGCTGACGTGGCGGCAGCATCGATCGACGGGCGAGGGGAGGAATTATGCAAATCGCACGCGCACTCGCGGCGTCCATAATTTCCGCACTCGTGACGGCAAGCGGCGCCGCGGCGCAGACCTACCCCAATCGTCCCGTCACCCTCGTCGTGGCATTCGCGCCCGGCGGCGCCGACGACGCAACTGCACGAATACTCCAGGACCCGATGCAGAAGGCGTTGGGTCAGCCGATCGTCGTTGAAAATGTCAGCGGCGCGGGCGGCATGATCGCGGCAGCCAAGGTCGCCCATGCCGATCCCGACGGTTACACGATCCTGCTGCATCAGGACGCGCTTGCCGCCGGCATGACGCTTTATCCAGATCGAACCTTCGACGCCGAAAAGGATTTTGCGCCGATTGGGCTCGTCAACACGACAACGAATACGCTTGCCGGACGGACGTCGCTGCCGGCGAACAATTTCGACGAACTGTTGCGCTGGATGAAAGAGCCCGGCCAGACCATTCGGATCGGACATCCCGGCGTCGGCTCGTTCGGCCATTTGGCGGAGGTGCTGATCTTCCAGGAGCTCGGCGCCAAAGTCACGCAGGTCCCCTACCGGGGCGCCGGCCCGGCGCTGGTCGATCTCTTGGGAGGACAAGTAGACTTGGGCCCGATCTCGGCCGTCGTCGCCACGCCGTTGGTCAATTCCGGCAAGCTCAAGGCCTATGCACTCATCGGCAAGAAGGATTTCGCCGGTCTGCCGCAACTCAAGACCATGGGCGAACTCGGCTATCCAAAGGCCGATATCGACTTCTGGCACATGCTGCTGGCGCCCGCCGCAACACCACGGCCGATCATTGAAAAGCTGAACCGCGCGCTGCGCGCGGCGCTCACCGATGCCAAGCTGCGCAAGACGTTTAGCGACGGCGGCATGGACCTATACCCGCAGGACGAAGAAAGCCTGGAAGCCGCGCGTACTTTGCTCAAGCGTGAGGTCAAGCTGTGGGGCGACGTGATCCGCGCCAATTACATCGCCGCGCAGTAGCGAACCGGCCGGCAATCGCAGGCGTTGCCATCCTTGTTGCTATCCTTGCCTGATCTGAATCGTAGCCCAGCACAAACACGCCGCACGTTGAGGTGCGAGCGGCGGCAGAGGGTGCTATACACGCAGCCTTTGTACACAAAACCCAACCGAGAAAGTCCGCAATTGGTCCCGTAGCTCAGCCGGATAGAGCAGCGGTTTCCTAAACCGAAGGTCACAGGTTCGAGTCCTGTCGGGACCGCCACACGATTTTAAGATCAAAGGCTTTTTCTTCGGTTAGCCAGCAAGGTTAGCCAGCAGGTTCGCCATTTCGTTTCGCCAGCTTTTGCATACCGGCGCTGGCCAGTTTTCTCTGTTCGGCCTCCCGCGTGTAAAGCTCAGCATGGGCTATGCTGTCATGACCCAAAATGCTCATTATCTCGCGTGTTGTGGCGCCGCTTTCCGCCAGCATCTTGCCGAGAGTTTTGCGCAAGCCGTGTAGTGTGTGACCCGGCGCGAGCCCGGCTGCGCGAGTCCACGCCTGCATCCGCATCCCAAGCGCCTTAGCACTGAACGGCCTGTCGTACTGAGTCACAACCACGTGGCCGCCCCGGCGCTCGACAGCTTCAAGCGCGCCGATCAATTCCGCGTGCATCGGAATCCAGAGCGACTTGCCCGTTTTTTGCTGGACGACATTTCCGGCGGCTACTTCAAGATCGCTCCACTTAACTGCGGCAACGTCGGAGCGCCGGTGACCGAAGTATAGTGCAAGGGCATAGACGGTGCGCGGCGTGGTGCCGAGTGGCCAACGTGCCTCATATGCTTGCCGCGCCGCCTCCGGCCACGCCTTCCAACCCTGATATGCGGCGCGGACCTTGATACGAAAAGTCGGATCGTAGTCGATCCATTCTTCATCGAGCGCTACACCAGTTAATTTGCGGATGATGCTCAACAGGTGGCCCGCCGCGTGCGGCGTATCAGAGCGCGCGGCGAGGATCGCTTTGATGTGGCGACGCTGTAGATCGGCCATGGCGACGTCGCCAAATGTCAGCGGCTCGCTCTCGACCACGGGCGACCGAAGGAAGCGCTCCGCAATTAGCGTTTGGGTATGCTGCGTCTCGGGATCGAGCGCCTTCCAGTCAGGCGTATCAGAACTCGATATCCGCCATGCCGCGCGAAGCGATTTCGGGACTGCCGCTGTCGGGAGACGACGAACCTCGGCCTTTTCCACCGCGCGCCCCTCAAGCGCCGCCGTGTATGCTGCCTCGAATTCAGGCTGGCCCGGCGACGCCGGCAGCTGGACCGTCTTGCCGGCGCGACGAAAGCGCCAGCGGCGCTTGCCGTGGCGATCAAGGTACGAACCAGCGTGCGGATACTCATTGGTCACGGAAAGCCCAAAGGTCAGCGGCTGATGCTAAACGGCCCGAATCATCCGATCCAGGGGATTAGCCCTGTTGTCGTCAGGCAGATCGGAAAAGGCCGCTTCGATCTTTAAGCGGTCCCACACGACCCTACCGTCGATTCGTTTAGGCCGAGGCATACGGCCATCAGCAACCATCTCATCGAACTTGGTTGGGCCGACACCAATGTAGCGCGCAGCTTCGTCACGTGACAGACCGCGTGGCGCGTATATCAGATTGAGCCGATGGAGCATGGTTCCTCACATCGGCGGGTTCACGGAAGTCGGGTTTTGTGTAGCGTTTGGTAGCGCGAGGTGGTTCAAATTGCTCATGGCCGAAACTGCTTCGTTTCGATGCCGTTGTTCGGAAACATACGGCGAGCCCTCAATAAAGTGACTTTCGGGAAGCGGCCGGGTTGACGGGCGATCTTAATCATGCCGGCCCCTTCGAGAGCTCTGAGTGCACGTGACTTTGTCGCACGGCGAATGCCAAGCTGCCGAAGATCCGAGTTTCCGAAAGAAACGGTATCGCTCTTCATTGCGCCAGCCAGCCGCCATAGGCAGAGGCCTACCAATAAAGCCCGACCCGGCAGGGCGGCTGACGCAGCAATCCAAGACCAGGGAATGGGCCCCTTCAGGAAATGGCCACCGGGAATTTTGGCCTCCGGCTCGAGCGTGTTTATGTCGACGTCCTTCGTTTCCCCGGTCGCAATGAAGCTTCCGTGATGGGGGCTCCAGATCTTTCGTTCTATTCGCGTCACCATTGCCTTCATCTATTAATATTAGAGAGATAGAGAGGATGTGTTGCGCCTGAGGCAACGCCTTCGAGTCCGCGAATGACCGTCGCAGGCCGCGCTAGTCTCTGTCCGACCGCGTCTGTCATCCATCGCGTCATGATTGTCATCGCGCGACGTTGATTGTCGAAACCGAAGTGGTGTTGTACGCCGAACAACACCGACCAGTTGGGGCGGCGACGCTCTCATGGTCAGCTTCCGCGCGATCCACCAGTGCCATAACCCGCTGCCACATCACGGTGCCGCGCTCGTCCATATACCGGTCCGGGTGGCGCACCACGGTCGCGTCAGTGCCGAGCTCAAAACCGTTGAGCACAATGCGCGAGGCCTCACGCATAATTTCCTGCATTCGTGCGACGTCGACATCCAGCCGATCGAGGGGGGCACAGATCAGCACAGCATCATGAACCGGCGCACACACCTCGATGCCCTGCTCGGTCGCCAGACAGCAGGCTAGGCGGAGCATCTCGGCACCATTGGCTTGCATAGGGAAGTTTCGCAGGGAGCGCTCGTTGGATGAGGTTGGTACCTGCACCTTCCAGCCGAAGACCGTATGCAGGCCGCCGGTGAGCATAGCGTGATCGACTGCAGCATCGGACCAGCGCCAAAAAACCCGATAGGTTTCGCGGTGGAGGCGCAACAGTTCACGGGCGCGGATCGGCGGTTGGCCGATGCGCTGGGCAAGCGAATCGGCGCCCATGCCGTATTGGACTGCCAGCACGGTCGACTTGAACTGATCCCGTACCGCCTTGTGCGTGGCCTTAGTCGCAGCCTTGGGCGCAGCGCCGGCCTGCTTGGCAAATGCCAAGTAAGGGTCGCCGGAGCAATAGGCCTCCAGCATCAACGGGTCGCCAGATAGTGCCGCGGCAATCCCAAATTCTTGTTGCTGCCAGTCGATGTATGCGATCCCACAGCCGGGCGGCGGCTGAATGAGTCCCCGCAGCCACACGCTTGGGCCAAATATGAACTTGGTGTTGCTCGGCTGGTTACGCCCTGTTCGGGCGCGGAAGGCTGACAGCATCGCGCGGTTACGGCCATCACGGCCGACCGCAAGATCGGCCAACCGCATTTCGGACAGGGCACTGCGCAGCTCACGCAGCGGTGCGATCGTCGGATAGCCGCGCGCCATCTCACGAAACGAGTCATCACTCAAGTCGAGGCGGCCACTCTCGAGGCGTGGCCATGGAATATCGGCCTTTGCCAACCACGTCGCAAAGCGATCGGCTTTGAAGGTTCGGCCGTCGAAGACACCATAATCAGCGTCGATCTCCTCGATGAGCTGATCCTGTATCTTCGACCAGTTTTGCTTGAGCAACTCGAAGGCGCCCACGTCGATTGGCACGCCGTTGCGTTCCATCCGCGCTACAGCCGACGTATAGCGGCCACGAAGGAGGGCACGCGGCAAATCGATCTTGGGCAGCATGGCCGGCAGTAGCCGCGCTAGCGCTGCAACGTCGCTCTCACAATAAT
>JBAQBC010000353.1:0-6553 GCA_049286035.1 Xanthobacteraceae bacterium
GGCTTCCGCCTCGGCAAGGCGCGCTTGCGGCACGCCTGAGATCAGCAGGTTTTGCCAGACGGTGAGCCGAATATCGCCGTCGCCGTATGCGCGGGCGACTTCGGCGATGCCGCGCATCTGGTCGGCCATGAGTTTGCCGACCGGCAGCACAATGCCGATCCAAAGATAGCCGTCCTGCTTTTGCCGATGCGCACCGATATGGGCGAAGCGGTCGAAAGCCGGCCGCGGCGCAATGGCGTCCAAGGGCGCGCGCACGAGCTTGCGGCCAAGCCGTTCTTCGAGCGCGGCGACGAATTTTTCAAAGCCCCAGCCGTCGAGCACATATTTCAAGCGCGCCTTGGCGCGATTGGTGCGGTCGCCGTGATCGATAAAGAGGCGCACCACGGCGTCGGCCACCGCGGTTGCCTCCGCCGGCTTGACGATCACGCCGGTATCGCCGGCAAAGGTGCGATGACCGGTCACCCCGCCGAGCATCAGCCGAAACCAAATGCCGGGTTCGATGCCGTGACCATCCTTCACCGCAACAGCCTGAAATCCGATGTCGTTGGTGTCTTCGAGTACCGGAATGACGCCGCCGCCGTCGAAGCCGACATTGAATTTGCGCGGGATGCCGTACAGCGAGCGATCGTTGAGAATGTGAAAATGCCAGTCGCGGGCATACGGCCGGGTGTCGATCAATTCCTGCGGGTCGATGCCGGCGGTCGGCGTGCCGGTAACGTTGCGGATATTGTCGGCGCCGGAACCGCGCGAACACAGACCAAGGTCCTGAATCGCCTCGACCATGGCGACCGCATTCTTCGGCTCGACTTCGCGCATTTGCAGGTTGGCGCGCGTCGTCACATGGGCGTAGCCGCCGGCATAGCGTTCGGCCAGATCGGCGACGCCGGCAAATTGCCAATGTTTGAGAATGCCGTTGGGGATGCGCAGCCGGCACATATACGATTTTTGCGCCGGCGCGCAGTAAAACAAACCGAAGAAACGCCAGCGGAAATTGTCGTCGGCTTTCGGCGCTTCGTTTTTGGCCGCCTGGTCTTTCAGCCGCTCATAAGCGTCGAACGGATGCAGCTCGCGTTTGAATTTCTCCGGATCGGAAAGTTTACCGCCGGCCTTGATTACGCGATCTTGCGCGCACAAAGCCGCAGCGTCGGGCCCGATCGGCTCCGCCGCGGCGGCGGCGCCATTCGGCCCGGTGGAGGCAGCAGGCGCTGTTCCATTGGCGGCTGCCGGGCGCAGAGTCTTTGCGATCTGCAGTCCGGTCATCAAGCCTTCGAGATAGCGCTTCTGTTCTGGTTCGAAATCGCCCGGCATTGGCTATTCCGCTAATTACCTCCGTCTAAGGGTTGCCTTGATTGCGCACGCACGAACCAAACTATTCCGCAGGCACGCCGGTTGGCGTCGGCGCCAAGACTTTGGCGACTGCGCGCGGTTTGTAGGTGGCGTAAATGGCGAAGCCGGTGAACAGAAAGCCGCCCACCAGATTGCCGAGCGTGACCGGAATCTGATTCCACAACCACCAATCGGCGACAGTGACCTTGGCGCCCATCATCATCCCGGTCGGAATGATGAACATATTGACTACCGAATGTTCGAAGCCTTGTGCGAAGAAGATGAAGATCGGCATCCACGCGCAGGCGATCTTGCCGATCACCGAATTGGTGGTCATCGCCAGCACGATGGCGAGACAGACCAGCCAGTTGCACAGCACCGCCTTGACGAAGACGGTCACCATGCCGGCAAAGCCGAGTGCCGAATAACCGATCGTCTTGGCCTCGGCGACTTGGACGATGCGGGCGGCAACGCCGGCCGGCGCCGCGGTGCCCATATTGGTAAGCGCGATCGCGATCAGCGCGCCATAAGCGACGCTGCCGATCAGATTGCCGATGAAGACCCAGCCCCAATTGACAACAACGGCCGAGGCGCTGGCCTCGCGATTGAGCCAGGGCAGCGGCACCAGCGCGAAGCTGCCGGTGACGAGTTCGAGGCCGAGCAGCACGATGCTGATCAGCCCGACCGGAAAGATCAGCGCTCCGACCAGCGGCGTGTTGGTCTGCACCGCGCCGGTGAAGGCCAGACTCGTGGCGACGCCGAGAATGGCGCCGGACAGCATGCCGCGGATCAACAGATCGCGCGGCGCCAAAGCAAGCTTGCGCCCGCCGGCATCGACCATCGCCAGCGCCACATCGGCCGGTTTCACATAATCGACTGTGTCCATCATTTGCTCCTTCATGCATTCGCCGCGCGCGCTTTGCGCAAAGCCATTTGCGCCTGATCCGCAAGATGCGTGCCATGCGGATGCCGTGCGGCAACATGTAATTATCTTAGGTATTGCAGTTGGTTAGTGCCCGGGCCGGCAACGCGACGCCGCTGCGCCTGCTCGTTTAGGCCGCATAACGCCCGCGTCTTGTGCATTGCACAAAATACGGGCACTCGGACTCAATCAATGCCTGGAATGGTTATGAGGCCACGTCCGCGGCAGCGGCCGCCGCGCGCCAGTCCCTGCCGACGCCGGGGCTAGCCGGAAACACCAGCGATTTGATCACGACGGCCACCGCGCCCGACATATCGAGAATGGCGCCGATATCGACGTAGTCGAAATCCTTAAGCTCAAGGCCGTCGATGGAGACGATCGGAATGGAAATTTTCATTTCCTCGCAAAAATGAATCCCGATCAGCCCCCCGACATCGCTGTCGCCGATCAGCACGATCGGATGCCCATGGGCGAGGGTCGGATCAAGCCCGTCGAGAATGCCTCGGCACAGATCGTCGAGCCGCTGGAATGTCGCCGAGCCGCGCCACGGCACGAATACCGCCACCGCACTATCGCCGCCGTCGAGTTCACGTCGCTTGAGCGCGGAACGGATGGCGGTCGCCACCGCGGCGGGCTCGATCGTCTCGCCATCGAGCGGCAGTGCCGGCGCGATCACCGGCACGTTGCGCAGCGGCAGGGTTTCGAGCGGCGAGACGAAGATCGTACTGCCGGACACCTGCACGGTGTATTGAGCCGCGCCAATGACGGTAGCGCGAATGCGCGCCTCCGGTCGCGCCAGCTGCAGTCCATTTGTGAGGCGTCCGCGCAATTCGCCGGCGAGTTGCAGACCAAGATCGCCGTAGGATTTTATCTCGCCGCCATAGATATATTCGGAGACCCCGCCGGAAAAACTCACGTCCGAAATCTCGCCGCGCCACGTGAGCGGATCGAGCCGCAACAAGTCGGCGCCGCCAGCCTTCGGCGAGCCGCCGCGCATCGCCTCGAATAGGCTGTCTGCCATGCTGGCCGCGAGCGCATGGGCCTCTTGCTCGGCGAGGACTGCGCCGGGCTCGAGCTTAAGTCCGAGCGCCGTGCCGATCCGGCCGCCCGCCTCTTCTATTCGCACGATGCGCCGGGTCTCGTCGATAACGATCAGCCGGGCGCCGACGTCAAGCGCGGTGACGTCGACGACCTTGCCATCGGCGCAGACCGCGATTTTTGCGGTGCCGCCGCCGACGTCGATGTTCATCACCGGCGCACCATTGCGGATCGAACGCGCCGCCGCGCCGGAGCCGTAAGCGGCCATCACCGATTCCAGGCTGTCGCCGGCGCTGACCGCGACCAGGCGGCCGGCCTGGCGCGCGAACAATTCCCCGATGCGCCGCGCATTGCGCCGCCGCACCGCGACGCCGGTCAGAATGAGCGCCCCGGCATCGATCTCGTCGGGGTCGACTTTGGCGTCGCGATATTGCCGCTCGATGAACGCGCCAAGCGCATCGGCGTCGATGGTGTCCTCCGCCGCGTAAGGCGTGAGCAGGATGTCGGATTGATAAAAGCTCTCGCGCTCGGTGACGACATAGCGACTGTCGAGCCGCTCCAACACGATCCGCGAGAATACGAGATGCGAGGTCGACGACCCGATGTCGACCCCGACCGAAAGCACGCACAGCTCGTCCTCTTCGCCGAAGGTGCGCCCGGTATTGGAGAAAAAAATGCGGCCACCTTGAACGTTCTCGCTCATGTCCGCGAGACGATGTGCTTCGTCACGGCCGGGCTTGTCCCGGCCATGACGGTTGGTGTGTGCTTATTCATTCCTTCGGCAGCAATCCACGGTAATCGCGCTCATAATATTCCGGCCGCATCCGGTTTTCGGCGCCTTCCTGCCGCATGCGCTCGGCGTATTCCTGCCGCAGAAACGGGTCTTCCATGTAATAGGGGATCGCAGTGCCGCCTTCGGGAATGTCCATCGCCGTGTAGTCGATATGCTTTTCGCCCGGCGGTCCCGGTTCGCGGCCGGGATTGTGCGGACCGAACCATGCCGTGAGACGAAACGGGTCTTTCGATGCGCCGAAATGCTGGTGAAACCAGCGCGCGCCGCCGGGCGCCGCCGACACCAGGCCGACCGGTTCGTAATCGACACGTTTGACGTGGTCGCCCTTGCCGTCCTTCCAGGGCGTCAGGCCAAGATGCTCCGGCCAGGTATAGGTGTAACCCTTGCCTTTGATGCAGATCAGCACGGCCGCCGAAGTGTGCGCGTGTGCCTTGGAGTAGTGACCGTTCTCGTGTTGCCCGATCCAAAGGTAGAACGTATTGCCGGTCATGAACGGTTCGACGCGCCGCCAGCCGGGTGAGCGACGGTTGTCGAGCGGCAAATCGCAATTGATGATATCGGGAATGAAATTGGTCCGCCGCATCGCCAGGCCGCGCACCGGATCCGGCTCAATGTCGTCCTTGTATTGGTAGAAATCGTCAGCGCCGGAAAATCGGTCGCGAAACTGATAGGGGCAGTTGAAGATCGCGTCGACATTGTTGACGAGATTCATCAGATTGGGCGCCGTCGTGCCGGCGAGCAGGAGCGCCGGCGCCGAACTGGCGTTGACGATGCGGTGCGTCGCATTCACCGGGATCGAAAACAGCGACCCTTTCTGCCATTCGAATGCGTGCCGCTTATTGTCGCCTTCGAGCCAGACCTCGGTCGAACCGCGACCTTCAACGACCAGATAAATTTCTTCATAGAGATGCTTTTCAACGTTGAGCGCGCCGGCGCCCGGCACTTCAACGACATAACAACCCCATTTGCCTTCGGTGCCGTGCAGCTGAATGTAGCTGCCGCGGCCGCCCATGCGCGGCCATGGCTGCAGCGGCAGATTTTGGACTTTGCTCACCCCGATGTCGCGATAAACCGGAACGCCTTCGCATTCCATAAATAGATCGTAAGGCGTCTTCGGACGGCCGAACTTGCCGAACCCGGCGCGCTTGAAGCCCGATGGTTCGTGCCAGTGGACCTGCCCAGCGATCTCATGCATGACGGTACTCTTGCAGTCCCCGCTCTGTCCTTTTTGAGCAATGACGGGTTTGCGACATGCCGCGGCGATGGTGACCAAAAGCGGCGAATTTGTCGCTCGATTGCCTAGGCGCTCACCCCATGTACAATGCGCGATAAGCGGTTGCAACGGGCGTAAACTGCGCGATATCGCTTCTTGCTGCATGAAGGTTTACGGGAGGATTTTGAGTATCCGCGCATGTTATCCGCGTATGTTCCCCACCCCTTGTTCCACCGCGAATCCGGGCCTGCGCGCCGCAAAATCCGGGTCGACCTTCCGCGATCGCGGACGTTGATAATCCGCATCGGGCGCAAGCGGTCGACAATTCAGGATTGCTATCAAACACGGAAAACCACCCACTATGCCGATGAACAAGCCGCATCTTGAGTTCCACAAGATCGACATGAAAGAGGGCTGGGCGACTCCGTCGGGTTACCCCGCCGGCATCCAGCAAAAAATCCTGGCTAGCGATCTCGACGAGAAACGGAAAATGGGCAGCCGAACGCGGCTGTTGCGGTTTGCGCCCGGCATCTACACCACGGCGCCGTTCGTGCATGACCACTGGGAAGAAGTCTATTTGGTTTCCGGCGATTTGATCGTCGGCAATGACGGTCAGGGCAGGGGCGGGGAGTCGTTCGAGGCGCCGACCTATGCGTGCCGACCGCCCGGCGTCCATCATGGGCCATTCAAGTCGGACCGTGGCTGCCTGCTCTACGAGATTCACTATTACGACGAAAGCAAGAAGTAGCGTGAGCGACCTGCAGGACACGATCGGCAGGAGCGGGATGCGCGAGCAGACCAGGCCGGCAATGCGGCCGTATCTTGCGGCGACGCGAAACTTCGCCTCGGGCGGTGCCACGCCGCGACAATTTCTCGAGCAATCGCTGGAATTGCTCGAAGCCTGGGAGCCTCGCATCGGCGCATTCGTCTGCACCAATCTGCCGGCCGCGCGCGCGGCGGCGGATCGCGCAACCGAACGCTGGCGCGCCGGGCGGCCGCTATCGGCGATCGACGGCATGCCGGTCGGCATCAAGGACGTGATCGAAACCTTCGATATGCCCACTCAGATGGGTTCGCCGTTGTTCCTCGGCTGGCGCTCCGAAAAAGACGCCGCCAGCGTGCGCGCGCTGCGCGATGCCGGCGCGGTGATCGTCGGCAAGACGGTCACCACCGAATTCGCCGCCTCCGAGCCGCGCGGCACCCGCAATCCGTGGAATCCGGCGCATACGCCGGGCGGCTCGTCGAGCGGCTCGGCGGCCGC
>JBAQBC010000354.1:0-10835 GCA_049286035.1 Xanthobacteraceae bacterium
CGCCGGCGGGTTCGCGGTGTTGCTCGCTGGCTTGGGCGCCGGATTCGATTGCGGCGGCGGCTGCGCCACGTCCTGCTGCCGGGCCGGCGGCGAAGCTTGCGATGACTGCGGCTGCGGCTCGTTGGCATATTTCGCCAGCAGCACGTTGGCGGCCGCGATCAGCTTCGCACCGTCGATCTTTTGCTCCTTGATTTCTTTGCGCCAGGCATCGATGACGGGTTCGGTCGCCTTCCGCCAACGCGCCACCGCTTCCGGCAACAGCGTCACAATCAAATCGCCGCGCTCGACGACCATATTGGCGACAGCGGCGGCTTGCTGATCCCACATTGCTCCGGCCATCGTGGCAGCAACTTGACCGGAATTGCTGTCGATTACGCTTTTCAGCTCCCGTGGCAGTCGATCGTAGCTCGCTTTGTTCATCGCCAACACGTAAGTCCTCGCACTTGGCGAATGATCGGAAAACTCGGTGTGGGAGCGGAGCAGGTCATTCAATCGCAGCGGCGGCACGAGGTGCCATGGATCGAGGCAGCCGTCGACGACGTGTTCGGTGATTGCGACCGGAAGCTGCGCGCTGGGCATCATGACGGGATGCGCACCGAGCGCGCGCATTGCTTCGGCCGCCAAGCGCGTCTGCACGTGTAATTTGAAGTCTTTCATATCCTCTGTCGTTCGCACGGGTCGCGCCGCATGGATGACGGCGCTATCCGAGCAAGAAAAACAGATCGTATAAAAGTCCTGGAATTCGTCTTGTAGATTGGTGGCGGCAAAATCGGTCAGCGCTTTCGAACTGACCAGCGCGCGCCGCGACGGCAGAAATGGCAGTTCGAAGGTCTCGATTTTGGCAAACCGACCGGGCATGAGGGTGGGCGCAGCCCAGACGATGTCAGCCGAACCGTCGCGCGCCTGATCGAACAGCGCTGTGGGCGCTCCGCCAAGCTGCATCGACGGAAATATATCGACGCGCATCCGGCCGCCGGTTTCGGTCTCGATTTTGCGCGCCCAGGGCAGAAGGAATTTATCGTGGACGCCGGATACCGCCGAAAACGAGTGGTGCAGCTTGAGCGTTATTGGCGGCGTATCCGCGCGCGCGAGGCGCAGAATCGCGGGAGCCACGGCGGTACCGATCGACGAAGTTAAAAACGTGCGTCGCGCAATCCGCATCAAATAATTTCCTCGCGACGATCGGCGACTGTTCTGGAGCTTTGTTCAATTGAGCCGCGACGGACGATCACTTCGTTCGTTCGGCCGTGCCGCGCCGCTCCCGGCCGGTGGCGACGCCGGTAGCGTCTCACGCACCCCCTCACGCATCCCCTCCCCAATAGGCTCGCGCGAGCGCTGCTGATAGCGCCGATAGGACAGCCAGCCGAACGGTAGGCTGCCGAGATAAGCCAGCGTGCCGAGCGTGAGCAAAATCCACGGATAGGCGATCAAAAGCCCAATCGACAACACGACGATGACGATCACCGGGCCGACCATTTCGGGCGGGACGCGCGTGCCGACCCTTTTGCCGGAATAAACCGGCAACCGCGATACCATCAGAAGCGCGATGACCAAGGTGTAGAACAGCGTCGACCAGATCAGGACACTCGAGTGCGGCACTCCGAGGAACGTAACGTATATGGGCAGCAGCACCGCGATGGCGCCCATCGGAGCCGGCATGCCGACAAAGAAATTACTGGCCCAAGCGGGCCGATCGGGCTCCTCCGCCATGACATTGAAGCGGGCCAGCCGCAGGCCGCCGCAAATCGCGAACACCATCGCAGCAATCCATCCGGCCGACTTCAGTTCGTGCAGGCCCCAAAAGTACAGGACCAGTGCCGGAGCGACGCCGAAATTGACGAAATCGGACAGGCTGTCGAGTTCGGCGCCAAAGCGCGACGTTCCCTTCAAGAACCGCGCCAGACGGCCGTCGATCCCGTCGAGAATTGCGGCAAATACAATTGCCGCGAGCGCGAGTACGTACCGGTCCTCGAAAGCCATCCGGATTGCAGTCAACCCGGCGCACATTGCCAGGAGCGTGACCATATTCGGCGCCAGCGTGCGCACCGGAATGCGGCGGAAGCGCCGGCGGCGCGGGTCACCCGAACTGGGCGATGCCATTGTCATGGCAACAATATAGCCGCTTGCGCCGGAGCCTGCCATTGGCCTTCCGCGCTCCGGCGCCGTTTGCGGCCATGGGTTAAATGGGCCGCCGCAGTGCCCAACACCGCGTCGTGCGCGGAAGCGCACTTACTCGCCGCTCGCGAACGCGTGATTACACCGCGTTTGCCAGATCGCGCCCGATAGTGCGCACGAAGGTCTGCACCCCCATGGGCTTTGCAAACAGGAAGCCCTGGATCAGGTCGAAGCCGAGTTCGCGCGCTGCAAGGAAATCGGCGTAGTTCTCTACACCGACTGCCACCGTGCGGGCGCCGAATTGAGCGGCTGCACCGACGATATGGCGGCAGAGCGTCTGCTTCGCGCGATCGTGCGCGCAACCCGCCACCAATTCGGGCTCGACCTTGATTTCGACGAAAGGAAAATCCCGCAATTGCAGGAGCGCGGTCCATTCGCCGCCGAGGTGATCAACCGAGATGGCGACCTTGCGTAATCTCGCTTGTTTGGCGAAGTCGCGCGCCGCCGAGAGATCACGGGCGATCTCGCTGCCGTCGACTTCGAGAATGAGCCCTTCGAAAGCAGGGTCATCCGGCAGTTGACGGCAGAGATAGTCGAAGGAGGCTGGATCGTCCAGAAACGAGATTGGCAGGTTGATCGAGAGATCGAGGGGGCGTTGCTCGGCCAAAAAGAAACGCCAGTCCGCGAGTGCTCGGGCAATGACGAATTGCGATAACGCCGGTAAAAGCCGCTCCCCCATTCGCGGCATGAACCCGGCAGGCCGAACGATCCCCAATCGTGGGTGGCGCATGCGAATAAGCGCTTCCGCGCCTCGCAGATCGAGTGTTTGGCTGCCTATCTTGGGCTGGTACCACAGTTCCAGCCAGCCAGCACCAAGCGCTTCGGCCATCTCTTCCGCCGGAGCGCTCAGATCGGAGTTGCGGCTCTCACGCCCGCCGGTGATCGAGGCCGCCGGTCCGGGCCTATGGGTTTGAGCAACCGAAGACAAATGGCCAGGAGCGCCATTGCCGCCCGGATTGACGCCGCTCGCGAGCGCGGCCGATACTCGTTGCGGCTCAGAAGACACGTGCCGACTCCGCGAGTGTTAGCTGGCCCGCAGAGTTATGGGCCTAATTTGTCGCGGACAAGTTCACGATGTGAAAGTAGTTAAGTGAAAATCTCCATATGACAAAAAACATGCGCGCGATTTCGTGGGCTTGCCATGAGTGATTTTCAACAGCCAAATGCAGAATTTCGAAGAATCGCTAGCGCCACTGGCGGCAATTTGGTGGCGACCGTTGTCAACCTTTGGCCTTATATTTGGCCAGCGGATCGCCGCGATCTTAAAGCGCGGGTGATCTTCGCAACCGTGCTGCTTTTTGCAGCCAAGCTCGCCACCGTCGCCGTGCCGTTCACCTTCAAGTGGGCGACTGATGCACTGGCCGGGGGCGGCACCGCACCGGTAGCGCCGGACAATTGGCTGGCGTGGGCGCTCGCCGCGCCGATCGTGATGACGCTCGCCTATGGGGCGACCCGCGTTGTGATGGGCCTTCTCACGCAGTGGCGCGATGGCATTTTCGCCAAGGTGGCGATGAATGCGGTGCGCCGCCTTGCGATGCTCACATTCGAGCATATGCACCTGTTGTCGTTGCGGTTTCATCTCGAGCGCAAAACCGGAGGATTGACCCGCGTTCTCGAACGCGGCCGCAACGCCATCGAGACGATCGTTCGCATGGTGCTGCTGCAACTCGCGCCGACGATCGTCGAGCTCGTACTGATCGTCGCGGTGCTGCTCTTGCATTTCGACTGGCGCTACGTCGCCGTTATCGCCGCAACCGTGATTTGCTACATGCTGTTCACCTGGTACGCGACCGAGTGGCGCATCAATATTCGCCGCCGGATGAACGAGAGCGACAGCGACGCCAACGCGAAGGCGATTGATTCGCTATTGAATTATGAAACCGTGAAATACTTCTCCGCCGAAGCGCGCGAGGCCAAGCGCTACGACCGCTCAATGGCGCGCTATGAGGACGCGAGCGTCAAGGCTTATGTGTCCCTTGCGGTGCTCAATGCCGGACAGGCAGTCATTTTCACGATTGGACTGACCGGCGCCATGGCCTTGTGCGCTTACGGCATCGAACGCGGCACCAACACCGTCGGCGACTTCGTGATGATCAATGCGATGATGATCCAGCTTTACACGCCCTTAAACTTCATGGGCATGGTGTACCGCGAGATCAAGCAGGCCATTATCGACATCGAGATCATGTTTTCACTGTTGGCGCGTAAAGCTGAAATTACCGACCAACCCAGCGCGCTGCCGTTGCAGGTGCGCGCCGGCACGATCCGGTTCGAGAATGTTTCTTTCGCCTACGAACCGGCGCGCCCGATCCTTACCAATTTGAGCTTTGACGTCGCGGCCGGCCACACTGTCGCGATCGTCGGACCATCGGGCGCCGGCAAATCGACGATTTCACGGCTGCTGTTCCGGTTCTATGACGTCACCGGCGGCCGTATCCTCGTCGACGATCAGGACATTCGCGAGGTCACGCAGGCGTCGTTGCGCGCGGCCATAGGCATGGTGCCGCAGGATACGGTGCTGTTTAACGATACGATCCGCTATAATATTCGGTACGGGCGCTGGGATGCGAGCGACGGCGAAGTCGAGGAAGCAGCGCGCCAAGCCCAGATCGATGCTTTCATTAGCCGCGCGCCGAAAGGCTATGAGACCGAGGTCGGCGAGCGCGGCTTGAAACTTTCCGGCGGCGAGAAGCAGCGCGTCGCCATCGCGCGCACGATCCTCAAGGGGCCTCCTATTTTGCTGCTCGACGAAGCGACCTCGGCGCTCGACAGCCACACCGAAAAAGATATTCAGGATGAGCTCGACCGGGTCGCCGAGAACCGCACGACGCTGGTTATCGCGCATCGGCTGTCAACGATCGTCAATGCCGACGAGATTTTGGTGCTCGATCGCGGCGCGATCATCGAACGCGGCACACATCGCGAGCTGATCGCGCATGGCGGACTTTATGCCAGCATGTGGAACCGGCAACGCGAAGCGCAGCTGGCCCGCGATATTCTGGCCGAAGTCGGCGATGACGGCGCGGCACCCAATCGCAACCCGCCGCCATTGCCCGAGGCACCCGAGCCGCGGCCAGATCTTCTTCCGGCTGCGGACGCCGCCGAATGAGCACATCGTTGCCGTCATCGTCGTGTTGCGCCGTTCGCAGCTGGCCAAAAGAAATTAGATAGACACACAAGCCCAATGTCCGTCGCCGCCTCAATTCGTCAACAACTGACGCCGATTCACCGCGAGGGCTATCCCTTCATCGGCGGCTTTGCCGTCGCGACCCTCGTTCTGTTCTGGATATGGCCGCCGCTCGGCTGGCTTGGCCTGATCGCGACATTGTGGTGCGTTTATTTTTTTCGCGATCCGCTACGGGTGACCCCGATCCTCGAGGGAATCGTCGTGGCGCCCGCGGACGGCCGCGTTTGTCAGGTCGTGAGCATGGTGCCGCCGCGCGAGCTTGAACTCGGCGAACGACCGCTGCGGCGCGTGTCGATCTTCATGAGCGTGTTCGATTGTCACATCAATCGCAGCCCGGTCGCCGGGCGCATCGAGCGCATCGTCTATCGCGCCGGCAAGTTCATCAGTGCCGATCTCAACAAAGCAAGCGAGGACAACGAGCGCAATGCATTCGTTATCGTCACCGGCAACGGCCAGCGCGTCGCCGTTGTCCAGATCGCCGGCTTGATAGCCCGCCGCATCGTTTGCTTTGCGCGCGAAGGCGACAGCCTTGGCGCAGGCCAGCGCATCGGCATGATCCGCTTCGGATCCCGCGTCGACGTTTACCTTCCCGAGGGGACGCGCGTCTTGGCCGGCGAAGGGCAAATTGCGATTGCCGGCGAGACGCTCATTGCCGATCTTGCGGCGCGCGAGACCGAGCCAGCCTTTCAGCGTGGGTGATGCTGAAGGGAACACAGCGGCGAGGATAGCCGTTTTAACGAAGCCCTCGTCTTATTGACGTGCACTCCGCGTGCCTTTCACGGACAAAAAGCGCTTGCAGGCGGCGAGAATCGACGCCACATGTATTCTTCGATGAGATTTAATCCATGAGCAAAATCAATGCGGTCTGCGTCTATTGCGGATCGAATGCAGGGACCGAGCCGATTTTCGGCGAGGCGGCCGGTCAATTTGGCAAAATTCTCGCCGAAAACGGCGTGCGCCTCATCTATGGCGGCGGTTCGATCGGCCTGATGGGCATACTCGCCGACGCCGTGCTGGCGCATGGCGGCAAGGCCACCGGAATCATCCCGGAATTTCTGACCCAGCGCGAGCGGCCGCGTCGGCTCGGCCAGGAGCTGATCGTCACCCGCGACATGCACGAGCGCAAAAGCACGATGTTTGATCGCGCCGATGCGTTTGTCGCCTTGCCGGGCGGAATCGGCACGCTCGAAGAACTGGTCGAGCAACTGACCTGGGCTCAGCTCGGCCGCCACAGCAAGCCGATCCTGATCGCCAATATCAACGGTTATTGGGATCCGTTGCTGACGCTCGTTGCCCATATGCGCGAGCGCGCCTTCGTACCGGATTCGCTATCGATCAATTTTCTGGTGACCGAGCGCGTCGAAGATATTCTGCCGGTTTTGCGGCACGCGGCGCGCGGCCGTGCCGAAGCGGAAAAGGCGATGGCGATTCCGGCCGACCGGCTGTGATCTGCCGCCGCTACAGCACGATCCGGTGCGGACGAAAAACGGATCATTCCCGCGCGGGCGAATTGTCCGCGTCGCGCAGGAACGTCACCGCCTCAATGCGGTTGCCGTCCGGGTCGCGAATGAAGGCCGCGTAATAGCTCTCGTGATATTCCGTGCGCAGGCCGGGCGCGCCATCAGACGTGCCGCCGGCCTTAAGCGCCGCGGCATGAAAGTCCTCGACCGCCCGCGTGTCGGTTGCGCGCAGGCAAATATGCACGCCGCTGTCCTCCGTGACGCGAGCCATTGCCGCGCGCCGATTGATCCAGAATTCCGGATATTTCTTGCCGAAACCGACCGCGGCATCCGGCCATTCGCGCAATTTCCGCATCCCAAGCGGCGCCAGTAATGCGGCATAGAAGGACTCGGCCTTGCCCAGATCGCGCACCGCGACGGACACATGATCGATCATGCGAGAACAATGTCCAATCACGCCCGCGCGCCGGACTTCATAAGCTTGTAGACGATGGAATCCATCAGCGCCTGGAACGAAGCGTCGATAATGTTTGCCGACACCCCGACGGTTCGCCAATGCTCGCCGCTCTCATCGGTACTCTCGATCAGAACGCGCGTAACGGCTTGGGTGCCGCCATTGAGGATGCGGACGCGATAATCGGTTAATGTAAGTCCGGTGATGAAACTCTGGTATTTACCGAGGTCCTTGCGCAGCGCGAGATCGAGTGCGTTCACCGGGCCGATGCCCTCGGCCACCGAGATCAGTTCTTCGTCACCAACTTTGATCTTCACCACTGCCTGGCTCACCGTCACGCGCTCGCCTTTGGCGTTGTTGCGCTGCTCGACATTGACGTCGAATTTTTCGACATCGAAATAATGCGGCACCTGACCGAGCATGCGCCGCGCCAGGAGCTCGAACGATGCGTCGGCGGCCTCATAGGCATAGCCGACGGCTTCGCGCTCTTTCACCTCGTCAAGAAGCCGCGTCACACGCGGGTCGTCTTTGTCCAACGACAAACCGATGCGCTCGAGCTCCGCCAGCACGTTGGAGCGGCCGGCCTGATCGGACACGAGAAGCTTGCGCTTGTTGCCGACGCGCTCGGGTGCGATGTGCTCATAGGTCTTCGGCTCCTTGACGATGGCGGAGGCGTGAATGCCAGCCTTCGTCGCGAACGCGCTTTCGCCCACATAAGGCGCATGACGATCCGGCGCCCGGTTGAGGAGTTCGTCGAGCCCATGCGAGATGCGCACGATGCGGCCAAGCGCGCCGTCGCTGACGTTGATCTCGAATTTGTTGGCATATTCCGGCTTGAGCTTCAGCGTCGGGATGATGGAGACGAGATTGGCATTGCCGCAGCGCTCACCAAGCCCGTTGAGCGTGCCTTGGATTTGCCGCGCGCCGGCGCGAATGGCGGCAAAACTATTGGCGACGGCTTGTTCGGTGTCATTGTGAGCGTGAATGCCGACGCGATCTCCGGGTATGACTTTGCAGACTTCGCCGACGATGCCCTCGACTTCATGCGGCAGCGCGCCGCCATTGGTGTCGCAGAGCACGACCCAGCGCGCCCCTTCGTCATACGCCGCTTTGGCGCAGGCGAGCGCATAAGTGGGGTTTGCTTTGTAGCCGTCGAAAAAATGCTCGCAGTCGAGCAGGACTTCGCGCCCCTTTGCTTTGGCGGCGCGAACGCTGTCGCGAATGGAGGCGAGATTTTCGTCCTCGGTCGTCTCCAGCGCGATCCGCACATGATAGTCCCAGCTTTTGGCGACGAAGCAGATCGCGTCCGCCTCCGCGTTCAGCAGCGCCACCAACCCCGGATCGTTGGAAGCCGACCGGCCTGGCCGCCGCGTCATGCCAAAGGCAGTGACGCGCGCGCGCATCGGCCGGCGCTCGGAAAAAAAGCTCGTGTCGATCGGATTGGCGCCGGGATAGCCGGCCTCGACATAATCGACGCCGAGCTCGTCAAGCATACCGGCAATGGCAAGCTTGTCAGCGAGCGTAAAATCGACGCCATTGGTCTGCGCGCCATCGCGCAACGTCGTGTCGAACAAATAGAGCCGTTCACGCGCCATAATACTACCCGCGATAGAGCCGATAGATCGTGTAAAGCGACACGATGACTGCCGCAGCGATCACCGCGTATTTCAAGATCAAATAATAGAGCCAATGTCGCGGAAATGGCGTCTCCGGGCGTTTCATGATGGTCTCCCGCTGCCAACGAGGGGCTTGGTCATGGTCGTATTGGCGAGCCATTCATCGCCGAGCGACACGGTGTTGCGGCTTCGCGCCGAAAATCCCCGCTTCTCGAAAAAGCCGCGCGCCGCGTCACTGGCGTCGACGGTGATTTCCTTAGCTCCGCGCGCCGCGGCGAGCTTTTCCAGGGCGTCGCACAGCATCGCTCCTGCGCCCTGTCCCGCGGCGGCCGGATGAACATAAAGCATATCGATGTGCCTATTGCCGGCAAGCGCGGCAAAGCCGATGGCCGCACCGCCATAAGTCGCGACCAGCGTCAACTCGTGCGCGAGCTTGGCGCCGAACGCTTCCTCGTCGTCGGCCGTCGAAGCCCAGGCCTCCTGCTGCGCTTCGCTGTAATCGTCGGCGGTCAATTCCTCGATCGCGGCGCGAAAGATCTCGGCGAGCAGCGGCACATCGATCGGCAGCATCGGACGCATGGCGAGTTGCGGCAGCGGGCGCGGGTTCATCGCGCGATCTCCCAAGTCGTGCCGTCTTTCGTGTCCTTCACGACGACGCCCATTTTGGCGAGCTCGTCGCGGATGCGATCGGACTCCCGAAAATTCTTTGCTTGGCGCGCGGCATTACGCGCCGCGATCAGGGTCGTCACCTTGTTTTCGTCGATCGCGATCGACGCCGGCCGGAAGCTCGCCCATAGCGCGGCTGTCTGCTGCAATAGCCCGATCAATTGGGCGCTGGCCTTGAGAGAACCACTGGCTCCTGTATTGCCCTTGGCCGCCTCGGTGCGCAGCTCATGCAACGCAGCGATGGCTTTCGGTGTGTTCAAGTCATCCGCCAGAGCACCCAGGGCATCCGCGCACAAGAATCCGGGCGCCGCATCGGCAGTCAGTTCATACCAGTGATCGAGCGTCCGCTGGCTCTCGCGCAGGCCATTTGTGGTCCAATTCAGCGGTTGGCGATAATGCGTCAGCAGCATCGTCAGTCGAATCACTTCGCCCGGCCAATCCTTCAGCAAATCGCGGATCGTGACGAAATTGCCAAGCGACTTCGCCATTTTCTCGCCTTCGACCTGCAGAAAGCCGTTGTGCACCCAGTAATTTGCCATCGCCGGCGTATGAAAAGCGCAGCGCGACTGCGCGATCTCGTTTTCATGATGCGGAAATACGAGATCGATGCCGCCGCCATGGATGTCAAATGTTTCGCCGAGGTGCTTCCAGGACATCGCCGAGCATTCGATGTGCCAGCCCGGCCGGCCTGGTGTCTTGATACCGGCAGGCGACGGCCACGCCGGCTCACCTGGTTTCGAGGGTTTCCACAACACGAAATCCATCGGCGCGCGCTTATACGGCGCCACCTCGACGCGTGCGCCGGCGATCATCTCGTCGAGCGAGCGGCGCGCCAATTTGCCGTAATCCGGCATCGAAGCGACGCTGAACAAAACATGGTCCTGCTCGACATAGGCGTTCCCGGATTTGACCAGCCGCTCAATCAGCGTGCGCATCTCGGCGATATGCTCGGTCGCGCGCGGCTCCGCACTCAGCGGCAGGCAGCCGAGCGCGGCGACATCTTCGTGAAATTGGCGGTCGGTAGTTTCGGTGACTTTGCGGATCGCCTGGTTCAACGGCAGCGCCGAATATTCCTCCGCAGCGCGCGCGTTGATCTTGTCGTCGACGTCGGTGATGTTACGGACGTAAGTGACGTGGTCCGGCCCATAGCGATGGCGCAACAGCCGGAACAGCACGTCGAAGACGATCACCGGCCGCGCATTGCCGATATGGGCAAAGTCGTAGACCGTCGGGCCGCAGACGTACATCCGCACGTTTGACGGATCGAGCGGCGTGAA
>JBAQBC010000355.1:0-2341 GCA_049286035.1 Xanthobacteraceae bacterium
ATAAAGCACTGAGACTTGCGGCCGATCCGCCCTCATACGGTCAGCCACATCCCAGCCGGTGGCCGCCCCGGCTTCGAAACCCGACAACGCGCCGAGAATCGCGCCATAGCACAATGAGGCGCGCTCAGCAGCGCGCCTCTTTTTTTGCATCAATCGTGATCGTGGACGCGGACTCGCACGTGATGGTGATGATGGTGGTGTCCAATGCGCACCACGTGGTGATGATGATGATGGTGTCCTACCCTGATCCGGACCCCATGATGATGATGGTGATGATGATGGCCGACTTCGACAGACACTTGTGCTAGTCGCTCAAGCCCATTCGCTTGGTCACGCGATAAACGTGCGTTATCCGCTTTCAAGGCTGAGAGCGCGTTCGGGACTGGATTAAGAAGGTCTCTGTAGGTGGTTGCCGGCGCTAGCTCGGTGTTCTGCGCCGGAGTCGCTTGGGTGGCCGTATTGATGGCGGTTAGGGCAGCGGCGGCTCCTAACAGACCGGCAATTTTCTTGTCCATGATTGCTCCAAGACATGTAAAAAGACATGTACCCCTCCCTACAGAGCCCGCCAACCAACCCAAGCCCGTAATGTTTTGTTCCCCGCGACACTTTCCCCCGGCCGGCCAGGAACTTTTTTTTATCAGTTAATTTTATCCTGCAACGCAGTTCTAAAAAGATTTTGAGGAGAAACGCTCATGGAATCCGGCCTCCGCACAGCAGAGGCAAGTTCAGCGGAAATTATATCGGCAGCGTCCTGGGGGAGTATTGCAGCCGGAGCCGTAACTGCCTCGGCGGTTAGCCTTGCGCTCGTCGCGCTGGGTGTAGGCTTGGGGTTGTCCGCGGTTTCGCCATGGACGGATACGGGCGTGTCCGCCTCAACCTTCAAAGTCACTGCGGGGGTCTATCTGGTGCTGGTCGCGGTCATGTCCTCCGCGATTGGCGGTTACCTATCCGCGCGTCTGCGCACTAAATGGGTCGGCATCCACACCAATGAAGCATTTTTCCGCGACACCGCGCATGGCTTCGTAGCCTGGGCATTCGCCACGATCATCAGCGCGACCGTGCTGGGGACAGCGATAACCCACCTCGTTGGCGGGGCGGCGTCTGCGACCGCGTCAGCCGGCCAATCTGCAGCAAACGCAAATCCTGCCCAAGTCTATGTAGACCGTTTATTTAGACGGGAGTCCCCAGCCGGGTCCAATGCCCCAGCTTCCGGCACAGCACCGGGGTCAGATGCGGGTACTGTATCTGGCCCACAATCACCTGCGGCCGGCACATCCGCCGGACCAAACCCGGCAACGCGAGCTGAGGTCACGCGACTGTGGTCGGCAAGCATTCAGGCCGATGAAGGACTTGCCGCTGCCGATCGAGCTTATATTGCACGCTTGGTGGCGACGAACGCGGGCTTGAATCAAGCGGACGCGGAAAAACGCGTCGACGAGGTCGTGCAGCAGGCAAAGGCTGATGCGGATCGGCTGCGACGCAACGGGGCGCAATTCGCGTTTTGGATGACGGCAGCGCTGCTTTTTGGTGCGTTCGCCGCTAGCCTCGCTGCGGCCGAAGGAGGTCAACATCGCGATGGTACGTGGGACGATCGGCGTCTCACTCCGCGGGCCTGGTAGAGAACGGACGGAGAAGCGCGTCATGCCCATTTTGCTTTGGCTCTTGGGTGTTCCGATCCCCATTATCATCTTGCTGGTGCTTCTCTCGCATCACTAAGAAGCGCGCGTACACCGACAGCGCTCACGAGAGACAATAACGGAGAACAAGCATGGGAATCGGAAGAGGCTTCCTGTTGTGGATACTCGGTGTTCCGCTGCCGGTGATTCTTCTCTTAGCCCTTTTCTGGCGCTAATTGCGCAAAAATCGAGATCGTTATTTACCGACGTATCGGCGACGGAAACGCCCCCACCCCTATGATAATTTAAACCTCGTCGGTCCGCGGAGCGGCTCATGAGGCGGCGGGAATTCGTTGCACTTCTCTGTAGCGCAACTGCAATTTTTTCGCTCGCGGTGAGCGCACTTGCCGCGATGTCCTACATGAGTCCGTTATTGGGGGCTGAACGGACGTGACACCGACGCTGCTCGCCCCTGCCGACGAGGTGGTCGAATAGGGCTATTTGCTGCACTGCATATGTCGGCTCATGGCCGATTTTGTTGTAGAAGTCGGACTTGAGGGGCGTGTGGGCTGGGCGGATGATTTTTTGAGTGCGTTTCGCGCCAGCCCCATACGGGGCGGCCGCTCTGATGCATTGGAAGCTCTGACGCTACAAAGCTTCTTCTCGTCACTGAAGACCGAGCGCACAGCGCGCAAGACTTATCGGAGGCGTGACCAAGCCAAGGC
>JBAQBC010000356.1:0-23670 GCA_049286035.1 Xanthobacteraceae bacterium
GTCGTGCCGCCATCCTGACCCGCCGGCGCGATCCCATTGACACTCGACGGTTTCGCCGCGCCCGGCATCGCCGCGCGATGGCCGCCAACGACGGCGAGAACTTCCGAAACAACTCGCGCATGCAGCCGCGGGGATTTATCGATGTTGATGTGATCGATACTCGGATCGGAACTCACATCGACATTGGCAAGGGTACCGTGGAATCCCGGCCCACGCCGCATATAGGCGTAGTCCCGCTGCGTCAGATTGAGAACGCGCGCGACGTTGTCGCTTGCGGCAAACGATTGCGTGCCGTCGAACGGCACGACCAGCGCCACGGGAATGCCCTTGCGGCCCAGATACGCCGCCATTTGCATGACCGCATCCGCGCCGAGCGAGTGACCGATCAGGATAATCGGACCTTCCTTTCCGGCCTTGAAATCGACCGCCGCCCGATCAGCGAGCGACTGCCACTCGCCATAGCCATGCACCGTCGCATAGACGCCGTGGCGATTCAGCTGCTCGGCCAGGGTGTCCATGCCGAGCGAAAAGATATTCATCAGCCCGCGCAGCAGATAAACATGCGCTCGTGATTGCGCCGCGCTCGGATTTGTTCCGAGCGCGAGCATCATTCCAACGACAATGATTCCAATCGCGGTCAGCCGCCACGAACGTCTCATGACCCCCTCACCTGACCCCTTTTCCGATATGCCGCGCCGGGCCTAAACCAAGCCCGTCCCGCAGTCTAGGCGATCCATATTGCACTGCCAGATTTTGCCACCAAAATCCCCCCAAATCCTCCCCTCCGGGAATAGCGGCGCGCATCTGTAGCAAAAATGCAACGTGACGATGAACACCCTGGCGACACCCTCAATATAGCCACGGAACCACGCGTGCCGTCCGACGCATATAGGCCCGGTATTCGTCACCGAACGCGCTAATCATCATTGCTTCTTCGCGCGCCACCCGCCCGAAAAACAGGACACCGAACCCGACGAGACCGGCTGGTCCAGCAATCCAGTTGGGCAGAAGCAAGGCTTGACCGATCGCCATCAACCAGAAACCGGCATACATCGGGTGTCGCACCAGGGCGTAGACGCCGGTTGTGACGAGCGTATGGCGTTCGCGCAGGTCGAGGCTCACGGACCAATTATGGCCGAGATCACGATGGCTTCGGTAAAACAACCACAGGCAGCACAGCTCGACCGCAATGCCGAGATAGGAGAGCGCGGGAACCAGTGGGTAATCGGCAAAGCGGGGAAAATGAGCGACCACATAGACGAAAGGCACGATACCGAGGCCGGTGAGCGAGGCTACGAGCAGCGCGAATTCGCGCGGCCCACGTCCTGAATAGCGCACCGCCGTCTTGCGCGCGTGCTGGCGCGGTTGAAAGCGCAGAACGAACCAGGTCAGGCCGCAGGCGAGCCAAATAATCTTCGCGATAGTCGCGGTCACGGCTTAAAGCCCCGCTGCCGCGGCTGGCGATTCCCGCCTCTCGGCCGCAACGCCAGTTACGTTCGATTCGAGCGCCCCGTCGGCCGCAAAGACCGCCACCGCCCAATCCGGCTTTTCGACCCGATCGCGCAGCGCGACCGGCCCGCAGCACAGCATGTAATAGTCGTAAAAATAACGTCGCTCATTGCCCATCACCGCCTGACGGTGGATGCGGAGGAAATTGAGATGGAAGCGCCGGTAGGTGTGCTCCTCCACCATCATGCGGATGCGGAAAATCTTGACGATCGGCTTGCCAGCGGGCGGCAGCCCGAGCGCGACAACAGGATCCACTTTATAGACATTGATGATGTCGACCAGTGCCTGATATTCGACCCAATAAACGGCCGGCGTATTGGCCAGGCGTGAAACGGCCTCGCGCAGCCAGCCGGCGGCGGGATGCAGCGCGACCTTCAACAGCGACGAGCCGGTCGAGACGACGTACAGCGTTTTCGCTCCGTCGCGCAGCAGCGGATCAAGCTGCAGCGCGCGATCGAGCACGACGAGTGACAACGGCGCGCCAAGGCTGTGGCCATCGATGATGACCTCATCGGCGTCGCTGTCGCGAACCAAGCGCACCAGCTCATGCGCCAGCAGATCGAGACGTTCGTCGAGCCGTGGCCGCACGCGACGAATGAAATCGCGCGCGAAGTACCAATCGTCCAGCGCGTAGCCGATATGGACCATGCGGCCGAAGGTCCAGCGCAAGCCGGCAAAAATCGCCAACCACAAGGCCGGCGCGAGAACCATATGAAAGGGCAGTCCGACGTGGATCACGGCGAACCGGGTGGCGGCAATCGACAACCACATCATTCCCGCGACGTAGAGCAGCGGGGAGAGAAAAAATGCGCCGTAACGCCATGCAAGAGTGAAATAGCGGATGACGGTTCCCGTCAGCACGAATTCCATCAGCGCGGCGATGCCCAGCGGAAAACGCCACCAATCGCTCACCGCCGTATCGGCGGTGACGAAATCATCCCAGCGAAACCAATGGAAATCGGTGTCCACCCGCCAATTCGGACCCCAGGTTTCGATCGTCCAATTGGCCACGGCGCCATCCGCCGAGAGCCGCGGCGGCGACACTTTGCCCTGCACGTTCCAAGTCTTTTGGAACCGGGCCATTTCGCGAATAAAGCGCCGATGCTGGTGTTCCGGCCCGACCGGCTCGTACCCGGTCATTTGCACGAAGCACCGCTTGCGCACGAACGCGTTCGGCATTGGCCCCTCTCCGGCCGCTCCCTTAGGCAACATGGCACCCGCAATCAAGCATGTCGGGCGCGAGCCGCTTTTGGCGCCGGCGCGATAAGCTCTTGCGCTACAGCAACAAAATACGGCTTTTTGCGGCGTGCACGCGCGACCGCAAACAGAACGGCCGCCGTTGAACTTACCGGCGTCCTTCGCTATACGGAGCGTTCACATATGAGGGGCCCGACGCGCCGGGCTTGCTCGCGCCGGGCTGGGCCGGCGCTTCTTCTTCGATCGACCAAAGAGCACGCCTGATGTCCACCACATTCGATAAAGTGGCCGAAATCATTGCTGAGACTTGCGATATTCCGCGCGAGAACATCAAGCCGGAGAGTCATGCGATCAACGATCTGGAGATCGACAGTCTCGATTTTCTCGACATTGCCTTCGCGATCGACAAGGCATTCGGCATAAAGCTGCCGCTGGAACAGTGGACGCAAGAGGTCAACGACGGCAAGGCAACGACCGATCAGTACTTCGTCTTGAAGAACTTGTGCGAGCGGATCGACGAGTTGATCGCTGCCAAGGGCGCCTGAGCGCCCTCATGCGTCTCGAGTATTTCCAAATGATCGACCGCTTTGTCGCCGTCGACGTCGGCGGCCGCGTGGCGCGGGCAATCTGTACAGTGCCGTTGCAGAGCCCGGTCTTCGAAGGTCACTTTCCGGGCTATCCGTTGATGCCTGGCGTCCTGCTTATCGAATGCATGGCACAAACCACCGGCTGGCTGGTGAGCGCGCTGACCGGCTTCACCGGCCTGCCGGCGCTTGCCGGAGTGAAAGAAGGCAAAATCCGCAACGCGGTCTTTCCTGGCGACGAACTTGAATTCGAAGGCAGGGTCATCCACGAGGGCTCCGGCTATGCGGTCGGCGAAGCCAAAGGATGGTGCAAGGGCGCCGCGATTTGCGACGCCACGTTGACCTACCGCATCGTTCCCTATCCGAGCCCTGAACTTCGCGCCGGATTGTGGGAGTGGGCAGAGCGCATCAACTTCCCGGCCAAGGAGTTCGCGAAGTGACTGGACGGCGCGAGGTGTGGATCACCGGCGTCGGCCTCCTCACCTGTCTGGGCGAGGGGCTGGAACAAGCCTGGGAGCATCTCGAGCGTGGCGACCCGCCGCCGTACGACGACAAGAGCTTTGCGCCCTACATCGTGCATCAGCTGCCGCCGATGAGCTTCGACAAGCAGATCCCGAAGAAGAGCGACCAGCGGCAGATGGAAATGTGGCAACGCGTCGGCGTCTATTCCGCGGGGCTGGCGCTGACCGACGCCGCGATCGCCGGCAATGCAGAATTGCTCGACCATACCGACATGATCGTCGCTGCCGGCGGCGGCGAGCGCGACATCGCCGTCGACACCGCGATCATGGCGGGCGTGCGCAAAACCAATCAGCCCGGCGCCTTTCTCAACGAACGGCTGATGAGCGATCTGCGGCCGACCTTGTTCCTTGCTCAACTGCCGAACTTGCTGGCCGGCAATATTTCGCTCGTTCATGGCGTGGTCGGCTCGTCGCGCACTTTCATGGGCGAGGAGTCCGCCGGCGTCGACGCCGTGCGCGTAGCGCAGGCGCGTATCGCCGCCGGACAAAGCGAGCTGACGCTGGTCGGCGGCGCCTATCACGGCACACGCTGGGATGTGCTGCTGGCTTTCGAGCTCGGCAGGGTCGTGCTGAAAGACAAGTTTGCCCCGGTTTGGGATCGCGGGCCGCAAGGCGGCATCGCGTTCGCTACCATGGGGGCGTTTCTGGTGCTGGAGAGCAAAGAGCACGCGATCGCCCGCGGCGCGCGTCCTCGGGCGCGAATTTCGCAGGTGCTTTCCGATCGTAACGTAAGAAAACCCGGCGATACCGAGGCGTCTTTTCACCGGCAGCTGGACGCCATAGGCGCGCAGCTCGACCGCGCGCATAGTGCCGTCATTTCCGGCGCGGCCGGGCTCCAACCCGCGACCTCGGCTGAACTTACGGTACTCAAGGAGATCGGGCTGCCGGTCCGCAATACTGGCACCTATATCGGGCATGGCGTCGACACCCAGTTCATGGCTAATCTGGGAATCGGCTGCGCCGCCATTGAGCACGGCAAATTGTTCGCCCCGACCGGGTCGGGGGATAGTGGCACGAGCCCGGCAGGTTTGCGCCAAATCGTCGTCACCAGCATCGGTAATTGGCGCGGTGAAGGCCTGGCGCTCCTCGAGCGGGTGAACTGAGGGAGAGGCATCATGGCTTTGAGCAAACCCACGGCCAGCGCACATCGTGACAAAGCGGGCCGGCCGATGATCGCTGTCACCGGGATGGGCGTCGTCACTTCATTGGGCGTCGGCAAGACCGACAATTGGGCCAAGCTGTCGGCGGGAAAATCCGGCATCCGCCGCATTTCGCGCTTTCCGCTCGACAGTCTGCGCACCACGATCGCCGGCACAGTGGACGCTGTGTACAAGGATTACATGCCGCCAGCCGAGCTTTCAGAGCGCATCGCGCTGTTGGCCGGCGAGGAGGCAATCGCGCAATCGGGAATCGGCGGCAAGGGCCGTTTTCCCGGACCGTTATTTCTGGCGCTGCCGCCCCTCGAAATCGAATGGCCCTATCGGATTCAGATGGCCGAACAAGCCACTCCTAATGGCGATGCCGGCTATCCCGACCTGATGCGCGTTGCGCGCGAACCGCAATTCGCGCCGGTCTATGAAACCCTGAAGTATGGCATCATCGGTGAGCATCTCGCCGATCATTTCGGCACCGAAGGCTCGCCGATTTCCCTGACCACGGCATGCGCCTCTGGCGCGACCGCGATCCAGCTCGGAGTCGAGGCGATCCGGCGCGGCGAATGTCAGGCCGCGCTCGCCGTCGGCGCCGACGGCTCCCTCACACCTGAATCGCTCGTTCGCTTTTCGCTGCTCTCGGCCCTGTCGACGCAGAACGACCCACCTGACCAGGCTTCAAAGCCCTTCTCAAAGAATCGCGATGGTTTTGTCCTGGCCGAAGGGGCGGCTGCGCTGGTGCTCGAAGACTACGATCATGCGGTCGCGCGCGGCGCGAAAGTCCTCGGCATTCTCGAAGGCTGCGGAGAAAAATCCGACTCCTTCCACCGCACCCGTTCCAGCCCTGATGGCAAACCAATCATCGCCTGCATGCGCAACGCCTTGGCTGATGCCGGGGTCGGGCCGGAAGATGTCGACTACATCAACGCGCACGGCACCTCGACGCCCGAGAACGACAAGATGGAGCATTTGGGCGTTTCCACGGTGTTCGGCGAGCACATCCGCAACATTCCGATCTCGTCAAACAAGTCCATGATCGGGCATACTTTGACGGCGGCTGGCGCCGTAGAGGCGGTCTTCAGCCTCCTGACGCTCGAACATCAGCGTATTCCGCCGACGATCAACCACCAGCTTCCCGATCCCGCCATTCCGCTCGACGTCGTGCCGAACGTCGCGCGCGACGCACGCGTCACGCGCGCCATCTCCAATTCCTTCGGTTTCGGCGGCCAGAATGTATGCCTCGTGATGACGCAGGAACCGGCGTGAGCGGAAGTGCCGAAGCCGTTGTCGGTGATCGCGCTGGCCGTTCGCCCGGGGCAGCCGGTGAATCAATGCGCGCGCTCACGCTCGTCGCCGATCGCAAAATCGAACTTCGCGACATTCCGGCGCCTGCGGACCCCGGCAGCGGCGAAGTTCAGATCCGCATCAAAGCGATCGGACTCAATCATATCGACGTCTGGGGTTGGCGCGGCATGGCATTTGCCAAGCGTACGCTGCCGCTCATTGTCGGTGTCGAGGCCGCCGGCGAGATCGCCCGGGTTGGTCCTGATGTAACGTCATACCGGCCTGGCGACCGCGTTGTCGCCTATGGGGCGCTGACTTGCGGAACCTGCAAGGCGTGCCGCGCCGGTCGCGATAATCTCTGCGAGAACGTTGCGAGCATTATGGGTTTCCATGTCGACGGCTTTGCCCGCGACCTCTTGAACATGCCGGCCCGGCTGGTCGTACCGATCCCCCACAATGTGAGCTATCGCGACGCCGCCTGCGCGCCGGTCGCGTTCGGCACGGTACAGCACATGCTGTTCGACAATGCCAAGCTCGAGCCGGGCCAGACGATACTGGTCCAAGCCGGCGGCTCCGGCATCGGCACCACGGCGATCAAAATGGCCAAAGCGATCGGCTGCACTGTAATCACCACGGTGGGCGATGACGCAAAGGCGGAAAAAGCCAAAGTGATCGGCGCCGATCACGTCATCAATTATCGCACCGACCGCTTCGAAGGCGTCGTGCGCAAACTGACCGGCAAAAAGGGCGTCGATGTTGCTTTCGAACATGTCGGCCCGGACACGTTCAACGGCTCGCTGCTTTGCCTCAAACGCGGCGGCCGGCTTGTCACCTGTGGATCGACCTCGGGACAGTCGATCACCATGAATCTGTTCCAGCTCTATCTGCAGCAATATCGCATTTTCGGATCGTTCGGCTGCTCGCTGCGCAATATCGGCGAAAGCCTTGCCAAAATGGCGTCGGGCCTTCTTCCGGTGATCGATACCGAAGTGCCGCTTGCCGAGTTCGAGCGCGGGCTCGCTCGGCTCGAGAGCCGTCAAGTGTTCGGCAAGATCATCGTCACGTTCTAATGCCCGACCGGCCGCTCAAGAAGCTGTTCGACAAGACTGTCGGCGCGATCACTGTCGGTCTGCTCAACGGCATCAAACACACCGATCGCCGGCGCACCGCAAATTTTGCCGGCGCGTTCATGCGAAGGATCGGCCCGCTGTTTCCGGAGCACCGCATCGGTCGCGAACAGCTCCGCACCGCCTTTCCGGACAAATCCGCCGATGAAATTGATCGCATTCTCGCCGGGGTATGGGACAATCTCGGCCGCATCGCGATCGAGTTTGCTCATCTCGACGAATTCAGCGTCGAAGGCTTCGGCAAACAGACTGCAGATGTCATTACCTACCCGCCCGAATCTCAAGCCCGCTACGATTGGATCATGAAAAGCGGCAAGGCCGCGATCGGCTTTGCTTCACATCTGGCCAACTGGGAACTGCCCGGAATCGGCGCCAAGCTCATCGGCGTAAAATCTGCCGTTCTCTACCGGCGACCAAACATCGGCGCAGTCAGCGATGCCATAGTCAACCTGAGAGCGCCGCTGATGGGCGAACTCATTCCAACCGGGCTGGATGCACCGGTGAGGTTGGCGCGGCTGCTGGAATCCGGCGTCCATGTCGGCATGCTGGCCGATCAACATTACAGCAAGGGAGTTGAAGTCATATTTTTCGGCCGGCGCTGCCTCGCCAATCCGCTGATCGCGATGCTGGCGCGGCAGACCGAGCTACCAATCTATGGCATGCGTGTCGTGCGCAAAGCCGATGGCAATAGCTTTTGGGGGGAAATTTCGGCGCCGGTGCAACCGGTCCGCGACGCCGACGGTCGGATCCAAGTCAAAGGCACCATGCAGGCCGTCACATCCGTCATCGAAGGATGGATCCGCCAGTTTCCCGAACAATGGCTGTGGCTGCATCGGCGCTGGCGTTAGCGGTTTCGTTTGGACGTTTTCGTGTCACCGCGCGCGACCGCGGCCGCGAGGGTGCGTCACAAATTCTCCGTCAGGTCAGTTGTCGCGTGAATTTGCGCAGCATTTGAGTTTTACGAAAAGCGTAGCGCGCCAAGGACGCGCAGCAATCGTAAAAACATGTTTGTCATCATCATCTTTAGTTGGCGTTTGCTCTAGCTTGCTACCTGCGCGTGCGGTATTCCGTTTGTTACCTTTCGCGGCGGAAACTTCCTCAGACTCACCAATTCATGCAACGGCGCGCATTCATTACGCTCGTCGGCGGCGCCATTGCTTGGCCGCTTGCCGCACGAGGACAGTCGGCAGGCAAGCTGGCGACTATCGGCTTCTTGTTCGCTGACGCTGCAATCTTCACTCCGTGGATTGCAGCATTTGTAGAGCGGTTGAATGCGCTCGGCTGGATCGAGGGCCGCACCGTTGCATTCGAACATCGCTGGTCGAACGGGCCCGCGCGCGATGCCGAGATCGCGGCGGAGTTTGTCCGGTTACCGGTAGATGTCATTCTCACGGACGGGCCCTCCGTCCCCATCGTGAAACAAGCAACGTCCACCATTCCCATCGTCTTCGCTTTGGCAAGCGACCCGGTCGGTGGCGGTTTGGTCGCAAGTCTTGCGCACCCGGGCGGCAACGTCACCGGCCTATCGCTGCAGTCAACCGATCTTGCTGGCAAGCGCATCGAACTTTTGCGCGAAGCAGTCTCTCATCTCCGCCGCTTGGCGGTGATGATCGATGTCGGCTTTCCCCAATCGGCGCTCGAAATGCGCGAGGCTGGCGCCGTTGCTCGTACCTTCGGTATCGAAATCGTGCCGCTCGAAATCCGGCGCGCCGAAGATATCGTGCCCGTCTTTTCGAAGTTAGGCGGCTCAGCGCAGGCGCTTTATGCGGTCGGCTCCGCGCTCGTCGACACCAATCGCGCCCGCATCATCAAGCTTGCATCCGACGCCCGGCTGCCAACGCTGTTCAGCAACCGCGATCACGTTCAAGCGGGAGCGCTGATGTCTTATGGCGCCAATTTCCTCGACCTGTTCCGCCGCTCGGCGGATCTGGTCGACAAAATCCTGCACGGCGCCAATCCGGACGATTTGCCAGTCGAGCAGCCGGTGAAATTCGATCTCGCCATCAATCTCAAGACCGTGCGGGCCATCGGTATCTCTATTCCAGGGACGCTGCTGGCCCGTGCCGACGAGGTCATCGAATAGAAGACATTTTTGTTGCAGCGCGTGAGTCGCGACGCGGCGGGGAAGATTATGGGAATAGATTCTGCGTGCTTCGGTGTTATTATCTTTTGTACCCGTACGAGCACTGCCGCCGATCGCGCGGTTTAAAATCAATGGGGGATACGCCATGGCCAACAGCCAAGGGAAGTTGCTGTATCCGGGACTAACCGGATTCTACGAAAGTGCGCTGCCGATCGCCGAAACGTTCTTGCGCATTGTCATCGGCGTCATGTTTGTGATCCATGTTTCTGGAAAGTTGACAGCCGGCCCCGCCGCGGTCGCTGCGAATGTGATGTCGAAGAACGGTCTTGAGCCCGCAATACTCTGGGCATATGTCATTATTTTCCTCGAATTGGTCGGCGGCATTTGCCTGATCATCGGCCTGTTCACCCGCTTTTTCGCGGCAGCGCTCGCTATCGAGATGCTGATAGCTTTGCTGGTGGTCCATCTGCCGAGAGGCTATGCGGCCGGCGGTGGTGGTTACGAATATGTGCTGCTGATCGGAGCGGCATGCTTCCTCATCGCAATCCGCGGCGGCGGCCCCTATTCGGTCGACAGGATGGTCGGCAGGGAACTCTGATTTCCGTTGCCGAGGCGGCGGCACATCGCTGCCGCCTCTCACCTCATCGTCGCAAAAAATAAAGTGCTGCGTGAATCGCGATCCGCTCCCTTATCGAGCGGTCCGGCGTAGCGGCTAGAGCTTAGCAATTCCTGCCTGGTCGATAATCTGTTTGAACGTCGTGATTTCCTTAGTCACGCGTGCCCACGCCGCATCGGCGCCTTTAGGGCGGACCAAGAATCCGGCCTGGAACAGCTTGTCCTTCATCTCCGGTGTGAGCAGGACCTTCAACGTCGCACTTTCGAGCCATTTGACCTCGGCGGGCGGCGTTTTGGCCGGCGCGAGCAGAACCATATCGGTCCCAATGCCAAAGCCGTTGTAATCAGCCTCCTCCATTGTCGGCACAGCGGGCAGTTCCGGCCAGCGGGTCTCACCGCAGATCGCGAGGCAGTGGAACGTACCGGCTTTGATGTGTGGTAAAGCCGCGCCGAGCGAGCCGACGCTCAGTTCTACCGAGCCGGTCAAGAGCGCCTGGACGGCATCGCCGCCGCCTTTGAAAACGACATCTGTGAGCTTCGGCAAATTCTCGCGCATCTTGAACAATTCGAGCAGCAATTGCGGCGTGGTGCCGATCGGCGGGGTCGCACAGTTGTATTTTTCCGGATTGGCGCGCGCCAGCGCCACCAAATCCTTGATGCTCTTGGCAGGTGACTCAGCTCTGACGACGAAGGCATTGGGCGTCGATGCGAGTTCGCTGACCGCTACGAAATCCTTGTAGGGATCGTATGGCAGCTGACTGTATAGCCCGTAATTGACTGAAAAGGCGTTAGTAGCGAGCAGGATCGTGTAGCCATCCGGATTGGAGCGCGCCACGTATTCCATACCGATATTGCCGCCCGCCCCACCGCGGTTTTCGACGATAAAAGTTTTGCCGGTCGATTGATCGAGCGCAGCCGTGACGATCCGAGCGACGATGTCGGAGGGACCGCCCGGAGTATTGGCGACGACGAATTTCACCGGACGGTCCGGGTAGTCGGCCCTGGCTGCATATTGGCCGAGCAAGGCCGGCGCAACCATTCCGCTAACGAGTGCTCCCGCCCCTTTGAGGATTCGCCGTCGCGTCGGCAGCGCAGATGCGATGTGTTTCATTGACGTTCGCTTTCCTTTCCGACACGGCGAGTTTTTCAGCTCGTTGCGCTTGCATTATTGCCCGGTCTTGATTCGCGTCCACAGTCGATTGATCAGCCGCTGCGTCTTTTGATCGTGCGCAATGATCGTATAGAGCTTGGCCATCGTTGCTGCATCCGGATACACGGTTCGATCTTCCAGGATCGATTTGTCAGTGAGATCGCTCGGCACATCGCCATTGGCGTAGGACACGTAATTGGTGTTCTTCGCCGCAATATCGGGCCGGATCAGAAAATTGATCAGCTCATGCGCCTCCTCGTGATCGGGCGCGTCCTTTGGTATCGCCAGGTTATCGAACCACAGCTGCGCACCCTCCTTCGGGATCGCGTAACCGATTTCGATCCCGCCTTTGGCCCCTGCGGCGCGCTTTTGCGCTTGTTTGACGTCGCCGGAAAAGCCGACCACGAGGCAAATCTCGCCGGTGGCTAATGCATTGAGGTATTCCGACGAATGAAATTTGCGAATGTAAGGCCTGATCTTGAGAAGAAGATCGGTGACCTTATTCAGATCGCCGGGGTCGCTGGTGTTCGGATCGAGACGCAGATAGTGCAGTCCTGCCGAGATGATGTCGTCGGATGAATCGAGAAGGTGAATTCCGCAGGTTTTGAATTTCGCGATCTTTTCCGGATTGAAAATATAATCCCAGGAATCGATGATTCCGTCCGGCCCCAAAATCCGTTTCACGGCTTTGACGTTGTAGCCGATGCCGGTCGTACCCCACATGTAATTGACCGCGTACTGATTGCCGGTGTCGTAAAGAGAGAGCTGTTTCGCAATCTCTGGCCAAGCATATTTCAGATTGGGTAGTTTCGATTTGTCGAGTTGGCGGAAGATCCCAGCCTTGATCTGGCGGGCCAGAAAATAGGCGCTCGGAACCACAACATCATATCCAGACTGCCCGGCCAGAAGCTTGGCCTCCAGCGTATCGTTGGAATCGAACGTGTCGTAGCGAACGGCGATGCCTGTCTCTTTTGTGAAGGCATCGAGCACCGTCGGGTCCTGATAGTCGGACCAGTTGTAATAATTGACCACGCGTTGCTTCTGCGCGCCTACGAAGCCGGGAAACAGAACAGCCGCAAGGGCGAAACCGAGACAAACGACGCTGCGCGCGGCGCTGGCGGGCAACCAAGCCCCGTGTCCGGGTTGGCGCTGGTCTCCCGCTGCGGCGGGAACGAGCGGAGATCGTTCGCGCGTGATCACGTCTCGGTCGGCAGGCCCGCGGCTTTCCAGGCCAGAATACCGCCCGCAAGATGCGAACCATAGGGAAAACCCTGTTCCTGCGCCGCCAGCGAAGCGGAGACCGATCGACGTCCGGAACGGCAGGCGAACACGACGTCACGGCCGGCGGGATCGGGAATGGCGGCGGGATCGAAGCTGGACAGCGGAACAAGGACAGCTTCGGGAAAGCGTTCCACCGCGATCTCATTCGGCTCGCGCACGTCGACGAGCACGAGGCGCCCTTCGCAGAGGCCCTGAGCAACCTGCTGCGGTGTCAGATCCCGCACCTGCGGATTTTGCTCCCCCATTCCTACTACTCTCCCGCGCTCACGTTGATCCAAGCTTACGTAGTCCCGCCGCGGAGGTGAAGAGCCTACATGGTGTATTAGACCGTGACCTGCGTTCCAACCTCGACGACGCGATCGGTCGGGATCTGGAAGTAGTCGGTCGCATCGTTGGCCGAGCGTGCCAGGCTGATGAACAGGCGATCCTGCCAGCGCGGCATTCCCGAATGCGTGGCTGGCCGGATCGAACGACGCGACAAAAAGAATGACGTCGACATGATGTCGAATTGCCAGCCGAGTTTACGTGCGATTGCGAGCGCGCGCGGAATGTTCGGCGTCTCCATATAACCGAAGCGAAGCAGCACCCGCAAAAACGTCGACCCGACCGGTTCAATGCGCACGCGTTTGTCGCTGTCCACGCGCGGGGTGTGAGTGGTCTCGACGCTGAGAATGACATTCTGCTCGTGCAGGACTTTGTAATGTTTGAGACTGTGCAGCAGCGCCGTGGGTGCGCTTTTCGGATCGCTGGTGAGAAACACGGCGGTGCCTGGCACACGCTGCGGCGGCTTCTTTTCCAGGATGCGGACGAGATCGTCGAGCGGAGTTTCTAGCCGGCGCGTCTTGGCGAACAGAATCCTAGTGCCGCGGCGCCATGTATACATCAGCATCATCACCAACCCGCCAAGCGCGAGGGGTACCCATCCGCCCTCCACAACCTTGAGCATATTTGCCGAAAGAAAAGTCAGATCGACGATCAGGAATGGCAGGATCAACGCCGCCGTGGCCAACGGCGACCAGCCCCATCTTCGCCATATGACGATGAAGGCCATCATGCCGGTGACGACCATGGTGCCGCTCACTGCAATGCCGTAGGCCGAGGCCATGGCACTCGACGAGCGAAACAGCATCACCAAGAACAGCACGCCGACCAGGAGCAATGTATTCACGCGCGGCATATAAATTTGTCCGGCTTGCTGAGCAGAGGTGTGCCGCACTTCAAGGCGCGGCAGAAGCCCAAGCTGGATCGCTTGGCTGGTCAGCGAATAGGCTCCCGTGATAACCGCCTGACTCGCGATTACAGTCGCCGCCGTTGCCAAGACGACCATCGGGATCAGTGCCCACGCTGGATAAAGGAGGAAGAATGGATTTTGGATTGTTTTGGGGTCCGCCAACACCAGCACGCCCTGCCCGAGATAATTGGCCACCAAGGAAGGCAGGACAAGCACGAGCCACGCGGCCTGGATCGGCCTGCGGCCGAAGTGCCCGAGATCGGCATAAAGCGCCTCGGCGCCGGTAACGGTCAGAAACACGGCACCGAGTGTGAACAGGCCGACAACGCCATGGTGCGCCAGAAACTCAATGCCATAGAGCGGGTCGAACGCAAGCAAAATGCCTGGGTCACGGGCTATTTGCCAAATTCCAATCGACGCGATCGCTAGGAACCAAATCGTCGTCACCGGACCAAACAAAGCTCCGACCTTGGCGGTGCCGCGCGATTGCATCGCAAACAGCCCGACCAGAATGACGACCGTAATCGGCACTACATACTCGTCGAAAGCGGGAGTCGCGACTTTCAAGCCCTCGACGGCCGACAAGACGGACAGCGCCGGCGTAATGAGCGCGTCACCATAGAACAGTCCGGCACTGGCAACGCCCAGCAGCGCGACGACACCGGCGGCCCTGCCGACGTGACCGACCCCACGCGACGCCAGCGCCATCAGCGTGAGCGTACCGCCCTCGCCGTTATTGTCGGCACGGAGCAGGATCAACACATATTTGAGCGTGACGATGATAATGAGCGCCCACAACATCAGCGATAGCACTCCGAGAACGATATCTCGGCCGACTCCGTTCGCCGTGCCGCCAGCCGCAAGCACGGATTCTCGTAATGCATAGAGTGGGCTTGTGCCGATATCCCCATAGACAACGCCAATGCTGCCGAGCACGAGGCTCCAGAAACCGGTATGGGCGCGCGCCTCGGCAGTGCCGGCAACCGGCCCATCGCTCCTGGCGGGAGCGCTCACGCTATCTGTCATGGATTATGAAACAGGACGTCGCCCTGCTCCTGAGTGGCATCGTGAAAGCGATGCAAGGCCGCGCCTATACACCGATCAGATCGCGATGTCATGGCCATCGATGTGAAGGCCATCGATGTGAAGCCATCGATGTCATGGCCCATCATGGTTGACCGAGGGACAGCTTTGCGCATCGCAGATAGGAACAGGGGCGTGAGGCGGCCAGCGGCCAAAACCGCGAGCGCGGGCTGGAAAGACGCTAGGAAACGGCTAAAACGGCGGAAACCGCCAAGAGCCCGCGTTTTCGGGCGGGGCCTCGTGACCGCTGGCTAAAAAGACAGCAAGATAGCGGGCCATTAACGGGCCGGCGGCGGCCACGGTCCAGGGAGACACGATGATGCGTGAGATCGGTCATTTCGTCGGCGGCAAAACCATCAAAGGAACGTCAGGCCGGTTCGGCGACGTGTTCAATCCCAATACCGGCGAGGTTGCGGCCAAGGTGGCGCTCGCCAGTAAGACGGAGATGGAAAAGGCGATCGCCAATGCGGAGGCTGCCTTCCCAGCCTGGGCCGCTACCAATCCCCAGCGGCGCGCCCGCGTGATGTTCAAGTTCCTGGAGCTGATCCAGAGCGAGTACGACGATCTTGCCCGCCTGCTCTCCTCGGAGCACGGCAAGACCTTCGCGGATTCCAAGGGCGACATCCAACGTGGCCTCGAAGTCGTGGAGTTCGCCTGCGGGATTCCACACCTGATGAAGGGTGAATTCACCGAGGGCGCCGGACCCGGCATTGATCTTTTCTCCATGCGGCAGCCGCTCGGCGTCGTTGCAGGGATCACCCCGTTTAATTTCCCCGCCATGATTCCGCTGTGGAAATGCGCTCCGGCGATTGCTTGCGGCAACACATTCATCCTCAAACCGTCCGAACGCGATCCCTCGGTGCCGCTGCGCATCGCCGAACTCTTCCTCAGGGCCGGGCTGCCGGAGGGCGTGCTCAATGTCGTCAACGGCGACAAGGAAGCAGTCGACGCGCTGCTCACGGATCCGCGCGTAAGGGCGATCGGCTTTGTCGGTTCATCCGCGATCGCCGAGTACATTTTTACGACCGGCACCGCGCATGGTAAACGCGTCCAATGTTTTGGCGGCGCCAAGAACCACATGATTGTGATGCCCGATGCCGATATGGATCAGGCCGTTGATGCCTTGATCGGCGCCGGCTACGGCTCCGCCGGCGAACGCTGCATGGCGGTGTCGGTCGCCGTTCCAGTCGGCAAAAAAACGGCCGACACGCTGGTGCAAAAACTCATGCCACGGGTCGAAGGACTGAAGATCGGCCCGGCCAGCGACCCTCAGGCCGACTACGGGCCGATGGTCACGCGCGAGCTTCTCGACAAAGTCAAAGGTTATATCGAGGACGGCATCAAGGAAGGCGCCAGGCTCGTTGTCGATGGACGCAATTTCAAGCTGCAGGGCTACGAGAACGGCAATTTCATCGGCGGTTGCCTGTTTGATGACGTCAAGCCCCACATGCGCATCTACAAGGAAGAGATTTTCGGCCCGGTGCTGTCGGTGGTGCGCGCCAAGGATTATGAAGAGGCGCTGCGCCTGCCATCCGAGCATGAATACGGCAACGGCGTCGCCATCTTCACGCGCGATGGCGATACCGCGCGAGATTTCACGAGCCGAGTGCAGGTCGGCATGGTTGGAGTGAATTTCGCGATCCCGGTGCCCTTGGCTTATTACACTTTCGGTGGCTGGAAGCGCTCGGGCTTCGGCGACCTCAATCAACACGGGCCCGACGCGGTGCGCTTCTACACCAAGACCAAGACGGTGACGGCGCGCTGGCCATCAGGCACCAAGGAAGGCGCCGAATTCGTCATTCCGACGATGCGGTGACGGCTGCGCGGCTGCGCCGAGAGCGAGTCAGCGCGGCTCTACTGTTCCGCCGACGGAGGGTTTGCGGCCGGTGCGTCGCCTGACACAGGTTTCGGCTCATCGCTCGAATCAGGCTTGGCTGCGTCCGGCGAGGTCCGTCTGGCGAACCTCTGGCCGAGATAGCGCGGCACCACGACGCGCTCGCCATCGCTTAAGGCCGCACTCTCGGATTTTCGATTGAGCTGCGCCACCGCCCAGACCGGCACATGGTACGCCGCCGCAAGACTTTGCAGTGTATCGCCGCTGTGAGCCGAAATCGCCACGCCTGAGTCCCACAATTCGATCGGGCCAGTGGCGGCAAAAACGATGCGCAGCGGCACGGCCTCGCCTTCCCCGCCCGCAGCCATCGACCTGACCTTGGCGGCCAAGAGCTCCTGGATGCGGCTGAACTTGTCGAGATTGACGTGAATGATCTCGCTGCGATCCTTGAGATTGTAGCTGGCGTAGTGGCCGTGGAAGCCGGAGCCCGCCGCGATGTCACCGCCGCCCAGGACATTGGAGGACTGGTAGAGGTTGATATAGCGATGGACATTGCCCGGCACGCTGCCGGCGCCGCGCGTCGGATCATAGGTGATGAGCAGGCTCACCGGTACATGCGCGGCACCGAGCGCCGCAGCGAATTGGATGGCGGAATCGCCGCCGATGGAATGGCCGACGACGGCGATTGGCTTGGGGTCGCGGCGGTAATCGGCGATGGCTTGATCGGCCGTGCTGCGCCAACTGGCGTGGGAGTAGTTGCCTGCGGCGATGCCACTGCGATTGATGCGCTGCGCCAGTTCGTCCATGCCCCAATCGATCGCGGCGATCAGACCATAGAAAAGATAGGCCCGGCCGCGGACGGCTTGCTGGGCTTCGGCCCTCGTGGTCAGAGATGTCGTAATCACGATTGACGCCAGGATGGCGAACAAGACGACTGCAGTTTTCTTGCGTTGGAACATGAGCTTTGCCAAGTTCGATGGATGAATCCGCCGCCGAATGCTATCGATCAGGCTCGGATATGCTGTTCAGTGCTGACGGTTCTAACGCGGAATTTGCCCCAAGGCCGCGTCAAATGCCACCAATACTGGGAGAAATTGTGGCCTCCATCGGCTGCAACGCTTCTTTCTTGCCCGCGACGCTGCGCTGCCATTACGACCTTAGCCCATGACATCTCTCAAAAAACTAATGACCGGCCAAATTGCGCTGTGGTGTGCTTTCTGGCTCATCGGAACTCCGCTCACCCTCCTTTGGGATGTGAGCGGAGTTTGCACGGTCGTAGGCTGTGGCATTCAGGATTCGACGGCGGGCGCGCTATTATTGGCGCTGTTCGCGCTTTCGAGCCTCGCCATACCATTGATATCGATTGCGATCTGGCGAAGCGCATCAAAATACCCGCGGCAGACTTGGTCGCAAACGCTTCTCGTGATTGGCGCTAAATTGTGCGCAGTCGTGTCGGGATTGCTGGCAGTAACCGGTCTAGCGGTCCTCCTCTACATAGGCTTTTACATCTTCATATATCCCGTCCTCGATCATGCCTGATGTATATTCTTGCAAGAAGGCTTCCAATCCTAATAATCAACCCGACAAACAACGATTGAGGCAACCGCAATAATGTCACGCATTGGCACGGTTTTGGCGCTCGTCGGCATCGGCCTGACATTCTCGGCCTGCGGTTACAACACAATTCCAACACTGCAAGAACAGGCAAAAGCGCGCTGGTCAGATGTGCAGAACCAGTATCAAAGGCGCGCCGATCTGATCCCGAATCTTGTGGCGACCGTCCAGGGATATGCCGCACAGGAGAAAAACGTTCTGACCGCCGTCGTCGAGGCGCGCGCCAAAGCGACGCAAATAACGGTCAATGCGTCCGATCTCAGCGATCCCGAAAAACTCAAAGCTTTCCAGGACGCCCAAGCGCAATTGACTGGTGCTCTCGGCCGTTTGCTGGCCGTGTCGGAGAACTATCCGGACCTTAAATCCAACGCCAATTTCCTCGCGCTGCAATCGCAGCTGGAAGGCACTGAGAACCGCATCGCGGTGGCGCGGCGCGATTATATCGATGCCGTGCGGGCCTATAACACGGCGCTGCGCACTTTTCCGACCGTAGTCTGGGCCAAGACGGCATTTTCCGGCGAGAAGCCGATGGCGGAATTCACGGCAAACGAAGGTTCGGACAAGCCGCCAACGGTGAAGTTCTGAAATTCTAAAGTCCGCCGCAGTGAGATGAGACGCGCTCCTATACTGATTGCCGCAGTCGTACTCAGTTTTGCAACTGTTGCTGCTTTTGCCCTTGATTATCCGCCGCTGACCGGCCGCGTGGTCGATCAGGCCAATGTCATCACTGCGCAAAGCCGCGGCGTGCTCGAAACAAAGCTCAAGGAACTTGAGGATAAATCCAGCATTCAGCTCGTCGTCGCGACGGTGAAATCGTTACAGGGCAGCGACGTCGAGACTTACGCCAATGGGCTCTTTCGATTCTGGAAACTTGGCCAGGCGCAGAAGAATAACGGCGTGCTGCTCCTCGTCGCGCCGGCGGAGCATAAGGTTCGCATTGAAGCGGGCTACGGTCTCGAGGGCACGCTGACCGACGCGCTGTCCTCGGTCATTATCGCGAGTGCCATCATACCGCGCTTCAAGGCGGGAGATTTTTCGGGCGGAATCGAGCGTGGCGTCGACGGCATCATCAATGTGCTCAGCGGCGACAGCGCCGGCTGGCAAGCCAAGGTCGACGTCCGGCGTGAAGACGCCTCGTCTGATTTCGACAAGCTGTTTCCGATTCTATTCTTCTTATTGGTGATCTTCATCTGCTGGTATCTCATTCACCATGCCGGCGGCGGGCCGACCGGGCGCGGCCCAGGCCGAAGGCGCGGTGCGCCGATCTTTATTCCCTATGGCGGACCTGGCTGGGGCTCGGGATGGGGCGGCGGCGGGTTGGGGGGCGGATTCGGTGGCGGCTTCGCCGGCGGAGGCGGGTCGTCAGGCGGCGGCGGCGCATCCGGGAGCTGGTGATGGGGCTGACGAGTGACGATCATGCCGCTGTTGCCGCCGCGATCCGCGAGGCCGAGAAACGCACCTGTGGGCAAATCGTTTGTGTGCTTGCGCACGCTTCATCGGCCTATGCCCACGTTCCCATTTTGTGGTCGAGCCTGTTAGCGCTGTTCACGCCTTGGCCGCTGATCTATTTCACGCAATGGAGCGTGCAACGCATCTTTCTGACGCAGCTCATCGTCTTCCTCGTTGCGGCCCTCGCATTCTCCTGGGCGCCCTTGCGTATTCTGCTTGTGCCGCGCCCCGTGCAGCGCGCCCGCGCTCACCGCGCCGCCCTCGAGCAGTTCGTTTTGCGCGGGATTAGCCGCACACGCAATCGCTGCGGCGTACTGATCTTCGTGTCGCTGGCCGAGCACTACGCGCGCATCATCGCCGATGAAGGCGTGGCGCAAAAAGTGCACGCCTCGGAGTGGCAAGAGGCGATCGATGCGCTGACGACACACATGCGCGAAGGCCGTCTTGCTGCAGGTTTTATCGCGGCAATTGAACGCTGCGGCGCGGTACTGGCAGAGCATGCTCCGCCGGACGGCTCAACCAATGAGCTGCCGGACCGGCTCTATGTGATCTAGCGCAACTGAGCAGCGCATCACCGCCGCCGGACTCCTCAGCGTCGCAGCACGCCGCCGAGCGCCCCGCGCACGACCGCCTTGCCGATCGTGCCCGCCGTCTTGCTGCCGGTCGATTTAGCCAATTCCGCCGCGACTTGGGTCGCCATGCCGGCGGCAACGGCGCGGACAACATTGCGCGCCATGGACTGTGACGTGGTGAGCGGCGTGCCGCGGTGGCGGCCGATACCGAACACATTGCGGAATTTGTCGCCAATCCGGTGAAACATACCGGTCGCCGCAGGCGCCGGAGCGCCCGATCCCGCGGGAGTCTCCGGCGCGGGCGCGCTGCCGGGCGCCGCATTCGCCGGTGCCGCACCGCCGGCGAGACGCCGCTGCAATATCTCAAACGCCGAAACCGGATCGACGCGGGTGTCGTATTTGCCTTTAAAGGGACTCTTCGAGATCACCGCCTTGCGTTCATCAGGCGTGATCGCCCCAATCCGTGCCGAAGGCGGACGAATATTCGTACGCTCGACCATGGTCGGTGTTCCGCCTGCTTCAAGAAACGACACCAGCGCTTCGCCCTTCCCCAATTCCATGATGACCTGGGCGGTATTGAGCTTGGGATTGGGCCGGAACGTTTCGGCCGCCGCCTTGACCGCTTTTTGATCGCTCGGCGTAAAAGCGCGCAGCGCGTGCTGCACGCGGTTGCCAAGTTGCGCCAACACCTTGTCGGGAACGTCGACGGGGTTCTGAGTGACGAAATAGACGCCGACTCCTTTGGAACGGATCAAGCGCACGACTTGTTCGACTTTGTCGAGCAGCTCCTTCGGTGCTTCGTTAAAGAGAAGGTGCGCCTCGTCGAAAAAGAAAACGAGCTTCGGCTTCGGCGGATCGCCGATCTCCGGTAGTTTTTGGAACAATTCAGATAACAGCCAGAGCAGGAAGGTCGCGTATAACCGCGGGCTCGACATTAACTTGTCGGCAGCAAGAACATTGACTGTGCCGCGGCCGTTCGGCCCAGGTCGCATCAGATCATCGATCACCAGCGACGGCTCGCCAAAGAAATTCGTACCGCCCTGGTTCTCGAGAACGAGGAGCTGCCGCTCAACGGCGCCGACCGCGCTTGCCGCTACATTGCCATAGCGGCCGCTGATTTCTTTCGCGTTCTTCGAAAGATAGCTCAGTAATTCCCGCAGATCCTTGAGATCGACCAGGCCTTCGCCATCGGTCGCCTTGATTTCAGGATCGTCGTCCGCGAACCGGAAGGCGATATTGATGATGCCTTCCTGCACGTCGTTCAAGTTGAGCATGCGCGAGACGAGAAGCGGACCCATCTCGAAAACGGTGGCGCGGATCGGGTGGCCTTGCTCGCCAAATAGATCCCAGAACACCACGGGAAACTCTTCCGGCTGGTAATCAAAACCCATGTCCTTGGCGCGTTTAACCAGTTCCGGCTTAGCTTCGCCCCGCACCGCAATGCCCGAGAGATCACCTTTGATATCGGCGGCAAAAACCGGTACGCCAGCGCGCGAAAATCCTTCGGCAAGGACCTGCAACGACACGGTCTTGCCGGTTCCGGTGGCGCCGGTTGCGAGGCCATGACGATTGGCGAGCGCAAGCGAAAGAAACTGATCGTGATCGCCCTTGCCGACAAAGATCATGCCCCCGCGGTCAGGACTCGCCATGACTTGTTCCTTCATCAAATTGCATTTCTACGAGCCGAATGTCGTCCGGGGGAGATTCTACGCCCGGACATTGACGGCACCGGGTGTTCATTCACCATCGATCGTCCACCATTGCGCAAGCTTGAGCGTAGAATACAAGATGTAAGCCAAAGGACTTTGGCACAACCCAACAGGGGGCTTAATCAGCGACTCTTGCATGACCATGTCCATCTGCGGCGGGTCCATCCGCGGCGGGCTGGGTGGGCGCGGTGCGACAGCCGCCATTCTGCTTGTGGCGCTTGCGGCTACCAGCGCGTGCACCAGCACACCGCCGCTCACCGCCGCGTCCAGCGAGCAGGCTCAACCGTCGCCGCCCCCGGCCCCGCCGCCCCCGCAGCAGCCGCCGATCGACCTTGCCGGCCGCTGGCGGCTCGTCGCCGCAGCAAGCGGCGCCTGCTTGATGACACTAGCCGCCACGCCTGGTGCGGCTGAAGGAACGATCGCGCCCGCCGGGGGATGTCCCGGGAATTTCTTTACCAGTCGCAAATGGACCTTCGAGCATGACATGCTGATCATTCGCGACCACAAAAACGAGGCTTTGGCCGAGCTTTCATTCTCGGCCGGCCGCTTCCAAGGGCAGGCAACCGGCGGCGGGTCCGTCGTGCTTGCCAGGCCATAGTTTTTCACTCCGCTTCAGAACAGGGAGAATTCATGCCGGAATATCAGCTCTACTGCTTCGCCCAATCGGGAAACGCTTATCGTGCGGCACTCATGCTCAATCTAATCGGCGCCGATTGGCAGCCGGTTTACGTCGATTTCTTCAAGGGAGGCGAAACCCGCACGCCGAAGTATCGCGCCGAGGTCAATGAAATGGGCGAAGTTCCGGTGCTCGCGCACGGTACGAAGAAATTGAGCCAATCCGCGGTGATTCTCACTTACCTCGCCGAACGCGCCGGCCGTTTCAAACCGGATGGAGAAGATGCGCGGCTCGAAGCACTACGTTGGATCATTTTCGACAATCAGAAAGTGAACGGATTTCTGGGACCGTATCGGTTCCTGAAAAATTTCGCGCGTCCGGCCGGCGATCCGGCCGTGTTGGCTTTTCTGAAGGGGCGCATCGACGGCAATCTCGGGATCGTCGATCAGCGGCTTGCGAAAGCACCGTTCATGCTGGGCAATCAACCGACCATCGTCGATATCTCGCTCGCAGGCTATCTCTACTATCCGGCGGAAGAGTTCGGCTTCGATATCGCGGCGCAGTTCAAGAACATCGGCGCCTGGCGTGATCGCATGCGGGCATTGCCCGGTTGGGCACATCCTTATGACTTAATGCCCGGCCATCCACTGAAGCTGTAAGCGAGGTGCGCTTGGTTCGGCGGCCGCTCGATTGGTAAGGCCAGCGCCGAGCAGGACCAGCACTAAAGCGGAATGTCGAGCGTCTTTGGAACCGGCTTCGGCATCGGTGATGCCGGGGGCGGTGCGGGCGCAACTGCGACGCTCGGTTGTGCGGCGGGCGCGGGCGGCGGAGCGGGTGGCACCAGCGAAGCGGGTGGCGGGGGGCTAGTCGCCGTGATGGGCGCGTTGATCGTTGACGTTGGTGCGGCCAGCGGTTTTGCGGCGGACGCCGCTGGCGCGGTCGAAGCGTTCGCGGCGGCGGCCGGCGCCGGAGGGCCGGGTGGTGTAGCGGTTGATGGCGCAGCAGACGATGGCGGAGCCGATGAGACTGGCGCAGGCGCCGCTGTCGCCGGCCTCACAGC
>JBAQBC010000357.1:0-3770 GCA_049286035.1 Xanthobacteraceae bacterium
ATGGTGACGCCGGACGCGCGCAGCGAGCGCACCAGCTGCCACATATCCTTGCGCAACTCGACGTCGACACCGGCGGTCGGTTCGTCAAGAAAAAGGATCTGCGGCTCATGCGCCAGCGCCTTGGCGATCATCAGCCTGCGTTTCATGCCGCCCGACAGCATGCGGATCTTGTCATCCCGCTTGTCCCACAGCGAAAGCTGCTTGAGCACCTTATCGATGTAATCCGGGTTGGCGGACTTGCCGAACAGCCCGCGGGAAAAGCGCAGCGTTGCCGGCGGCGTTTCGAAGGCGTCGGTGGTCAATTCCTGGGGCACCAGGCCGATCAGCGAACGCGCCGCGCGATAGTCGGAAACGATGTCGTGTCCGTCGACCTTCACCGTGCCCGAAGAAGCATTGACGATGCCGCAGATGACGCCGATCAGTGTCGTCTTGCCGGCGCCGTTCGGGCCGAGCAACGCGAAGATCTCGCCGTGGCGGATGTCCAGATTAATGTTTTTGAGCGCCTGGAATCCCGAGGCGTAAATCTTGTCGAGACGCGAGACGGAAATGGCGGGCGTCGTGGTGGGCATAATGCTTGGCTTAGGATTGGGCTGAACTTCTTAGCGCGTCACGATCCGTTGCGGCCAGCGGAAACTTGCGGCGCGGCCATGCGTTGAGAGCGTAACGCGATCCGCATCACCCCGTCCCCCAACTACTCCAGCGTTCGGGACCGCGCTTAACAGGAGAGCATCTATGTCGGAGATCCGCAAAAGCAACGGCATTTGCACGCAGATAAACATGGTTCGGCTCCCCGCCGACAACCAAGACGAAGTCCTCAAACTGATGATCGAGCGCGCACATTTTATGGCGACGCAGCCGGGATTTGTCTCGGTGAACCTGCACCGCAGCAAGGACGGGAGCCATGTCGTCAATTACGTGCAGTGGACGAGCGCCGACAAGCTCGCCGCCGCGCATCACGCACCAGAGTTCCGCAAGAAATGGCCGCAATTCGGCGAACTCATCAAAGAGGCTGATCCGTGCCTCTACGACGTGGTGCACGTCGAAACGGTGTAGACTGATCTCCGATTTGTCCCTCCCCTGAAAGGGGAGGGAAGGCGTGCGAAGCGCGCCAGGGAGGGGTCATCGGCGTTGCGGAAATTGACCCCCACCGGGCGGCTTTCAGCCGCCGACCTCCCCCTTTTAGGGGGAGGTGAATTCCGCAAACATATGCAAGAGCGACTCTATAGACGTGAAGAACGGGAAACCGATTCCTACATCCAGGGCCGCGCGCTCTTGGCCTCGTGCTCGAAGCGCTCAATCTTGTCCTGCTTGCGCATGGTCAGCCCGATATCGTCAAGGCCGTTCAACAGCACATGCTTGCGATGCGGCTCGATGTCGAATTTGACCATGCCGCCGTCGGGGCCGCGGATCTCCTGCTTTTCCAGGTCGATGCTCAGCGTCGCGTTGGCGCCGCGCTCGGCATCGTCGAACAGTTTGTCCAGGTCCTCCGGCGAGACCTTGATCGGCAGCACGCCGTTCTTAAAGCAGTTGTTGTAAAAAATATCGCCGAACGAGGTCGAGATCACGCAGGTGATGCCGGAATCCTTGAGTGCCCATGGCGCATGTTCGCGCGAGGAGCCGCAGCCGAAATTATCCCCGGCCACCAGGATCTTTGCCTTGCGGTAGGCCGATTTGTTGAGCACAAAATCTGGATTCTCGCTGCCGTCGTCGCGATAGCGCTTCTCGGCAAACAGGCCCTTGCCGAGCCCGGTGCGTTTGATCGTCTTGAGGTACTGCTTGGGGATGATCATGTCGGTATCGACATTGATCATTTTCAGCGGCGCGGCGACGCCCTCGAGAACGGTGAACTTTTCCATAGCGGGTCCTGCAGCCTTGATCGTGCGGCGAACTAATGGAGCCTTGGTAATGAAGCTTTGGCCGGCGGCGGTCAAGTCTGCGCCGCCGCCTGCTCCGGCAGCTTAAATTTCGACTCGCGATCGAGCGTGCAAACCTGAATGTGATATTCGGTGTAATATTTCTCCCGCGCCAATTTCTGCGCAGCGCGGTGTTCGGGATTGGTCTGCCAGGCGCGCTGTCCCTCTTCATGCGCGAACTCGACGATGGCGACGCGTTCGCCGTCGCTGGCGTAAAAGTCCTTGTGCGAAATGTAGCCCGGCATCGTGCGCGCCAGTTCGTTCATGCGATTGGCGAGCGCGACATAGTCCTCGCGCACGCTGGGCTTCAGCCGCGAGCGGAATACGGTCACGATCATCGGTTGCTCCTACATAGCATGATCCCGAAAAGTGGATTCCGGTTTTCGGAAAAGATCATGCTCAAAAAAAGCTAAAGCGAAAACACGATATAACGAAGGCTATTTCGGTTTAGCCTTGTTTTTCTTGCTTCGGCAGTTCGCCAAGCTGCGTTACCCATGGCCGCGCCGAGCGCCACCAGATTTGCCGCCGCGGCATGAGCTGGTCGCGCTGGCGCAAAATGCCGACGCGCAGCACATAGGACGGCTGCACGCCTTCCCCCGGTGAGGTCGAATAGACCGGCGTTCCGCAATTTCCGCAAAACGCCTGCACCCGCGGCCGGCCGCTCTCGGCCGTCGTCTTCACATAAGTCGCCGGTTTGCCGCTGATCTTCAGAGTTGCGCCTGAAACCGGGAGAGAAATACGGAATGCGGTGCCGGTTGCAGTCTGACAGTCGGTGCAATGACAGATCTGCGTCTTTTCCGGATCGGCTTCAGCTTCGATCCTGATCGCGCCGCAGGCGCAAGCGCCATCAACTTTCATAGATCGCTCCTTTGGATTGCTAGGCCGCTTCCTCGATCGCCGCCATATCGGCGTCGGACAGGCCGAAATGATGGCCGATCTCATGCACCAGCACATGTTTGACGATGGCGCCAAGCGTCTCATCGTGATCGGCCCAATAATCGAGAATTGGGCGGCGATAGAGCCAGATCATATTCGGCATCTGGACGGCGGCGCTTTCCGAACGGAACGGCAGCCCAACGCCCTGAAACAAGCCGAGCAAGTCGAACTCGGTTTGCGCGCCCATCTCATCGAGCACATCGTCGGTGGGGAAATCGTCGACCCGGATGACGACCTCGGCGGCGAGATCGCGAAATCGCTTCGGCAAGCGCCGAAACACCTCGCCGGCCAGAACTTCGAGCTCGGCCAGCGACGGCGCCTTGGTTGCCCGCCAGGCGAGCGGATCGGAGGTAACTTCAGCCATAATGGCAATGTAGCGTGGATTGGAGCTCACCGCTCGTCCCCGCGATCCGCCTACGCTCGTTTTACGAGCTTCGGCGGGTTTGGGAAGCGCAGAGCGCGAAGGCGGAAAGCGGAAAGCGGGGACCCAGTTGCTGGATTCCCGCTTGCGCGGGAATGAGCGGAAAAAGGTAAACTCCCCCAATGACCAAGTTTAAGCTTCCGACCAAGTTGGCTCTCGCCGCACTGCTTATCGGTGCTACGCCAATAGCGCAGGCACAGCAGACATCGCCGATCGCGGAGCCGAGCTTAACGACGCCGCCGGCGCCGCGCGTGTCGCGGCGCATCGTGATCAATCCGCGGCCGCTGCTCTACCGTCGCTGTGTCGATTGGTACGAATTGCAGCACCGGCCGAGCGGCACGGTGCTTTACCCGCAGATGCGCTGCTGGTGGGTGCGCGGGTAGGGTTAGTTCAATCGCGTGTCCCGGGCGCAGCGCAGCACGGAGTGGTGCGCTGCAGAACCGGGACCTTCGCATATGCCGAGTGCGTGACGATCTCGGATCTACGGTGCACCCATAGCG
>JBAQBC010000358.1:0-11824 GCA_049286035.1 Xanthobacteraceae bacterium
AATAGGTGAGGGCGGCGCCGAAAATAACCGTTTCGCTTCAAAGGCACCGAATGCCCTCACCTTTTTCCTAAGCGATGGATTCATTGAGAAAGTGCGACACCTTGTGCGCCCACCATTAAAATTAACACAGTGCCGGCCGACACCGGCGTGTCCGCACTGTGATCCAGTGGCAGCACCTTATCGTCGACCGCCACCCGGATTGATAAGTTCGATCCATGGTACTCGGCCAACTTTCTCATGATTCCCGATGGCCCAAATTCCGTGTGCAATGCAGACCCGTTTGTTAGTCAACTTGGCTGGATTCCCGACTCGAGTTCGCCGTTTATTCTCGAGGGTAACTTGGGAATTGAAGACTGGCTCTTTGGAGCGATCATGACAAATCTCTTCCTTCATTCGGCGGGTTTGCCGAAAGGGGCGGCTGGTAGCGGCCCGAAACCGGATACCGTTTCATATGAAGTGAAGTTTGTCATCGTATCGAATGGGAACGTGACGCCGACTTGGAAATTGGTGAACGTTTCGGCGAACACGAGCGGTACATTTTTCTTCGCTGGACGCACGCGAACGCACGACCTCATCATCACGATCGGGCCAAACGATACTCGCAGCATATACAGCCATCTTGCGTCGCAGATCGGGCAGGCGGTCAGCGGCGGAAATAGCTCGTTGTTGATGCCGACACATTGAATCAACTCAGCCGGCGAAGCCCGATGCCCGAAGCTGACACTAAGCTGAAACGAGCGAAGGCTGCATTTATCCGTGACGGCACTCGCCCTGCTTCGGCGGGCAGGGGACCGAGCCGAACGAGCAGAACACGCAGCAGTCGCCGTCCTTGGGGCGCAGCCGCGCACCGCATTTCCGACAGTCATAAAAAAATCGGCAGGCATCGATCGGCATGTCTTCGCGTTGCGCGAAGCCGCAATGCGGACAGGTGATGACCGAATGAAGAATGACGTCATTCATGACTTTAAGGCTGCCGGTTCTACCGCGCGCTCCGAAGACCGCATGTCACAACTTCCCGGCGCGGCGTTAAATTTCAGGCATTAACTGGCGAACTTACAACTTCAGTGAACGCTTTTAAACCACGGGCCGCTCGGATGGGCACTGCGGGAACCCGTACGAGCGTATCTTTGTTAGGCAAAGGCATTAATCGGCCAAGGGCTTCTGTGCCACAATCGGGGACAGCGTAAAGTCATTTCGCTTCAGGCGAACCTTTTCCCGGCTTCGTTGTTTAATGGCAGTGTCGAGAGAACCAGCGTCCCCAATCATGACATTGTCACACGGCGCCCCGCGGCTGCCGAGCGTCGAAGTCATGAGCTACAATGTCGAGCTCAAGGACGAGAAGGGTTATGTCGGTGACCGCGCCAGCAAAGGCGCATTTCGCCATTTCATCGACCAATGGCGCAAGCCGCTGCGCCGCATCGGACAGGATCCATTCGGCAACGAGCGGTCCAACAAAATCGCCAAAAAGAAGCTCGATGATTTGCTTGCGAAAGGCGACGCTGAGTCGGCCGGCATCGTGCAAGGAGCGATCGAATCGTTTGCGCAAGAACTTGCCGTTGTGCTCCGGCGTTTTCTCAAGCTGAAATCTTGGAAGAACGCCGAGCGCATCGTGTTCGGCGGCGGATTTGCTGGGAGTCGCGTTGGCGAGCTCGCTCGGCCGCGCCTCGGTGCTGTTAAAGAACGAAAACATCAAAACCGGGATTCGAATTATCCACCACGATCCGGACGAGGCCGGGCTGATTGGCGCCGCGCACCTGGCGCCGACCTGGATGTTCAAGGCCCACGACGCGATTCTCGCCGTTGACATTGGCGGCACCAATATCCGCGCCGGCGTCGTGTGCTTGAACCTGAAGGATGCCGATAATCTGTCGAAAGCCGAAATCGGCCAGTTCGAACTGTGGCGGCATGGTGACGAAAAGCCGAGCCGCGACGAGGCCGTTGACAGTCTGATCGGCATGCTCAAACGGCTGACCAGGGCCGCCAGCAAAGACAAGCTTGAACTCGCATTTCATCGGCATCGGCTGTCCGGGACGCATCGACGCCGACGGTTCGATCGAAGCTGGCGGCCAGAATTTGCCGGGTAATTGGGAGAGCAGAGCATTCAATCTGCCTGCTGTGCTTCATGACGCGATCCCCGAAATCGGCGAACACGAGACCACGATCCTGATGCACAATGACGCCGTGGTGCAGGGCTTGAGCGAAGCGTCGTTCATGCGCGACGTCGATGTCTGGGCCGCATTCACGATCGGCACCGGGCTCGGCAATACGCTCTACAAAAATCGCGAGCAGTAGGCTGATTGTTGTGAATACTGTAAATTGGCAGCAGCCGACCGCCGGCCGCTTTGCATCTCGTTTCGGACGCAACGTCCACAAGGCGCCACGCTCGCCAAGTGCCAATAGGTCAAGTACTCTAGACCAAGTACTTCTAGACCAAGTACTTCTAGACCAAGGACCTCTAGGCGACCCCGACATAAAGACTGGATTGCCTCTTAGCGAAGTCCAGAGGCATCATAGCACCGGCATGGGCACGCGCCGGGAAAATCATCGAAATTGGCTCGCCGCCATGGCGTTCGCTCTGACGATGCTGTGGCATGCGCCGGCGGCCGCCGATTGGACAGCAACGCTTCCGCTATTTGACGCATGCAGTCCGTCGAGCGCGCCCGAACTGCCGGCGCGTTGGCGCGCTGTCGCGCTTATGATGCCGTTCCTCCAAGGACAAATCGACGTGGGGGAATTTGTCTATGACCGGGACGTGCCGGCCATGCGTGCAACGATCTACGGGCTCAAGTCCGGCGCTGTGGACCTCCTGATCACCGAAGAGGAAACTTATGTGCTCATGGGCGCGCATCACTCGCCGACCCAGTGCATCTCGTTGGGCCCGCGATTGCATGTCCCGACGGCGCAGTGGCTCACGAGCGATGCCATTTGCGTCGGCGAATCGCCACTTGTCGATCAACCGGTTCAATGGTGGCACACGAGCGGATTCGATCCTGCCCGGCATTGGATCGCGAAGAATACGCGATTGCCGTGGCGTAGTTTGTTCCTGCGGCGATCGCTCAATCCGGCGATCATCGGCGACTATGCAATGAGCTATTTTCCGGCATTCACATCTATGCCGGACGCCACTTTGTCGGCATTGCGCGATTTCTGTGTAACCAAATCGGACCGTTACAGTGCGGATCTTCCCGAGGTGCCGACAGCTCGCGACTTGATGTCAATTCCGAACGCCGCGGCCGAAGGAGAGCGATTAGAGCGCATATCCAAGCTCATCCCCGGAGCGAGCCATCAACGCTGTTCGCAAATGAAGCCAATCCGCTGGCCGGACCGCTACGTCACGACTGCAATGGTAACGCCGATTCAATTTACCGACATTCCATACTCGGCATTGATCTATTAGGACTGGAGTGACACTGGCACGCAACTGATCCTGCCGTATCAAGGCCGGCCGCCGACTTTACAGGGGGTGATTTCGCTGAAGAAAAACGTCGGGTACCGGGTGCGACTGCCGCCCAAGGGCAGCGGTGCCTGTTACGCAGTGCTTCCCGGCCTGATCAAACCCGACTGGATGACGACGGCATCGTGTGAGTGCCAAGGCGTCATTGAACATAATGGCGCGCTCAGTCCGACTGGCGACAGTCAGATTCTCTCTTGTCCGATCAAAGCCCAAGGCCAGCGCATCATGTGGAACTGGTATTCCACGGAGGGGCGGCCGTTGATGTTCACCGAAGCGATGCCGGAAGGCGGCGGTGTCATGCTCGTCGATTATCATGATTGGTTGCCCGGCGAGACGGCTCGTCCCGGCGATTTGGAACTGTCGGCCGCGTGCACCGGGCGCGCGACCGGACCAAGCTTTTCCAACGAAAGCTGTTCGGATTGTCACACCACACCGTGGTAACGCGCGCCGACGAACGGCCAAAACTCCTCAACCCGCAATGGCAATGAAAACGATTGATATCCTCACGATGACCTGTGGGACATCCATCGTAGCGTTTTCGTGTGCATTTGCTCCGGGCATCGCGGGGCCGATTAATTACACCGATTTGCTGATGCGGCCGCGCGCGAACGCGACAGAGCGGATAGCCTATGGCCAGGCGCCCAGTCAGTTTGCGGATCTGTGGATGCCGGATGGAAGCGGGCCACACCCGATTCTGGTTCTGATACATGGCGGCTGCTGGCGTGCCGATTTACCCGGGCTTGAAATGATGGCCTACGCCGCCGAGGACTTTCGCCGGCATGGCTTCGCGGTCTGGAACATCGAATATCGGCGGCTTGGCGAACCGGGTGGCGGCTACCCTGGAAGTTTTGAGGACATCGCCAATGCAGTTGATCGGTTGCGGAAGATTGGAAACGCCAAAAGTTTGAACGTCGGGAACGCAATAGCGGTGGGTGATTCGGCCGGAGGACATCTCGCATTGTGGGCTGCGGCACGGCGGCGGCTGCCGAAGTCGAGTCCGCTCTACAGCGACAATCCGCTACCCATCAAAGCTGTCGTGAGCCTCGCTGGAATTGGCGATCTCAGTCTTTATCGCGCCCAAGGACCGCCCGCGTGCGGCGGACGACGTGTGCTCGATCTCCTGGACGGCAGCGTGACTCGCGGGCCCTGGGATGTATTTAGCGACACACCCCCGGCTGAGATGTTGCCGATGCGTGTCCCGCAGGCAATCATTTCTGGCGCGCTAGATCCGATTGTGCCGGCGATGTTCGGTCACGCCTATGCAGCGAAGGCTGTTGCGGCGGGAGATCCAGTGCAGGAAATGACGATTGACGATGCAGGACATTTTGAATTAATCGACCCGGAGTTCAAATCCTTCGCGGAAATCAGATCGATTATCGCCCGATTCCAAAACTGAGAGACGTGACCGAAAGTGGCTTGCAAAGCAAAAGCCGCCTCGCCGGGAGGGCAAGGCGGCTTTCTCTTTTAGGCTGCGTATCGTCCAGCGAAATCTTCCGCTCACCCCACCTCCTGCGAGTGGATGCGATGCTCGCCGACCGAGATCGGCTCGAGCTTGCCGCGCTGGCGGCGCACCATCAGCTTGTTGAGTGCGGCAAGATAGGCCTTGGCCGAAGCGACCAGCGTGTCAGGGTCGGCGCCCTTGGCGGTCACCGAACGGCCGTGCTCGGAGAGGCGAACCGAGACTTCCGCCTGCGCGTCGGTGCCTTCGGTCACCGCATGCACCTGATAAAGCTCCAGCACCGCATCGTGCGGCACCATCGCCTTGATGCAATTGAATGTGGCGTCGACCGGGCCATTGCCCTCGCGTTCGTCGATCACCGACTTGCCGTCGATGTCGAGCCGCATGGTGGCGCGCTGCGGACCGCGCGTGCCGGCGATCACAGTCAGCGATATCAGTTTGATGTGATCTTGCGCGGTCGCGATCTCTTCGTCGACCAGCGCCTCGATATCTTCGTCGTAAACGTGCTTCTTGCGGTCGGCGAGTGCCTTGAAGCGCACGAACGCGTCCTCGAGTTGGTTGCCGGCAAGCCGATAGCCGAGCTCCTCCAGCTTGTGGACGAAGGCGTGGCGGCCGGAATGCTTGCCCATGACCAGCGAGGTCTGCTTCACGCCGACATTCTCGGGCATCATGATTTCGTAGGTCTGCGTGTGCTTGAGCATGCCGTCCTGGTGGATGCCGCTCTCATGTGCGAACGCATTCCGCCCGACGATCGCTTTGTTGTACTGCACCGGGAACGAAGTGACCGCGGCGACGAGCTTCGAGGCCCGCGTTAACATGGTAGCGTCGATGCCGGTCCAATAGGGCAGCACGTCGTTGCGCACCCGCATCGCCATCACGACTTCCTCGAGCGAAGCATTGCCGGCGCGCTCGCCTATGCCGTTGACGGTGCACTCGATCTGCCGTGCGCCGGCGTGCACGCCGGCGAGCGAATTGGCCACCGCCATGCCGAGGTCGTTGTGGCAATGCACCGAAAAGCGTGCCGCGTCTGAATTCGGCACCCGTTCGCGCAGCCGTTTCATCAAGGAAAAATATTCCTCGGGCACCGTGTAGCCGACGGTGTCCGGGATATTGATGGTGGTGGCGCCGGCCTTGATCGCGGCTTCCACGCAACGGCACAGGAAATCGAATTCGGTACGCGTGCCGTCTTCGCTCGACCATTCGACGTCGTCGGTGAAATTTCGCGCGCGCGCGACCTGCGCGATCACCATTTCGTAGACTTCGTGCGGCTCCTTCTGGAGCTTGTATTTCATGTGCACCGGCGAGGTCGACAGGAAGGTGTGAATGCGCCGCCGCTCGGCGGGCTTGATCGCCTCGGCGCAGCAATCGATGTCCTTAAAGCTGGCGCGGGCGAGTCCGCAAATCACCGCTTTCTTGGTGCGCTTGGCGATCTCGTTGACCGCGGCGAAATCGCCATCGGAGGCGATCGGGAATCCGGCCTCGATCACATCGACGCCCATCGTGTCGAGCAGTTCGGCGACTTCGAGCTTTTCCTCGTGCGTCATGGTGGCGCCGGGACATTGCTCGCCGTCGCGCAAGGTGGTGTCGAAGATGAGGACGCGGTCCTCTTCTTTTTTCGGCGCGGTTACCTTGGCTGCAGTCTTGGCTTCAGTATTGGCCGCCGCCTTGGCTGGGCTGGTGCTGCCGCTGTTCATGACGAGGTCCTTGTCTCTGGCGCCGGTCCCGGATCCGTCATCGGGGCTCGGGGAGTTCCTGGGCGCTTGTATTCTTTCGGGTTCGGTGGCGGCGATCCCCTGAGTGCCCAGGCGCAATGGCCCAGCCGGCCCTCAGGGGGCAATAAGGAGCAGAAGTCCGCCGAGAATAAGGGCAGCGCCGGCGCAAGCCTTAGCCTCGCCGTTGATCGCGCGGAAATCGCAGCCGATCGTCATCGCCATCGCCCTTATCGCGCCCACAAAAGTCGCGCTTTCAAGCCGTCCCAAAACTCGCAAACCAAGGCTCGCGGATCGAGGTGAATTCCGCGTTAATCTCTTGGAGGACGCCACTATTTAGCGGAACATATGGCTGCGGCGCAAGCCTCGGTGCGGAACTGCCGGGTTCATCGCCCTAAGCCGGGAATTGAAAGAGAACTACTTTGCGCGGCCTTTTTCCGCAAAGGCGCGCAGTCTCGCTTGCGCAGCCTCGGTCGCGATGATCTCGCAAAAGTCTTCGACCGCTTGCGCGATGCCGCGCCGATAATCGCGATCGATCTGGCGCATGAAGGCGGCACGCCCCGCGCGCATGGCAGCTTGCGGCTTCGCCGCGAACTCGCCGGCGAGCTTGAGCGCCTCCGTTTCGAGTTCCGCGTCCGGCACAACGCGATTGACGAGGCCCAGCGTCGCTGCCCGTTCGGCTTCGAACGCACGTCCGGTGAAGAGCAGCTCGAAAGCGCGGTGGCGGCCGATAATGCGCGGCAGGTGCACAAAATGGATGGCCGGCAGTACGCCAAGGTCGATCTCCGGATAACCGAAGGTGGCGCTTTCAGCGGCAACAATGATGTCGCATGAGACGGCAAGCGTCATGCCGCCGCCACGCGCGGCGCCGTTGACCGCCGCGATCGAAGTCTTGCCGAGGTGATATTGCGCGTCGAACAGTCCGACATAGAGCTCATGCACGAGCGTTCGGATCTCGTTCGGCGATCGTCCGGCGAGGGCGGCGATGTCCAAACCGGCGCAGAAACGCTTAGCCACCGCGCTCGCGATCACGACCGTTCGCACGGCGTCGTCGGCGGCCGCGCGCTTAAGCGCGGCGATCACGCCGCGCACCATCGCCAGGTCGAGCGCATTCACCGGCGGGCGCGCCAGCCTGATCCAGGCAATGCCGCCGGCGACGTCGTAGCGAATGCGATCCTCGGTGCGTTCTACCGTCATCAGTCGCGTTCGGCGCGCAACGTCCGTTCGGCCTTCTTCAATTCCTTGAGCGCTTCGCCGGCGATCTTCGGGTAATCGGGCTTGAGCGCTTCGATCGCTTCGATGATCGCGGCGGAGACGATCACCCAGGCGATATGCTTGTGGTCGCACGGTATGACGTACCAGGGCGCGTAATCCGTCGAGGTTTCGCGGATCATCTCCTCATAGGCCGCCATGTAATCGTCCCAGTACGCGCGCTCGGCGATGTCGCTGGCCGAAAACTTCCAGCGCTTGGATGACATTTCCAGCCGCGCCAGGAAGCGCTCGCGCTGTTCTTTCCTGGAAATGCGCAAATGGAACTTCAGCACCAGCGTACCGTTGCGGGTGAGATGCCGTTCGAAGGCGCGAATATCCTGGAAGCGATGCTTCCAGATGTTCTTTTTGGTCACGCTCGGCGGCAGCTTCTGCCGTTCGAGGAGGTCGGGGTGCACCCGCACTGCCAGCACTTCCTCGTAATGCGAGCGGTTGAAGATGCCGATGCGGCCGCGCTCCGGCAAATATTTGTCGATCCGCCAGAGAAAATTGTGGCCGAGCTCTTCGGCGCTCGGCTCTTTGAACGAATGCACCTGGCAGCCCTGCGGATTGATGCCCGCCATCACGTGCTTGATGACGCCGTCCTTGCCGGCGGCATCCATGCCCTGGAGCACGATCAGCACCGCCCAGCGGCCGTGGGCGTACAAACGATCCTGCATGTCTTCGAGGCGCGCGACCCCGTCGGCGAGGATCGCGCGCACCTGCTCAATGTCGGTCGAGAGGCCAAAGCATTCCGCCGGATCGAAATCGGCAAGCTTGAACTTTCCCGGCCTGTCGATCCGGCAACGCTTGACGATCTTGGCGAACTTCATCGCCAATATGTGCGCTCACTCATGCCAGGGATTGACAAATAGACCGATCATTCCGGTTGTCCCCTTCAAATGCGCTGGCGCTGGGCCAAACTTGGCGGTCAGCTCGTCACGCGTCAACCCGGGCGGTAGCTGCTTCGGATCAAAGTCCGTGGCAATAAGAACGAAAGTATAATGGTGCGCGGTCGCATTGGGCGGAGTGCACGGCCCAGAATAGAATCCGACGCCTTGGGTACTCTTGCCGCCGACATATTTATCGCTCGGCTTGCTCACTTCCCCTTCGGCAAAGCCGGTAACGGATGCGGGAATGCCGTAAGCCACCCAATGATTGACGCCACCGGGAGCTCGACCCTCCGGGTCAATCATCAGAAAAACGAAGCTCTGGGTGCCGTCCGGAACATTGCTCCACGAGAATTGCGGCGAGACATTCTCGCCGACGCAATTCGGATTGGTTGGCGCATTGGCAGTGCTGTTGGCGACCTTCTTCGGCATGATTTTGCCATCGGCAAAGGTCGACGACTTAATCGAGAAAAGTTCCGCCGCTTTGGCCGGCGCGGCCGCGAAACCCAGTGCAATTGCGGTTGCGGCGATCGCGCCGATACGACTGGCCATCATGATTTTGATCTCCCATTTTTGCTGCGCTCATTGCGCAGCTTTAGTCAACAGACGTTGGAGAACAACCCCGTTGCGCTGCGATAAGTCCATGACGCGCGCCGGGTTGTTCTAAAGATTTTTAATCAAGCCGGCGTCGATCAGCATCCGATTAAAATGACTGGCTTCCGCACCATTGGCGCAGCCGAAGAACAGTCCTTTGCAGCGCAGGAGAATTTTCTTCTGTTCGGCAAACGACGGATCGAGCGGCAATCCTGCCGCCTCCTGCACGACCAGCGGCAGGTAAGGCCCTTCCAGCGTATCGAGCGCAGACGATGTGTCTACCGGCGTGAAATTGATCGCATCAATGGCGTAATAGGTCGTGAAGTAACGCGGATCGTACGCCATGAGCCGCTGGGCGATTTCGCTATCGTCAAGTGTGGGATCGATCAGGGACGGGGAAAAGTCCGGCTGATGATCGCCGAACCGAACGATAAGAAAAGCGTCGTTGGGGAAGTCCCGCTTCAGCCGCGTCTGAAAATCAGCGTAGTCCTTCACGCTCATCGCCTGACGGCGCAGATATTCATCGACCGGCGGCACATTGCCGAGATCCTGCCACTCCGTCATCAGATCGGGTCGATAGCGATGGTCCCATGGAAAATGATTTGCGGCGAGATAGACGAATAGAAACATCGGTCCGTGCGCGCGCTGTTCGCCGATCATGCGTGCAGCGGCGTTGAAGAAGAAACTATCCGGCTCCAGATCCCGGGCGCCGAGGTCGTGTTGATCGTAAAAGCGCTGCACGCCGGTCGTGGCCTGGAAATTCCGCGCGCTCATGAAAGCGCCGAGTGCCGGATAAAGCGAGAACGTATGATAGCCGCAGCGTTGCAGCGCTGCCGGCAGGCCGCGATTGACACGGCCGGCAGCAATGCGCGTCACGAAATAGGCGAAGCGGCCGAACGAGCGCGCCGACAGCCCCGCGAGCACGTTGTACTCGGTGAACCAGCTCGGCCCGCCGTTGCCTTCGACCAAAAAATTGCGTTGCTTGCCGTCGAACGACTTGAAATGCGCGCCATAGCCGCGCGGCACCTTGATTCCCGGCGCCATGCGGATATCGAAGCTCGATTCGTCGTGGATGAGGATGATGTGCGGCGGCGGCGCCGCGGGCTGGCATTTATCCGGAAAGCGCTGCAAGCGTTCGGCGGCAATGGCATCGGACCGCATCAGCCCATGCGTCATCAGTTCGGCAACCGCGTCGACGCCGGACCGCGCGAACGAGGATACGAGATTGCCGCCGTAAAAGGCTTCGAACGGCTCCATCGGGAAATGGGTTTCGAGCGCGATAAGGCCTGCGACACAGCCGATCGCCGATAATAAGCCAATGCTCCGGCGCACGCGGAACCGATCAAAGCGCCAGGCGCATATGAGCAGAGGCACCAGCGCCGCGGCGCTCAGCGTCACGATTGTTTTGAGACCCGGGAAAATCGTGAACAGAAAGCTGACGGTGTCGGTATCGACGATCATCAGATCGACGAAATTCGCCGTCATCATCAGAACGTTATATTTAAGCTGCGACAGCAGCACGAGCAGCGTCATCGGCACCAGCGAGACCAGGCCGGCGAACAGCGGCCGCCGCGTCAGCGCGATGGCGACGAGATTGAAGATTCCCCAGGTCAGCAAAAATGCCGCCATCGCGGTACTGCCGGTCTCGGTCGCGAGCATGACCGCCAATGCGAGGACGTGCGGGATAGCGATCAAGGCCAGTCGGCGCGATCCGTGCCGGGCCGGCAAGCCAGTAACGGTGTGGCGCAAGCGCGAAATGAGGGCCCGCATGACCGCGCGCCCGTGCCCGGAAATGACCTACTCCGGCGACAACTTCCCCCGGCGCACGGCGCGCTGTCATAAAACTGTAATTATTCCGTCATTTCAAGGATTTTGATGCGCTTGGTTTGAATTTCTTACACCTCAGCGGCGATCAGTCGCGCAATCGATCGACCAGTGCGCGGTCCTTGATCCCACCAGGGCTTGCACCTGCGAGCCCGTCTTAAGCCAAAATGCCGTGGATCAGTTTCTGCTCTTGTCCACCAGCGCACGGTCCTTGATCCCACCAGGGCTCGCTTGCGAACCCGTGTTGCTCAAGATGCCGTGGATCAGTTTCTGCTCTTGTCCACCAGCGCGCGGTCCTTGATCCACGGCATCATCTCGCGGAGCTTGGCGCCGACCTGCTCGATCGGGTGGGCGGCGCACTTGGCGCGCATCGCTTTGAACGAGGTCTGATTGACCTTGTTCTCCAGCATCCATTCCTTGACGAATTTTCCCGATTGGATGTCGCCGAGAATGCTTTTCATCTCGGCGCGCGTCTTGTCGTCGACCACGCGAGGGCCGGAAACATATTCGCCGTACTCGGCGGTATTCGACACCGAGTAATTCATGGTGGCGATGCCGCCCTCATAGATGAGGTCGACGATCAGCTTCACCTCGTGCACGCACTCGAAATAGGCCATCTCCGGTGCGTAGCCGGCGGCGACTAAAG
>JBAQBC010000359.1:0-1564 GCA_049286035.1 Xanthobacteraceae bacterium
CTGGGCAGACGCGGCATTGAGAAAACCAACCACCGGCAAGGTCGGCTGCTGCGCGTGCGCAACAAGCGGCCAGGTGATTGCAGCACCGAATAAACTAACGAACTCACGGCGCTTCATTCCGACCCCCTATGCTCAAAGCAGGGGTTCGTACCGGTTCAAATATAGCACATTGGAAGGTTCGGATGTGGAGTTCGTCGATGTCCGCTTTGGGTCAATAAGCGACATCACGACCATTTATTCGATTACCTCGTCGGCGGTCGCAAGCAACGCTTGCGGCACATTAAGACCGAGGGTCTTGGCGGTCTTGAGATTGATGACGAGATCGAACTTGGTTGGCTGTACGACCGGCAAGTCGGCCGGCTTCTCGCCTTTGAGAATCCGGCCGACATAGATGCCTGCCTGTCGGTAGGAATCGGCCGCGCTGGCGCCATAGGTGATTAAGCCGCCAGATTCAGCAAATTCGCCGAACTGATAGATCGTCGGCACCGCACGGCGCGCGGCCGAGGCGATAAGCGTATCGCGGCGGCTGTTGAAAAGTGGCGATGCTCCAACCACGATCGCATCGGCTTTTTGCGAGACGAGCGCCGCGATGGCGTTATCGAATTCGCCTTCGGCGGCGACTTTGGCGACAACTATTTGGCGACCGAGGGTTTGCGCCGCGGTCTGCAAGCTGCGCGCCTGGTCATCGGCCTCGGGCCGATTACTGTCGATGAGCGCACCGATCACGCGGGCCCGGGGCAGCAGGTCGCACAATAGCTCCAGCCGCTTGGGATCGAGCTCAATGGTCAACGCGGCGATCCCGGTGAGGTTGCCACCGGGCCGGTTGAGGCTGGCGACCAGACCGCCTTTCACCGGGTCGGTGACGATCGGGAACACGATCGGGATTGTTGTGGTCGCGGCCTTCGCCGCCAGTGCCGAGACATTCCCGCCGCCGGCGACGATCACTGCGACTTGTCTGTGCACGAACTCGGCCGCCATCGCCGGAAGGCGGTCGTACTGATCGTCCGCCCACAGAAATTCCATCTGAACGTTCTGGCCGACGGCAAATCCGGTCTCTTTCAGGCCGTCCTTCAGCGCAGCAATCTGCGAGACTACGGAAGCTGCCGACTGGCTGCCGAGATAGCCAACCACCGGCATCGCCGCCTGCTGCGCGCGCGCCGCTAGCGGCCAAGAAACCGCTGAACCAACAATTCCTTTTACGAAATCGCGTCGTCGCATCGCCTTCCCCAAGGCTTAGGACACGCCAACTGCATCGATGATTACAGCAGGGATTTGCCAGAAGCGAAATGGGGTTCAGGGGTCAGTTTGCACGGCTGCAATTCCGAGCCGCCGATGTCCGCTTTGGGTCAAAAGCGGACGTGACGCTCTCAAATTTCGATGTCCGCTTTACCCCCGAAAGCGGACATTCGACCCAGGCGTTAATTCATGCGTTCAATGAGCGTCGGATCGTCGTCAGGCGCTCGTGAGCTATTCACCCGCTTTGATACCGGCCACCGGTGGCCTAATCGCGGTAACTGAGGGGACATCGGGACCGGTCCGCCTCTGCCTGGCGCCTCAACGCAAC
>JBAQBC010000360.1:0-12314 GCA_049286035.1 Xanthobacteraceae bacterium
TATCCGAGGCGGCCGTGGCGGCCGGCGCGGTCTCGCGCGACGGGATGATTCCGGTAAACCAGAGTGTGGCCGCGGCCGTGGCCATTACGGCGGCGCCGACGAGCGCGCCAACAATGAGGGACGCGAAGCGCCGGCCGGATGCGCCAGGGGCGGCTGCATTCGAACTAACGGTCTCGGCCGCGCCGCTAGTGCCCGCCTCGGCTTCGCCTGTTGCGGGTTTGTCGGCTGAGCCATCGACCTCGGTCGCCGCCAATTCGATGGTCGGAGGCCGCCGGCCTGTTTTGTCGTCCGTTTCGCTCGTCATGCCGTCCTTATTAAAGCAGATGCCGCGTAAATGCTTTGCCTAGATCATGCTCAAACAACACGCTAAGCCGAAATGTCGACTAACCTAAGTCATTTCACTTTGGCCGCAGAGTTCGACCAAGGCGTCCTCGTTCGGCCGCGTTGCGATTTGGATATGCATCGCGCCGGCTTGGCGCAGCGGCGCGGCGACTTGCTCGGACATGCAGAAATGGACCGGCTTGGTTAGCGCGGCCTCGAGCAAGCGCGAATTGCGCGCTGCATTGAGAAAAGCCTCGGCGCCGCGGCGCGAGAAATGCAGCGCGCCCTCGATGTCGCTCGCCAGCGCCGCTGCGGCTGGTTCCGGAAGAATTGGCGCAATCAGAAAGCGATAGACCACGACGGTGTCGACCGCGAAATTTTTTGCCTGCAGCGCTCCGGCGAGATCGCCGGTGCGTTCTTCGCCGGCCAAATAGAGAAGTCGCGCCGGCGGCTTTAATTGTGCGGCGACGACGCCGATAAGATCATTCACATTGCCGGCCGCCGAGGTGACATTGGTGAAACCGGCCTCGCGCGCCGCCTGTGCGGTCCGATCGCCAACCGCGAAAATCGGCACGCCGCGCCAGGCGCTGCGCCCGGCGGATCTCAGAATCCCTGGCAGCGCATTGGCGCTGGTGATCAAGATTGCCGCCCATTGCGCAGCTTTCGGGTCGACCCTGGAAAGAATCTCAATCTGAAACAGCGGCGCGACGATCGGCTCGTGGCCGCGCGCTTGCAAAGCGGCGGCGGTTTGCGCGGCGCCCGGTTGCGGTCGCGTCACCAGGATGCGCAATTCTCAATCCTCGACAAAGAAGCCGGCGCCGGCGCGCGCCTTGATTTCATGGCCGGCATCGGAGCCGAGCGCCGCCGCGTGGGCGCGGCGGCCCTGCCGGGAAACTTCTATTGTCTCGCTGCCGTCGGTTTTGGCGAGGAGGCCGCGAAAGGTCACGGTGTCGCCGTCGATGCGTGCATGACCGGCAATCGGGGTACGGCACGAGCCGCCAAGCGCGGCAAGAAAGGCGCGCTCGGCGGCAAGCGCGGTGTGGGTGTCGGCATCGTCGATAGCGGCGGCATGCGCCTGGGCGCTCTCATCGGTGGCGCGCGTCTCGATAGCGATGGCGCCCTGGCCGGCCGCCGGCAAGAATTCATCGACCTCGAGCGCGGTGGCGATCGCCGAAAAAAGTCCGAGCCGCTTTAAGCCGGCAACCGCGAGCACGGCGGCGTCCATCTCGCCGGCTTCAATCTTGCGCAGCCGGGTTTCGACATTGCCGCGCAACGGCACGATGCGCAGATCGGGCCGCGCGCGCATGAGCAAAGCCTGACGCCGCGGCGATGACGTGCCGAGGCGCGCGTTGCGGGGCAGATCGCGAAGAGTTTTAGCTTTGTGGCTGACGAGCGCGTCGCGGGGGTCCTCGCGCGGCAGGAACGCGGCAAGGGTAAGCCCCGTCGGCAACACCGCCGGAATGTCTTTCGATGAATGCACGGCGAAATCGATCGCGCCGGACAAGAGCGCCTCCTCGATCTCTTTCGTGAACAGCCCTTTGCCGCCGGCGTCGGCCAGGCTCGCTTCATCGGGCCGGTCCTGGATCTTGTCGCCCGAGGTGCGGATGATCGAGATTTCGATCTGTTCGGGCGCGAGGCCGGTAGCCTTGGCGAGCGCGCTCCGCGCCTGCCGCGCCTGAATGAGCGCCAGCGGCGAACCGCGCGATCCGATGCGTAACAAGCGTGCCGGAGTCGAGGATTGGGTCATTAAATCGCGGTCCGATTAAGTTAGGTTACTATGAGTGCCTAACATTTTTGTTTGCGCATGATCTTGTCCGACCTGCCTTCGCCCGCCGAAGCACCAACCGGAACAACGAGCGGCAGCCGAGGCTTCGCGCAGGCGGGAAACCGGTGCCCACTTTTCGGATCATGCGCCTATAATACACCGATGAACATTCTCGGCATCGAAACGACCTGCGATGAAACAGCCGCCGCGGTGGTGAGCCGAAGCGACGACGGCCGCGGCCGCATTCTGTCGAATATTGTGCTCTCCCAGATCAGCGAACATGCCGAATTCGGCGGCGTCGTTCCGGAGATCGCCGCCCGTGCCCATGTCGAGGCGCTCGACCGCATCATCGCCAAGGCGATGGCCGAGGCGCAAATGTCATTCGCGGCGCTCGACGGCATCGCTGCCGCGGCCGGTCCCGGCCTCATCGGCGGCGTCATCGTCGGGCTGACCACCGCGAAAGCCATTGCGCTCGCACATGACAAGCCTTTGCTCGCCGTCAATCACCTCGAAGCGCATGCGCTGACCGCGCGACTGACCGACGGCGCCGCCTTTCCCTATTGCCTGTTCCTCGCTTCCGGCGGCCACACCCAGATTCTCGGCGTGCGCGGGATCGGCGATTACCTGCGCCTCGGCGGCACCGTCGATGATGCCATCGGGGAGGCTTTCGACAAGACAGCGAAATTGCTCGGCCTCGGTTATCCGGGCGGGCCGCTTGTCGAGAAGGAAGCCGCGCGCGGCGACGGCGAACGCTTTGCCTTGCCGCGGCCGATGACGGGGCGCGCCGACGCCGACTTCTCGTTCTCGGGGCTGAAGACGGCGCTCCGCCTCGAGGCGGAAAAGATCGCGCCGCTGAGCGACGAGGACGTTGCCGATCTCTGCGCCTCGTTCCAGCAGGCGGTGGTTGACGTCGTCAAAGATCGCCTCCGCAGCGGCTTGCGGCTGTTCCGCGCCCAGATCGGCAGCCCGAATGCGCTGGTCTGCGCCGGCGGCGTCGCCGCCAATCAGGCGATCCGTAAAGTGCTGCATCGGGTCGCCTTCGAAGTCGGCACCGAACTGGTGGCGCCGCCGCCCGCTCTGTGCACCGACAATGCCGCGATGATCGCCTGGGCCGGCGCCGAACGGCTGGCGCTTGGCTTGATCGATCCGCTCGAGGTCGCCGCGCGTGCCCGCTGGCCGCTCGATCAGGTGGCGAAGGGGGCCAAGGACAAAGTCGAGGCGTAATAACGGTGACCGCGTCATTCCGGCGCTGAGCGAAGTGGCCGTCGTCCCTCAGGGTGACGGAATGCTTTCTACTGCTCAAATCTATCGATGAACCAGCGTAAGAGCCGCATCCAGATTTCATCCTTGCCGACGGAGTCTTCAATGCCGTGTTCGAGACTCGGATTGTCGTTGACTTCCATCACGACAATGCCGCTCTCGGTCTGTTTGAGGTCGACGCCATAGAAGCCGTCGCCGATCGGCCGCGCCGCGCGCACCGCGATGTCGATCACTTCGCGCGGGGCCTGGTCGAGGCCGAAGGCGCGGAAGCCGCCTTCGTGCGAGGAGCCGTCCGGCCGGTATTTCACGACCTGCCAATGCCCGCGCGCCATGCGGTATTGGCAGACGAAGAGCGGCTCGCCGGCGAGAACGCCGACCCGCCAATCGAAATCGGTCGGCAGAAATTTCTGCGCCAATAGCAGATCGGTCTCCTCGAACAGTTCGTCGCAGATGCGGCGGAACTCGGCGGGTGAAGCGATCTTGTGCACGCCGCGCGAAAACGAGCCGTCAGGAATTTTCACGACCAGCGGCAAGCCGAGCTCGTCGATCGCTTTATTGAAATCGGTGTCCTCGGCGAGAATGACCGTGGGTGGCGTCGGCACCTGGTTCTGCTGCAACAGCTCCACCAAAAAGACTTTATTGGTGCAGCGGATCATCGAGATCGGATCGTCGATGACCGGCATGCCCTCCTGCCAGGCGCGGCGTGCGAAGCGGTAGGTGTGGTTGTCGATCGACGTGGTCTCGCGGATGAATAGGCCGTCGAATTCGGCAAGCTCGGCGAGCTGGCGCTTGGTGATCGGCTCGACGTCGACCGACATTTTTTCGGCGATGCGGACAAAGTGCTTGATCGAATCGGGCGACGACGGCGCGGTCTTCTCGTTCGGATCATAAAGCACCGCGAGATCGTATTTGGCGACTGAGCGCGCTTTGGGGTCGCGCCATTCGCGCTTGGTGTGATTGTGCAAGGACTCGCGGAAGAAGTCGGCTTCGCCGTTGGCAAGCCGCGTGATGGCGCGCGGCCGAATGCGCTCGATGGAGAGCCACTTGCCGCCGGTCTCGATAATCACTTCGAGGGCCGGACAGCGGAACCAGTCGAACAACAGCCGGCCGAACGGCTCGAAGCGGTCGTCGCGGGCGATGCCGAAGCAGACCAAGAGCTTGAAGTCGCCCTCATATTGCAAGTCGGCGCGCCGGGCGCAGCGATTCAGCTCTTCCTCGAGGTCGGGGAGCGCGTGCTCGTAGAGCTTTTGTTCGCGCAATTCGAGCATTGTCTCGACGGTGGGCACGACGCGGTGGCCGCGCGCCTCCGCCAACAACGAGGCGTAATAACCCTTCGATTGGTAGGCATAGGAGCGCGCGAGATTGACGAGCTTCGGCCGCCCTACCTCGAACAGGCGCGGCCGCGCCAGATACTCGCTTGTGGTAATGACCTTGTGAGGGGTCTCGGCGTTCGGCAGGTCGCGGGACTGATCGACAAGGATGACCCAGCCGGTCATGGGCGGGTCCCTTTCAGGTCGAGGCCGACATGTGACGTGAGACCGATCATACGGTTGATGTCAGGCGCGGCACGCGGTGGTCATAGCGGGAAGCGGTGGTCATAGCGGGAATTGGAGACAATGGCGACTGCACGTAAAAGACTCATGAATGCTGGCGCGGTTCCTTGCCGAGCGCCTTTTCAAGGCGAAGCGCGTCGACACGGCCCCCATAATACCCCGGCGCGCACCCGACGCGATGATAACCGCATAACTCGTACAACGCGATTGTTCCTCGATCGTCGGCCCGCACTTCGAGCCGGATGGCTTTGCGGCCGCGTCTGGCGGCGGCCTTCTCGGCCGCCGCCACCAGCCTTCGCGCCAATCCGCGTCGGCGGAAACGGGCAGCGACGCCGATCGAGTATATCCGTGCGGCGAGGGAGTCGGCGCGGTACAGAACGAGTAGATAACCAGTAATCTGCGCGCCGGCTTCGGCGACGATGAAGGTCGTGCTCGGTGAAGCGAGCAAACGCCGAAAGCTCGCGCGCGAAATCAAATGCCCGGCAAAAAGCCGGCTGTTAAAGATCTCGCGTTCGAGTGCTACCAAGGCGCCAAGATCGCTTCGGCGCCCGCGGCGGAGCTTGAGGGCGGTAGTGCGTCCGGCGCTTTGGCGGGTCACGCGATCTGCCCTTGCAAATGGCCCTGCTCGATGCGGTCGAGCAATGCTTCCAGCCGATCGAGACGATCCGCCTCCCGCGGCGGCTTATCCCAGCGTAGCCGGTTGATGCGCGGAAATCGCATCGCCAGACCCGATTTGTGACGCGAGGATCGCTGCAGGCCTTCGAACGCCACTTCCAGCACCAGGCCGCGATCAGGTTCGTGCGCGACCTCGCGCACCGGACCGAACCGCTCGATCGTGTTTCGCCGCACGAAACGATCGATTTGCAACAACTCCTCGTCGGTAAAACCGAAATAAGCCTTGCCCACCGGCACCAGCTCGTCGCCGTCTTCGCTCTTGGTCCAGACCCCGAACGTATAGTCGGAATAATAGGACGAACGCTTGCCGTGTCCGCGCTGCGCATACATCAGCACCGCATCGATGATGAAGGGATCGCGCTTCCATTTCCACCACAGTCCTTTTGGCCGTCCCGGCAGATACAGCGCCTTGCGCGCTTTGAGCATGAGGCCTTCGACCGCCGCCGCGTCGGGACCGGCGCCCGCGGCTGGCGGATTTTTTCTCGCTGCGGTCAGATCGTCCCAGCTGCGGAATGCAATGAGCGGCGACAAGTCGATCCGTTCATCGTTAAGCCGCACGACGAAACTTTCGAGCCGCGCCCGCCGCTCGGCAAAGGGCTGCTCGCGCAAATCCTCCTTGCCGTCGGCCAAAAGATCATAGGCGCGCAGATGCGCGGGAAATTCCGCCATCAGCTTGGCAGTGACGGTTTTGCGGTTGAGCCGCTGCTGCAGCACGTTGAACGTCTGCACCCGGCGATCGCGCATGATCAAAAGTTCGCCGTCGACCGCGCCCGGCAAGCGCAGCGCCTCGACAAGATCTGGGAAGCTCTTCGAAATTTCCTCGCCGGTGCGCGAGTACAGCCGCGCGACCAGCCTGCCGTCGGGGGTGTCTTCTCGGCCGGCGACCGCCTGCACCCGGATACCGTCCCATTTCCACTCCGCCATGAAGTCGGCCGGGTTCAGCGCGGCGAGATCGGCATCATCGAGCGCATGCGCCAGCATCGGCGGCCGGAACGGCGCCGGATCGTCGCTGGCCGGTTTGTCCGCGCGCCCCTCCAGCCAGGCAAATAATTCGCGGTACGGTGGCGTGAGCGCGGGCCAGATCACCTCGACGTCGTGAACGTCCTTGTCGCCGAGCGCGGCGACCGCGGCCTTGGCGAGGCGCGCCGACACGCCGACGCGCAGACCACCGGTGACGAGCTTGATCAGCGCCCAGCGGCCGGTCTCGTCGAGCGCATCAAGCCAGCGCGCGAGCTGCTGCGCCAATTGTGCCTTGCCTAGCCTCGCCAGCGTCTCGACCACGTCGGTGAGGGTGAGAGTGTTCTCTCCCTCAAAATTATCGCCTCCCCCTGAAAGGGGGAGGTCGGCGACCACAGGTCGCCGGGTGGGGGTCGATCTCGAATCCAAAATGGAGGGAAAGATTTTATGCGGTGGCTCTGATTTTCCAGATGAGGGATGTGCTGACGTCGGCCACATCACTGCGACGGTCTCGGAGAGATCGCCGACGTAATCGTAAGAAAGCTCGAACAGAACCGGATCGGTTCGTTCGGCGATCAGGCTGCGGATCAGACCGGCTTTGGCATGCGGAAAGCTGAGCCCACCGGTGAGCGCTGCGAGCGCCCAGCCACGCTCCGGATCGGCAGTAGAACGAAAATAATCGATCATCAGCCGCAGCTTGTTGTTGCGGCTCGGCTCATAGGCGAGGCGATCGAGCAGCTCGGCGAAACGATTCATGACGCGTCTTCGCCGCCTTCGTCGCCTTCCTCATCCCCATAGCCGACGATGTCGAGCGGCCGCGCCTTCAAACCGCGCGTGGTGCACCAATGGATCAGCGCGTCCTCTTGGCCATGGGTGACCCAGATCTCGCCCGCGCCGGTTGCCGCGATTGTGGCGGTTAGTCCATCCCAATCGGCATGGTCGGAAATCACCAGCGGCAGCGCGACGCCCTGCTGGCGCGCGCGGGCGCGCACCCGCATCCAGCCCGACGCGAAGGCGGCAACGGGGTCGGGAAAGCGCCGCGTCCACAGATCGTTCAATGCCGAAGGCGGGCAGATCGTGATCGTACCGCCGAGATCGGCTTTGGTGGCGCCGCGCGCGAGGCGCAACTCACCGAGCGCAATGCCGCGTTCGGTGTAATAGTTCGTGATCTTCTCCATCGCGCCATGCAGATAAATCGGCGCCTCGTAACTCGCTTTTCGCAACAGCGCGATCAGCCGCTGCGCTTTGCCGATGGAATAAGCGCCGACGAGGTGCGCGCGCTCGGGAAACAGCACGAGCGAATGCAGAAGCTTGCCGATCTCGGCGTCCGGCTCGCCATGACGAAACACCGGAAGTGCGAATGTCGCTTCGGTGATGAAAAGGTCGCAGCGCACGAGCTCGAATGGCGCACAGGTTGGATCGGCAGTCGGATCGGCGGTATTTTTGTAATCCCCGGAGGCGACCACGCGCAGCCCATCCACTTCGACTGCAACCTGCGCCGATCCGAGGATATGCCCGGCGGGATGCAGCGTGATTGCCGCGCCGGCAAGGTTGACGGTTTCGCCGTAAGCCAAGGCCTGCGTTGCGCCGGCGAAATTCTCGCCATAACGCAACCGCATCAGGTCGAGCGTCTCCTGCGTTGCCAGCACGGCGCCATGGCCGGCGCGGGCGTGATCGGAATGGGCATGGGTGATGACCGCGCGCTGGACCGGCCGGGTCGGGTCGATATGAAATCCGCCGCGTTTGCAACAAACGCCGGACGGCGAGGGAACAAGAATGTCTTCAGGTCGGATCACGAGTCATAAATAATCACGATCGAACCCGGCGCGAGCGTTCCAAGAGTTTTGCACGACAAGAGTTTTGCATGACCGATACCGGCCCCAATAGTGGCCCATTGTTTGTATCCTCCGGCGACCTTGTCAGCGACCGCCGTTACAAGGCCGCGGTCGACCTCGCTGCGCGCGGCGATTTTGGCGCCGCAGCGGATGTTCTGATGCAAACCGTCGAGACTGCGCCCGGCTTCGCCACCGCCTGGTTCGCGCTTGGCGCCATCCGCGACCGGCTGGGCGATCGCGACGGCGCCGTGGCCGCGTTCCGTGAGGCGAGCCGCGCCGACCCCGACGACTATCACGGCGCGCGGCTGCAGCTGGCGCGGCTCGGCGCCGGGGCGGGAGCGCCGGCGATGACCGAGCCCTATGTGCGGCGGCTGTTCGACCAATATGCCGGCCGCTACGACGCCGCGCTGACCGAACATCTGCACTATCGCGGCCCAGCGCTCCTTCGCGACGCGGTGAAATCCGCGCTGGAGGCGCTGGGGCGTCCGATGCGGTTTGAATCGCTGCTCGATCTGGGTTGCGGCACCGGGCTCGCCGGCCAGGTATTTCGCCCCTTCGCCGCCCGGCTCGTCGGCGTCGATCTCTCCGCGGCGATGGTCGCCCGCGCCGAAGCCAAAGGCAATTATGATCGGCTTGTCGTCGGCAATTTGGCGGCGTTCCTGTCTGATGAGATCGCCAAGGACGCAAAGTACGATCTGGTCGTTGCGGCCGACGTGTTCGTTTACGTCAGCGACCTTGCACCGGTGCTCGCCGATATCGCTCGCGTGCTGGCGCCGCGCGGCATCGCCGCATTCACCGTCGAGACGCATTCGGGAGCCGGCGTCACGCTGTTGCCGACGCTGCGCTTTGCGCATGGCGAGCGCTATTTGCGCGAAGTGATTATCAGCGCTGGATTGAAGTTGGTAACCCTCGAAAAGGCCACCATCCGCACCGAAAAGGGCCTACCGGTGGATGGCCTCTTGGCCATAACCACGTGCGAGCACTGAAAAGGTCCAAGGCGCGTGACGATCATCGACCGACCGGCAGTGCTTCCGGAGATATTCACGCGCTGGTTTGCCAGCCGCGGCTGGACGCCGCGGCCGCATCAGCTCGAACTTCTGGCGAAGGCGCATGCCGGCCGCTCGGCGCTTCTGATCGCGCCGACCGGCGGCGGTAAGACGCTGGCCGGTTTCTTGCCGAGTCTGGTCGAGTTGAGCGCGCATTTCCGCCGCTTGCAGAGAGAGCATCGCGGCCTGCACACGCTCTACATTTCGCCGTTGAAGGCGCTCGCGGTCGATGTCGCGCGCAACCTTGAAATTCCGGTTGCGGAAATGGCGCTGCCGATCCGCGTCGAGACGCGGACCGGCGACACGCCGGCCTCAAAACGCCAGCGCCAGCGCCGCCACCCGCCGGACATGCTGCTGACCACGCCGGAGCAACTGGCGCTGCTTCTGGCGTCCGCCGATGCGCCCTATCTGTTCGGGACGCTCCGCCGCGTCGTTCTCGACGAGCTGCATGCGCTCGTCACCTCGAAACGCGGCGACTTGCTGTCGCTCGTCCTCGCCCGCTTGTTCCGCATCGCCTCGGAGCTGACCAGCATCGGCCTCTCGGCAACCGTTGCCCAGCCGGACGATCTCTGCCGTTTCATGGTCCCGCAGCGCGACGGGCGGGCGCGCGCCGATCTGATCGTGGCGGAAGGCGGCGCGCCGCCGCAGGTGACGATGCTCGACAGCGACGAGCACCTGGGTCAGCGCATCCCCTGGGCCGGTCATTCGGCGCGCTATGCGCTTGCCGAACTTTATGCGCTCATCAAGACCCACCGCACCACGCTGGTTTTCGTCAATACTCGCAGCCAGGCCGAAGGCATCTTCCAGGATCTGTGGCATCTCAACGACGACAATCTCGCTATCGCGCTGCATCACGGCTCGCTCGACGTGGCGCAGCGGCGCAAGGTCGAAGCCGCCATGGCGGCGGGCCGGTTGCGCGCGGTCGTCTGCACCTCCTCGCTCGATCTCGGCGTCGACTGGGGCGATGTCGATCTCGTCATCAATGTCGGGGCGCCGAAGGGCGCCTCGCGCTTATTGCAACGGATCGGCCGCGCCAATCACCGCATGGACGAGCCGTCCAAGGGCGTGCTCGTCCCGGCGAACCGCTTCGAAGTGCTGGAATGCCGCGCCGCGCTCGATGCGGTCGCCGAAAATGCGCAAGATACGCCGGCCTCGCGCATCGGCGCGCTCGACGTGCTGGCGCAGCACGTGCTCGGCTGCGCCTGCGCCGCGCCGTTCCTCGCCGATGAACTCTACCGCGAGGTCGCGACGGCGGCGCCCTATGCGGAATTGACTCGCGGCGATTTCGACGCCGTGGTGGATTTCGTCGCCACCGGCGGCTATGCGCTTAAAGCCTACGAACGCTTCGCTCGCATCCGTCAAGGCAAGGACGGCCGCTGGCGCATCGCCCATCCGATTGTGGCGCAGCGTTATCGGCTCAATGTCGGCACCATAGTCGAAGCCGACATGCTTAAAGTGCGGCTCCTTCGTTCGCGCGCCTCGAAGCTCATCCCGCGCGGCGGGCGGCTTCTCGGCGAGGTCGAGGAATATTTCATCGAGATGTTAGTGCCGGGCGACACCTTCGTGTTTGCCGGTGAAATTCTCCAGTACGAAGCCCTGGTCGAGGACGAGGTTTATGTCTCGCGCACCACGGCGGAGGATCCGAAAGTACCCGCCTATGAGGGCGGCAAATTTCCGCTCTCGACTTATCTTGCCGATCGCGTGCGCGGAATCATTTCCGATCCGCTGGCCTGGCGCGGCCTGCCCGAGCAGGTCCGTGAATGGCTCGAGATTCAAAAGTGGCGATCGCAGCTGCCGGGCCGGCGCGAACTCTTGATCGAGACCTTTCCGCGCGCCAATAAGAATTACCTGGTCTGCTATCCGTTCGAGGGCCGGCTCGCGCATCAGACGCTCGGCATGCTGCTTACGCGCCGTCTCGAACGCGCGCGATTGCGCCCCTTGGGATTCGTTGCCAACGAATATGCGCTGGCGGTCTGGGGGCTTGGCGACCTCGCCGCGCGGATATCGAAGGGCGAGCTTTCACTCGCCGCTTTGTTCGATGAGGACATGCTCGGCGATGATCTCGAAGCTTGGCTTGCCGAATCGGCGCTGATGAAACGCACCTTCCGCAATTGCGCGATCATCGCCGGCTTGATCGAGCGGCGCTTCCCGGGCCAGGAAAAATCGCGCCGCCAGCTGACGATTTCGACCGACCTTGTCTACGACGTGCTGCGTAGCCATCAGCCCGATCATGTCCTGTTGCGCGCCGCCCGTGCCGATGCCGCGACCGGCCTCCTCGACGTGCGCCGGCTCGGCGAAATGCTCTCGCGCATCAAGGGCCGAATCGTGCATAAGGCGCTCGATCACGTCTCTCCGCTCGCCGTTCCGGTGATGCTGGAGATCGGCCGCGAGCAGGTCTATGGCGAGGCCGCCGATGACCTCCTTGCCGAGACCGAGGCCGAATTGGTGAAGGAGGCCATGCAATGAACGCTGCGCCTTCAGCTGGTCATTCGGTGCGCCGCGCCGACCCGGTTCCGAAATTTGAACCGGCTCGCGGGCGCGCCGCGCATGAGATCGCCATCGCCGACGCGACGCTCGCCGCCGATCCGGCGGGGGCGCTTTATTGGCCCGATGAGAGGCTGCTCGCGGTCGCCGATTTGCACCTTGAGAAAGGCTCGGCCTTTGCGACGCGCGGCGTGCTGTTGCCGCCCTATGACACCACCGCCACGCTAGCGCGGTTAGCGAAGCTGATCGAACATTACAGCCCCGCTCTGGTCGTGGCTTTGGGCGACAGCTTTCATGACGGCGGCGGCCCGGCGCGCATGCCCGACGTTTCGCGAGCGGCGCTCGCTGCCTTGCAGCGCGGCCGCGATTGGCTCTGGCTTGCCGGCAACCACGATCCCGATCCGCCGCAGGGCGTCGG